>JACPRD010000102.1 GCA_016190145.1 Planctomycetota bacterium | reverse complement strand
CCGGCTGCGCTCCGTCAGCGTTGGATCGAGTGCCTGGAACTTGGCGCGAATGGTCTCAAGGTCCACTCCTCCTATATCGGAAAAACGGGCGACGAATCTATGCAGTTATTGTTGCACGATTCCTTAGGTTCCATCATGCGACTCCTGAATGCCGCGGCCGCCCTCCTCGCAAGCCACCTGGGTGCCCAGGCGGAGTATGCGGACACGCTGCGGTTCGTGCAGGGCCAGGAGATTCCGTGTGAAGTTCAGCGGATCACCTGCCGTGATGTCACCGTCCAGGTCAACGACGCGGGCGCCGCGTACCCGAGCGAACGGATCGAGGCCATCGTTTGGGATCTGTCCTCGGTGCCTGCTTCCATGTCCGCCGGACGCAGGCATTTCGCCGAAGGGAGCTTCGCCGAGGCCGCGATGGAGTTCGAAGCGGCCGCGGAGTCCACGAGAACGCGCCTGGTGATGCGGCAGGAGTGTTCGTTCATGGCCGCGGAATCTCATCGGCTCGCATGTCAGTTCGCCCCCGGAGTCGTCGGGTACCGAAAGCTGCTCGCAGCGTGGCCCGACTCCTACTATTTCAGGCGAGCCGTGGCTGGTCTCGTGGCCTGCCTCACACGCCAGGATCCCCCTCGCTGGGCGGAAGCCCATCGCGAGCTTGCCGCCTGGATCGTGCACGCGACGAGAGAGATGAACTGGGACGCCGAGATCGCGGACGAGATGAAACTCGAAGACGCTCGCCTCTACGAACGCGAGGGACTGCCGGCGAAAGCACTTCCCGCCTACACGGACCTCGCCCGGCTGCCGGCCAGCCCGATCGCCTGGGCCGCTCAAGCCGGGGTCGGTTCCTGCGAGTTGGCGCAGGGGCAGATCGCGAAAGCCGAGGCGGCATTCCGCAAGGTCCTCGAGGGAGCCTCTCCCCTTGAGGTCGGAGCCCTGCGCCGGGCGTGGAACGGGCTGGGCGAGTGCGCGATCGGAGGAGAGGCGAAGTCCGAGAAGGAACTGAAGAACGCCCTCCTCTGCTTTCTTCGAACCGTGATCGTCTACCCCCCGGATCCCGGGGAGCTGTCGGAGGATCACAGGCGGGCACTGCTGTCGGCGGCGCGGTGTTGTCACGCGCTCTCGACCCTGGAGCCCATGGAAGGCGCGCGGCTTGAGTACGCACGCCAGTACCAGAAACTCAGGGAGATCTTTGGGAGGCTCTACGGCGGCCGCTCGCATGGCTGGGAAAAGCGGATCGAGGAGCCGTTCTAGCCCGTCTCGTCCGCCGTCTTCGCCACAATCCCCCTGGCACTCTCCAGCCCCTCCTTCCACGCCAGATCCTGCAACAGCGTCACCGCCTCCGACGCGGCCTCGCGCGCCTTCGCGCGGTCGCCCTTCAGCATCCGGCACTCCGCAATCCCGACCAGCGTGCCGCCGAGGTTCAGGCGCTCCTTGAGCGAGCGGAAGATCGGGAGCGCCTCCTCGAAGGCGGCGAGCGCGGCGCCGGTGTCGCCCGCTTCCTGATGGACGCGGCCGGTGTTGTAGAGGATCCAGGCCTGGCCGTGGCGGTCGCCGAGTTCGCGGCGGAGGGCGAGGGCGCGGGCGAAATGGGCGAGGGCGGCGGGGCGGTCGCCCTGGCGGGCGTGGAGCCAGCCGAGGTTGTTGAGGGCGTCGGCCGTGCCGGGGCGGTCGGAGAGGGAGCGGAAGGCGTCGAGGGCCTGGGTGAAGTCGCGGAGGGCGCCGGCGGTGTCGCCGCGGGCGGCGTGGACGTTGCCGAGGGAGAGGAGGCTGGCGGCGGCGCCGGGGCGGTCGCCGATGGACGTGCGCAGGGAGAGGGACTCGGTGGAGGCGGCGCGGGCGGCGTCGAGGTCGCCTCCCTTGAAGAGGGCGTCGCCGAGGTCGTTGAGGACGCGGGCGGTTTCGCGGGGTTCGCCGAGGAATCGGAACTCGGCGAGGGAGGCTTCGAAGTCGGCGCGGGCGGGGGCGAGGTCGCCGCGGGCGGAGTGGATCTTGGCGCGCTCGGCGAGGCACTCGGCGACGCCGCCGCGAGAGCCGAGGGACCGGCGGAGGGCGAGGGACTGGTCGACGGCCTCGAGGGCGGCGTCGAACTCGCCCTGGGAGCGCAGGGCGGCGCCGGCGTGGCAGAGCGCGCTCGCCTCCTCGGAGCTCAGGCCCAGTTCGCGGGCGAGGGCGACGGCCTGGCGGTGGATCGAGACGGCGAGGCCGTAGTCGCCGCGCTCGCGGGCGAGGGAGGCGACGCTGTCGAGGATCGCGGCCTCGAAGCCGCGGTCGCCGACGGCGCGGCAGAGGGTGAGCGCTTCCCCGTAGGACTTTTCGGCGCCGTCGAAGTCGCCGAGGGCTTCGAGGGAAGTGCCGACGAGTTTGAGCGAGATGGCTTCCCGGCTGCGGTCGCCGGAGGCGCGGCGGAGGGCGAGGGCCTCCCGGTGCGCCGCGAGGGCGTCGTCGTAGCGGGCGGCGCGGTCGTGCAGGGTGCCAAGGATCGAGAGGGCGTTCGCGACGCCGCCCAGGGTGCCGAGCTGCCGGTGGACGTCGAGCGACTCGCGGGCGCTCGCTTCCGCGCCCGGGACGTCGCCGCGCGCGAGTCGCAGGCGCGCGTCGTGGAGGAGGCAATCGGCGACGCCGCCGCGGTCGCCGAGCGAGCGCCGGAGCGCGAGGGCCTCGGCGTTCAGGCGGGCGGCTTCCTGCGGGTCGCCGAGGGCTTCCGCGATCCGCGCGAGGTGGACGAGGCCGGTCGCGACGCCGTGCGGCACGCCGATCTCCCGGTCGATCGCGAGCGCCGCCAGGCACCACTCCCGCGCCTGCCGGTACTCGCCCTTGGCGACGGCGTCCTCGCACAGGCTCCCCAGGACGAGCGACTGGCCGTTCCGCTCGCCGGTGCGGCGGCGGATCGCGAGGGACTCTTCGTGCAGGCGACGGGCGTCGTCGACGAATCCGCGCCGGCGGAGGACGTTGCCGAGGTTGTTCAGGGTCGAGGCGATGAAGGGCTGGTGTCCGACGTCGCGGAGGACGGGAAGGGCTTTCTCGAAGGATTCCTGGGCGCGGGACAGTTCTCCGATCTTGGCGTAGACGGTTCCCATGTTGCTGATGGTCCCGGCCTCCCCGGTCCGGTCGCCGATGTCCCGGCGGATGGCGAGGACCTCTTCGAAGCGGGCGAGTGCGGGGCCGGTGTTGCCGCGGGTGTTTTCGATCAGGGCGAAATTCGCGAGGGCGTCGGCCTCTCCGGAGCGGTCGCCGATCGCGCGCCGGATGGCCAGGGCGGCCTCGCTCTCGGTCCCGGCGGCGTCGAGGTCGCCGCGCCGGAGGTGGGCGAGTCCGGCGACGCCGGCGAGGCCGGCCGCGCAGCGGCTCGTCTCGCGGCCTTCCGGCAGGTTCTCGAGGATGGTCCGGGCGCGTCCGACCTCGGCCACCGCTTCGTCGAACCGCCCGAGCGAGAGGAGCGCCCGCGCCTTCACGTTCAGGGCCTCGGCGGCCGCGAGGTCCGTCGCGCCCGCCGCCACGATCGCGTCGCAGTGCGCGCGCGCCGGCTCGAAGTCGCCCGTGGTCGACTCCGCCCGCGCGGCCATCACCCCGGCTTCGCGCTTCTGCGCGGGGGAGGCCGCGGCCGACGACGCGACCCGAAGCGCCGCCGCGAGCGCCTCGCGCGGGCGGCCCACGTCGGCGAACGCGCGCGCCGAAAACAGGTCCGCTTCCACCGCAAGCCCGAGACGCGACGCCTCCGCCGCGCAGCCCAGGCACTCGTCGAAGGCGCTTCCCCGAAACGCCTCCTCCGCGGCGTCGCGCCAGTGGGCGGCGGCGCGCGGGGCGTCGCCCGCGGATTCCCAGTGGCGCGCGGCGAGCTCGCGGACGCGGCGGCCGCCGTCGGGGATGCGGGCGTCGAGGAGGCGGGCGACGACGCCGTGGAGGCGCAGGCGTTCCTTCTTGGTGAGCAGCGAATAGGCGGCGCCGCGGAGGAGGGAGTGGCGGAACACGAACTCCTCGTCGCCGGGGAGGAGGGAGGGCTCCTGCGGGAAGACGAGCTGGCGTCCTCGGAGGTCCGCGACGGCGGCGTCGACGCCGCGCTCGAGGGCGCGCGAGAGGAAGTCGCGCCAGAAGGAGCGGCCCACGACGCTCGCGCCCTTGAGCGCCTCGCGTCCCTCGGGGCCGAGCGCGTCGATGCGCGCGGTGAGCAGGCCCTGGAGGCCGCGCGGGACGCGGTCGGGCTCGACGCGCAGCTCGAGCGGGTTCCCGCCGACGAGGCCCTCGTCGCGCAGGAACGCGGTCAGCTCTTCCAGGTAGTACGGATTGCCCGCGGTGGACTGCATGAGGAAGCGTGCGAGGGCGGGGGAGAGGGGTCCGCCGAGGGCGGGGGCGGCGAGGGCGAGCACGGCGTTCTCGGGGAGTTCGTGCAGGTCGAGGCGTTCGAAGGCGGCGGGGAGGGCCGCGCCCGGGCGCGCGGTGCCGAGGAGGGCGACGGGGGCGTCGGCGAGGCGCGGGGCGAGAAATTCGAGGAGCGCGAGCGTGCCTGCGTCGGCGGCGTGCAGGTCCTCGAGGACCCAGACGACGGGCGCGCGCGCGGCGCGGGCGCGGAGCCAGGCGAGCCAGGCGAAGCGCGTTTCCTCGGCGAGCCGGGCGGGGTCGAGGTGGAGGACGCGCGAGCCGGGGACGGGGGAGCCGAGGGAGAGCGCGACGAGGTGCGCGACGTTTTCGCGGCGGACGGGGTCGGGCTCGTCGAGGCCGGCCGCGAGCCAGGCCGCGATGTCCGCGGGCGCTTCCGAGCCCGCGCCGGCGCGCACGATCTCCGCGAGAGGCGCGAGCGGCCAGGGCGCGGCCTCGGCGGCGCGCCCCGTCGCCACCCAGGCGTCCTCGCGACGCGCCCGGATCGTCCGCTTCAGCTCCTGCATCAGCCGCGACTTCCCGATCCCCGCTTCCCCCTCGACGACCAGAAGCACGCCGCGGCCGGACTCGCAGCGCTCGACGAGCCGCGCGAGCTCGGCGTCTCTTCCCGCGAACGGTCTTCCCTCGGTGAAGACGGTTTCCGCCGCGGGGGCGCCTTCGGCGGCCTCGCAGACGTCGACGGTGTCCTCGCGGCCTTTGAGTTTTACGGGGGCGAGCGCCGCGAACCGCGCACCGCGTCCCGCGCCGCGCGCGACGGCGCGCGAGACGAGGACGGCGCCGGGGCGGGCGGCGCTCTCGAGGCGCTGGGCGACGTTCACGGCGTCGCCCGTCGCGGTCGCGCGGTCGCCGCCGATGCTGCCCCAGAGCACGTCGCCCGCGTGGATGCCGACGCGCAGCCGGAGGGAGAGCCCGTGCTCCGCGTTGTGCCCCGCCATCGCGCGCTGCATGCCGAGGCCCGCGCGCACGGCGCGGAGAGGGTCGTCCTCGTGAGCTTCGGGCGCGCCGAACACCGCCATCACGGCGTCGCCGATGAACTTGTCAACCGTGCCGCCCTGCGCCTCGATCAGGACGCGGAACTTCCGGAACAGCGCGTCGACCATGTCGCGCACGTCCTCCGGGTCCATGCGCTCGGAGAGCGCGGTGAAACCGGAGAGGTCCGAGAAGAGGATGGTGACGTAGCGGCGTTCGCCGGCGTCGGGCATGAAGGGCGATGATAGCCCATCCCCCGCGCCCGCCGGCTACTTCCGGTCGTACAGGTTCGGCTTCGCGTCCGTCCCGAACTTGAGCAGCCGGATCACGATCTTAGCCGTGCGCTCCTTCGTCCGGAACTTCAGCGCGGGCCACGCCTCGCCGCTCTCGCGGTTCACCGCAAAGAGCATCGTGGCCCCGACGGGCGTGCCGGGGGGCGTGAAGCTGCTCTCGATCCAGAGCGTTTCGCCCTCGGAGGCGACGCAGGCCATCCGCCGCTTCGACTTCTTTTCGTCCTCGATCACTTCGTACTCCGCCCACTCGCCCACCTTGGTGGTGGAAAAGTCGTACTGGGAGAAGAGGTCCCTGGGGACGTCGGCGCGGGCGAGCGCGGCAAGAGCGAAGGCGGCAAGAGAACAGGCGGTGAGGCGCATCTGAGACTCTCCGTAACAGAAACCGTCGTGTCCAGGTCAGGCCGAAAGCAACCGACAGGTTGCCAGATTATCGGCGCGGATTCACGTAATTGCCTTTACTTGTTCAAGGGATCTTCGACGTCGTCCGCCGTGCCTTCCCGGCCGTCGGGCCCGGGGCTCCGCACCTCGAAGGAACCGCCCTCGAATCTGTAGATCCAATCGTGGCCCCACGCGTCCCAGAGGTCGTCGGTGTAGACCGGGAATTCGCCTTCGGTCAATGCCTTGAGCTTCGCCGGATAGCGGCCCTCCTGCATCCGGTACGCTTCGAGCGCATTCCGGAGTCCGCCCAGCCGGGCCATCACTTCCCTCCGGCGCGCATCGACGAATGCCGGGTCCGACTCGGGGATCGTCGCGACGCGCAGGCACGCTCCCTTCCGGTCGACGCCGGGGGGCGGCACGAGCTTCGCGACGTGTTTCTTCCAGGTTTCTGAAGCGGTCATCGTCTCCGGACCGGACTCGGCATCGAACGCCACGATGACGACCTCTTCGCCCGCCGCCGGGTCCGGCGCGAGCGCCATCGCGATCACGCGGAGCGGAGAGTCCGGCAGCGGCTGCTCTTCGATGCCGAACCGGAGGATGGCGGGTTTCGCGGACGGCAGCCCCGCGGCCAGCGTGCGCGCGTGGGCGAGCGAGCGCGCGCTCGGCGACGTCCCGCTCCAGGCGTCGAGCACCTTCGTCAGAACTTCCGGTTCCGAGGTCGTCCGGACGAGCCATCCGTCCCTGTGCGCGACGGATTCGGGCGTCGGGCCGGACTCCCGCGTCCACCGGCCTTCGCCGCCCGTGGCCGGCGCGAAGCCGCGCGCGCGCAGCGCTTCCTGCAGGCGGGCGGGATCGGTGGCGACCTTCGCGAGGAGCAGGTGCTCGAAGCGGCTCCGGTCCTTCGGGTGCAGCTCCGCCCAGATCAGGTCCGACACGTCCGCGGCGGGAAGCTTCAGCCCCTTCACGAAAAACTTCTCGAACTCCCGCGCCGCCCGGCCGTGGCCGGCCTCGCCCCACGACGCATGCGGTTTCAGCGCCGCGCCAAAATCCAGGATCCCGATCTTGCCGCCTTCCCACGCCGGCACGCGGGCGAGCGCTTCCCAGAGCGGCCCCGACGGCTCCTCCGGCCATACGGCGGCTGCCGGTGCCGGGGCTGGGGGGGAAGATGGCCTGTCACAGGAGACGGCGGAGAGTGCGAGGAACATCGTAAAGACGAATCTCCGCGCGGGGTTTGTACCGGAGGCACGGTTTGTCAGGGATGTCTCCTGGACGGGAATGGAGGAAGCCACCATAGCCACCTCGGGATCTCGGATTCAACCCCGGGCGGCTCAGGCGCCGGAATGAGCTACTTCTTCAGTTCCACCGCTTTCAGAGCCAACGGCATGGGATAGCGCAGGATCGCCTCGAGGTTCTCGGCGAGAGTCGCGGGGAGACTGAACGTCCCTTCTTTCAGGACCTTGCGGCCTTCGCCGAGCACGACCAGGACGTCATCCACCAGTGCTGTCGAATCGAACGTGAGTATGTAAAAGATGTCAACGAGGATGACGCCCTGTTTGCCGCCGGTTAAGTCCAGGATCAGCCGCCTCGTCGCCGCTGCTGCGAGCCGGAAAGTCCATTCGTCCTTGCCCCTTTCAGCAACGGAAATTTCCGACCACGTGACCGAGGGAACTTCGCGGACCAGCCACGCGGTTGCCTCAGCCTGGGGCAGAGGCGCCAGATCGCGGCCGATGCACCAGACCCAGGAGGTCCCGGGAGGCGCCTTCGCGGAGTTCGGATCGCTGCTCTTGCCTGATGTGAAACCACTGGCTTTCTCGTCCGCCGTCAGGTCCCGTCCGGCCTTAAACATGCCCCTCTGCCCCGGAATCCGGGCGAGCAGGGCGATCCTCGCCTGGGTCTCGGGGGCGATGTCTGCCTTCGAAGTCACTTCCACCATGGTCGTGCCGTCTTTCTCCACGACCACGGCCTTCAGTGACTTCAGGCCGACGGCGGCGAACCGCCTGCCAAGCGCGGTGGCGCATTTGTCGGCGTCGGCCTTGGTCGACCCAGCGGGAAGATCGAGGACGATCGGGTCGCCGGCACGGACGGGATTCACCCACAGCGTGGCAATCAGGGCCGTGATCGGAACGAGTCTCATGCGGGGTATCCTCCACGTCGGAATCACGTTCCCGCAATGTACCGCTCATCGAGTCTCAGGTTCAACCCGAGGTCGAGTGCTATGGCGACGGGGTGCTCGGCGCAGGGCTGGACCTTCTTCAATCCCGCTCCCTGAGCGTGAACGCCGCGAGCGTCAGGACGATCGCGCCGTAGAGCGGCAGTCCGAGGAGCGCCCATCCCGCGTCCGCGAGCCGGCCGCCGCTCTTGAGCAGCGGGTCGAGCACGGCGTCCGCGTGGTACAGCGGCGTCACGCGGCTGAGCGCGCGCGCCCAGGCGGGGAGGTCCTCGACGGGGATGATGACTCCCGACAGGAAGAGCGACGGCACCACGACGAGCGGGATGAACGGCAGGACCTGCCCCTCGTTGCGCGCGAAATTCGAAACGAAGATCCCGAGCGACATGCTGATGATCGAGAGCATCCACATGACGAGGTAGAGGGAGGCGAATCGGGAGGCCGGGTAGTCGAGCTTGAACAGCCACGCCAGCTCCGAGAGGACGAGCGCGCTCTGCACCGTCGCGAGCGCGGTGTACGCGGCCATGTAGCCGCCGATGATCTCGCGCTGCCGGAAGCCGTTCGCGAACATCCGCGCGAGCGTCTGCTCGCCGCGCTCCCGCACGAGGACGATGGCGGTGAGGACGTACGTGATGAAGTGGACGATGAACGCGCCCGCCGGGACGGCGATGGTCTCGGCGCGGAAAAACGGGACGTCGACGCTGTCGAGAAAGACCTTGAGCAGGTAGACGACGAACAGGGGTGCGACGAGGGCGAGGCCGAGGAAGCGGCGGTCGCGGGCGATCTGGCGGAGGACGCGGCCTCCCACGGCGCGGGCGCGGAGAATCCCAGTCATGGCTGCGCGCCCTCACGGCGGACGAGGTCGAGGACGATCTTCTCGAGCGTGTCGGCCGCGAGCTCGACGCGCGCGACGGCCGGGTCCAGCCCGCGCCGTTTCAGGAACTCCGCCAGCGCCTCGGGCGTGCTCGCGATCGTCTCCTCTTCCGTCCGCCCGCCCGACGCGACCCGCACCACCGTGCGCCCGCGCTGGAGCAGGCCCGCGGGCGTGTCGCACGCCAGGATCCGCCCGTTCCGCATCACCGCCACGCGCCCGCACGACATCGCCTCATCCAGCTGGTGCGTGCTCACGAAGATCGTCCCGCCCGCGGCGGCGAGTCCGCGGAAATGGTTCCAGAACGCCTCGCGGAGCGGCGGGTCCACGCCGGCGGTGGGCTCGTCGAGAAGGAGCAGCGGCGGCCGGTGCACGAGCGCGCACGCGAGCGAGACGCGCTGCTTCATGCCCCCCGAGAGCGTGTGCACCGGATCGCGCTCGCGCGCGGCCAGCTCCACGAACTTCATCACCTCCGCCACCCGCGCCTCCGCGTCGCCCAGCTCGTGCGCGCTTCCGAAAAACCGCACGTTCTCCCTCGGCGACAGGTCCTGGTACAGCGACGGCGCCTGCGGCATGTACCCGACCTGCCGCCGCAGCGCCCGCGCTTCGCGCACCGGATCGAGCCCGAGCACGCGCAGCGTCCCCGAGTCCGGCCGCGCGAGCCCCACGAGCGACCGGATGAGCGTGGTCTTGCCCGCGCCGTTGGCGCCCAGCAGTCCGAAAATCTCGCCGCGCGGGACCGCGAGCGAAATGCCGTCCAGCGCCTGAATCCGCCCGTAGCGCTTGCGGAGGTTGTCCACCACGACGGCGTCGGTCATGTCGGGAATTAGACCACGTCGCCGACGACTTCGCGGAAATCGTCGCCTCCCGAGCAAGTGCGAGTTTCAGGCGGGCGATCCGGATCGAAGAGGAGGCGCGAGTTGAGCCGCCTCCCGATCAGCGGAGATCGACGTCATGCGAGACGCCCTTTCGCTGGAAGAGGATTTCCTGATCCTCCACCTTGACTCCGACCTTGTCCGGCTCTTCGATCAGGCTGAGCCTCGCGGTGCGATGGCCCGGCGTCACCGGCTGCAGCACGACGAGAAAGCAGTCCGTGCCCTCGATTTCCACACGCCAGCCCCCGGCGGCTGGAGGCAGCCTGGCCGCCGGTTTCACGTCCGCTCCGTCCACCACGAATCCCGGACCGATCCGCCGGATCGCGGCTTCTTTCGGCAGCAACACGTTTGCGTAGAGGAAGGAGCCTTTTCCCTCGATGCGGAATCCGGACTCTCGAATCTCCGGCTTGTACCCGCTGTGAAGAAGCCATCTCGCCTTTGCGGTGGCGCGGACCTTGTCGAAAACGACGATCGCGGCGAAATGGTCGCACACCATGATCTCACGCGTGAACATCTCCACGACTTCGGGCCGATATGCCTTCGTCAGATCGGCAGACAGGTAGATCCACGAGACTTTGTCGCCCCTCTTGTGTTTCTCCTCCAGGAGATCCCCCGTTTCCAGTCCGAGTTCGTTCTTGCGCGCCTCCCATTCCTCAATCGTCCGGAATCCCGGGACTTCGGGCGTCCGCTGTCCACCCTCAGCGTCTGTTCCGAAAATGACCGTGTTGTGTGCCACGGTTCGGCGCGCGTAGTTCCCAGCGTGGTTCTTGCCTCCACGTAACGAGTCGCCGCTGTCGACGGCCAGCCAGCCTCCATCCCAGATCGTGAAGGAGCCCTGATCGGGATGTTGCGACGGGTGAAGGCGGTCCCCCGCGCGAAACGTGAAGATCGTGCGGTCGGAACTGGAGTACTTCGTGCCCGGTCGGCTCGTCCACAAAACCTGCCCCAGCGTCTTCTTGCCGAAGACACTCCACAAGTGGCTGTCGTGGAGCATAGGTTTCCAGGGAAAGCCGAAAATGAAGAGATCCGGCGCCTGCCGATCCGGATAGCCGCCTTCCGCATCGAGATCCCCGACCTCGGCCGAAAGCCACCGCAGCGGATTGTCCTGCGAGGCCACCGCGATCATGTCCAGGACGTTCCGGCCCGATTTGTTGAGTGAAGCGATGCCCGAGTCGTTCCACCGTACCCAGCCCAAGGTCGGCAGGACCGACAGAGTGATCCACCGGGCGCGTAGTCCGCTCCAGGCGTTCCCGCGCGGATTGAATTCCATGAAGTCCCTCCCGCAGGCGGTCCTGAGCGTCCACAGTGCGTACGACTGGCATGCAAACTCTTCGCAAATTGCGTCGCCCGGTGAAGAGGGCCACGCGCCTTCGAGAGCGACGAGCCCGGGTCGAAGGACCTTCTCGAAGTATTCTACTGCGAAGACCCGCAACTGATCCGCGCGAGGCCCGTCCAGCGCGCCTGCGGCAAGCGCAACTCGCATGAAGGCCCTCGACGCCTCGGGATCGCAGAAGCGGGTGTCAGGTTTCTCCAGGTGGGATTGCGCCAAGCGTCCCATCGTGTCGATGCGCGCCGCAAGTTCCTTCTTGTCCTCAAGCGTGAACCCCTTCCACCTGTAGAGCCAGTCGTATGCGGCGCAAAGGACGAGGTCGTTCCAGTCCGGGTCGTGACCAAAGCTCTCGGGAACGCGTAACTTCTTCGCTTCCGCAAGCGCCGCCGCTGCGGAGGCCTCCTCGTCCGTGAGAAGCCAGTGGAGAGCCGCGCCGTGAGGTGACTTCTTGAGGCTGTCGAGCCGCGGCTTCCAGGGCTCTTTCCGTAACTGGCCCCGCATCTCGGCGATGGAAACGCAGCCGGGACCGCCCTTACCGCGAAAGAGTACACGGGGGTGTTCCGGCCGGGACTCCTGGGCCGCGGCATTGGATGCCGACAGCACTGCGAAGCCGAGCGCGAGGAGCAGCAGGAGTACAGGAACAAAGCCGCGGACTCCGGATCTCATGGACGCCCATTCTAAGCGGGTCCGGCGAAATTCTTGCGGACTCGCCGCGGGTCTTTCGCCGTCTGGCTGCGTTGCCGATCCTCATCGATGTACAACGACATCGATTCCGGTCGGCGCCTTGCCAGCCGGTGAAATCCCTCGCGGCGGACTCCGCAAGGATTTCGCCGAACCCGCTTGGTGGATACGCCCCTGGCCGGGTCACGCCCACGGCCGGGCGTCCTCGGGCGGTTCGGGCAGGCGCGGAAGCCCCAAGGCGTCCTCGACGGCCTCGCCGAGGCGCGCCGTTTCGTCGATCGACCACAGGAAGAGATCGAAACGGCGCTGCACGAGGACGCGGGACATGGCTTGCAGCTGCGGAATCTCCGCGCGCTCGAGAATCTGAAGCGGCAGCAGGTTGGCGACGCCCGAGGACGGATCCTGCGCCTCGAAGGCCTCGGCGGCCGCGGCGACCATCGGTTGCATCGCGAGGAGCGTCTTCCGCGCGGCGTCGACGAGCCCTGCGAGGATTCCCGAGCCCACCTGGCCGAGTCCCGCGTGCTCCTTGACGGTCAGGTACGCGTCGATGCCGGCCCAGCCGCAGATAAGGTCCGCGACCGGCTGAAAGGACTCGTTGAGAAAGCGGAAGCCCTTTCGGAGTCTTCCTGCGGCGGCCTGGAGCCCGGGCCTGTCAGGAAGGTCCAGCCATTCGAGGTCCACGAACGCGAGCGCCATGGCGATCCGGGCCGCCATGGGGCGCTCCAGGTCGTCGAGGCGTGCATCCACCGCGACGCGCTCGCGCTCCGCGGCAAGACCGCTGGAACGCGCTTCCTCGAATTCCCGCGCATCGAAACGATCCACCTGCCGCCGGCTGAGCGCATCGAGGATCGCGGCGCAGCGCGTTCCCGACAGAATCCGATCCTCCAGCTTCTCTCGCTCCTCCACCCGGGAGTGCCAGCTCGCCGCCTCGTGCAGGACCCGGACGCGGGCCTCCTCGAGGCCTGCGCGCGCTTCCACCCGCCCCTCCGGAATCGTCACGAAGCGGTCCATGACCGGCCAGGGGCGGCGGCTGTCGGCGCAGCCGTGAAACCAGCGCCACGTGCGGAGCTGGGTGTCGACGTGCTCTTCACGCGACTTCTCGAGCTGCGCATGGGGGACGATCGCGTCGCCGCGGAACCCACCTCCGAGCTCCTCGCGAAAGTGCGCGGCCGTCGCTTCGCGGAAAACGCGCTCCGGATCTCTCAGCAGCGCGGTCGCCGGCAGGTCCGGCGCGACAATGCCGGCCGCCGCCAATTTCCGCGCGGCCTCGACGCGGTCGCGATCCGCCGGATGAGGCTCCCACCAGCGCGCGACCTGCTGGTTCGCCTCTTTCTCGATCCGCGCGCGCACCGCCCCGGGGCATCGGTCCGCCAGCCACGCGACGAATGCGGGCAGATTGTCCGGCAGCTTTTTCCACTCTCCTTCGGCGAAAATCCTGTGGGCCGCCCAACTCGACGCCTGGAGCAGCCGCATCCGCTGAAAGGTCGACTCGAACGCGCCTGAGCCCGCCACGAGCACCTCGCACCGGTCGGAGTCCCACTCCATCTGCCGCCCCATCGAGGCGACCAGCGCATGGCTCGCGACGAGGAGCCCGTGGAAGAACTTCCGCACGAGGCCCACGGCGCCCCGGCAGAAGAGAAACAGCACCGAGACGGAGCAGCCGTTGAACTCGCAGTGCTCTTCCAGGAATTCGTCCCACGCGTCGCGCTCGAACACCACGCGGACGAGCCACGCGTTCACGTTCCTCACGAACTGCTGGGCGAATCGCGCGAGCCGCTGCGACAGGTGGCCGGTCTCGTGCGCGAGCACGCCCGCCAGCTGCCGCAGCGAAAGCGACTGGAGCAGGATCGCCCCGATGGTGATCGTGAGCCTCCGCGCCCCCAACGCGCGCTCGGGCGCTTCCATCGACGCCGCCGCGTTCGCCGTCATCTCGACGCGGATCAGCCGCGGCTTCGGTGCGCCGAGGAGCGCGCAGAGCCGATCCACGAAGGCATAGATGAAGGGTTCCGAGGCGGCATCGAGGGCCCCCCCGGCCGGCTCCGGCTTCGAACGCGCAAGCAGCGGTTTCAGCAGCAGGACCAGCACGAACGCGCCCGCGGCGATCGGGGTCAGGTAGAGAAGAAGCGCGACCCAGGAGATCCTCGGGCCCGACCGCCCGTGGAGCAGCCACGTCGCGCTCCAAGTCGCGTGGAGATACACGAGGAACGCCACCCCGGCCATGACCCCGACATAGACGACCGGCAGGAGCGCCGAAGCGAAGGCCAGCAGGCCGATATTCGCGAGGTATGCAGGCGAACTGCCGCGCGCCGGCACGCTCCCGCCCAATCCGTCGAGAATCCGGCGCTCGAGCGCATGGCGCGATTCGGCGGGCCCTGAAGGCTCTTTCGTATCGACCACTCTGAGTCCTTCCAGAAGATTGGCGGTGATTTACCCCCACTTCCCCACCTTTCACCAGGGTTCTTTGCCGCGGCGATAGCGCAACTTCGGGTTCCCCCCTCTGCATCGATTCCGGTATCGTTCCCCCCCGTGAGCGACGCCCCGCGAGTCACGCCGGAAATCGATCCCGCCAGCGGCAAGCCCGCCCACCCCCTTCCGTTCGGCGTGCCGCACGAAGGCATGAAGCTCGCCTTCGAGGTCGAGCCGTCGAACCGCCGGTTCCGGCTCCGGCTCGCGCGCTACCAGTACCAGGCCGCGACGCTCGGGCGGTTGCTGCCGGCGGGACCGGTGAACATCCTGGATGCGGGGTGCGGGAAGGGGCGGTTTCCGGGGTACTGGAAGCGTTGGGGCTCGGAAGCCTGCCGGCCGACGATCGTGGGGATGGACATTTCATGGAAGCGGATGGCGGGGCGGGCGAAGTTTCGCGGCTACGACGGGCTGCTTGCGGGCGACCTGACGCGCCCGTGGCCGTACCGCGACGCGACGTTCGACGCGGTGCTGTGCGAGCAGGTGCTGGAGCATCTCACGGACGCGCAAGTCCGGTTCGCGCTGTCGGAGGCACTGCGGGTGCTGAAGCCCGGCGGCGTGGCGTTGCTCGGGACGCCGGTGTTCACGGAACCGGAGTTGTGGCTGTCGCCGATCTGGACGCGCATCAACAACCTGCTGCGCCGGATCGCCGGCGTGACGGAGCCGCCGCACCTGCAGCACCTGTCAGTCGGGCGGCTCCGGCGGCTGATCCGGAATTGCGGGTTCGAGCCCGAGGCGGTGCAGGGGTACCGGGTGGGGTCGCTCTGGTTCGGGATGGGGGAGGACTGGGAGTGGTACTACCGGCTGCAGCAGTGGGTGGGGCGCGTGGCGCCGTCGCTGTGTTCGGAGGTGACGGTCACGGCGAGGAAGGCTTGACGGCGGGGTTCCGGGTCCGGCGTTCAGACAGTAAGGGATAGCCACGAAAAGGCACAAAAGGCGCAGAGAGTCGGTTTCTGTGCCTTTTGTGCATTTTCGTGGCCATCCCTTCCCCCCGGCCCCTATTTCTCCGCCGGCAACGCGAACGGCTGGTCCGGCAGCTGGATCACGCGGTCGCCCTTCCCTGAGACTTCCGCCGACAGCCGCAGCAACGCCTGGCCGATCCCCGCGTTCCCGAGCATCAGGCCGGTCTCGTAGTACGGGTGCTTCTTCTCCGCCTCGTCCGCTTCGTCGTAGGACGCGTAGGCGCGGAAACCCTTTTCCGACCGGAGCGAAGCGATCACGGCGTCGGCGATGGTCTTCGCGTGCCCGAGGAATTCGGCGCGGCCGGACGCGCGGTGCAGGTCGACGAACGCGTCGGTGCAGCCAATGCCGCCGCAGCAGAGCGTGGGGTTGTAGAAAAACGGTTTGTCCTCGCCGAGGCGGCACTCGGAGGCGATCCCGCGGCCGCCCTTGACGGCGGCGGCGAGCGCGGCGGCGTCGCCGCTCCGGCGGTGCGCGGCGAGGAACAGGCGCACGACGCCCGGCGCGCCGTGGCACCAGGAGTTCATCACCCAGTTCGGCTTCCCCTCGGGCGGATCGCCCGCGTAGTACTTCCAGAGCACCCCGTCCTTGCCGGCCGGCTCCGCCACGGACTCGACCCAGTGCGCCGCCGCCCGCGCCGCTTCCCGATACTCCTTGTCAGGCATCGCCGTCAGGAAGAACGCGATCCCCGAAACGCCGTGCGAAAACCCCGCGTCCTTCGACCCGAACGTCGTCCAGAACACGTCCTTCTTCTCGCGCGTCGCCTTCGCCAGCAGCCACGTCGCCGCCTTGCGCGCCGCCTCGAGATAGCGCGCGTCCTTCGTCATCCGGTGCATCTCCAGCAGCGCCAGCCCGATCCCCGCTTCCCCCCCGATGATGTCCTGGAACGAGTACACCCAGTGGTGCCCCCCGTGCTCCGCCTCCGCGTCCTCCAGCACGCGCGCGAACGCCGCGATCGCGAGCGTGCGGAAACGGGCGTCCTTCGTGGCGTCGTGAAGGTGCATGAGGAAGAGCCCGATGCCCGCGCTGCCCGTGTAGAGCCCCGGGCCGTACCCCTCGGGGATCGATTTCCCCTTCCGCTCGCTCGTGCCTTCCCATTTCACCGCGCCCGTCGGCAGCTTCTGCGCGATCTTCTCCAGCCGGAGCCCCACGGCGCGCGCGGCGTCCAGGTACTTCTGTTCCCCGGTCATGCGGTGGAGGTTGAGGAGGAAGAGGCCGGTACCTGCGGCGCCGGAGTACATCGAGACGGGAAACTGGCGGTCCTCATCCTTGAGTGTGGGTGGGCCGCCCTCGTACTGCGCCCAGAAGATGCCGTCGCCGTCGTGCCGGGCGGACTGCAGGAGGTATTCGCCGATGTCGCGCGCGGCGTCGAGGTAAGGGTCGGCGGAAGCGGTGGCGGCGAGGGCGAGCAGGAGGGCGGCGAAGCGGAGGTGGCGCATTGGGGGTTCCTCGGAGTCTGCCTCCCTAATGCCGTCGGTGGCGGGTCCCGTACCGGAAACTAGATCCTGCCCGCATTCAGAGTTTGAGAAAAAATCGGTCTGTGATGCGCCGTCGGCCGGCAAGAGGGCCCACGATCGTCCCGGCCATACGAGCCGGCCGACTTCGCCCCCCCCCCTATCAAATGCCTGAGCGGGTCAGCCCGATGTTTTCACAAACTCTGGCAGCAAAGCACTTCCTGAGAGCGTGAAAAAATTCGATCGCAGGCGCGGTCGGGGCGAGCGCGCGCAGCGCGCGAGGTCCGACCGCACCGTAGATCGAATTTTTCTCACGCTCTCACGTCCCGTGAATCTCCATGGCGCGCGCGACGATCGGTTTCGCCCAGTCCGGGGTCCGCGAAAGGTCCTTTGGTCCCACGATCCGTCCCTTCTCCATGTGGAGGATCAGGATGAGCTTCGGCGCCCGTCCCGCAGCGGGGTCGCCCGGAGCGCTGTTGTCGTAAACGCGCAGCGACGCCAGGATCGGCATGAGCCGGATCAGGTTTCGCGGGCTGTTCTCGTACCGACGGCGGATCATTTCCTCAGGGATGTCGTGGCCTCCGAGGCGGGCCCGCTGCCGTACCCGGCTGATGTGCAGTTCGGCGGTAGCGAGCCCGGCGTACCAGACGCGCACGTCGAGTCCCGCGCCGGCGGCCTTCTCGAGCAGAGAGACGATCGTGTTCCCGCCGAGGGTCGTTTCGAAGGCGAAGTCCTTGCGATCGCGGATCGCCTGCTCCAGCAGGCGGCGGCCGAATTCCCAGGCGGCGGAGTTCGCCTGCGCCGCGGTCGACTCCGGATGCGCCTCGCGGTGCGCGCGTGCCGCTTCGTCGGGATTGTAGTACTCGGCCCGTCTCGAACGCAGCGTGGCTCCGGCGATGCTGCTCTTGCCCGCGCCGTTCGTCCCCGCCAGAACGGTGATCACGGCGCGCCTCTCAGCCACGGCGGCGGGCCGCTCTGACGGCCGCCCTGCCCATCTCCGCAGGCGATGCGCCGTACGCCCGCCGCGCGCCCCCCCGGGCCGTCCGGGCCTGCATTTTCTCGAGGAGACCATCAAACTTTTCCCGCAGGGCATCGAGATCGTCGCGATCTGAAGCCACCAGGCGCCGGTATGTCTCGACGGAGAGGATCACGGCCTTCTCCTTGTCGTGACGCGTGATGACCACGGCACCCGATGCCAGCACCTCGTCCAGGACGTCGGCGGTGGAGTTCTTGAGCATGGAAGAGGGGAAGCTCGGCATCGAGGCGGCTTCGCCCGTGGGGGTCGGCAGGGAACTGGTGGTCATGGATTCATCCTCTTGGAGAATAGGGCTATAATAGAGAAAATAGCTAAAATAGGCAATAGATACCGACGAGGGCGGCGGCCCACTTCTTGTCCTGCGCGGCCGCCTGAAAAGTCCGCCGGCCAACACACAGCCTGCAAGTCCATGCGCCCCGGATACAATCCCGCGCAACCCACCGCGGAGACCCCTTCCCATGCCCCGATTCCCCCCGCTCGCCTTCGCCCTCCTCGCCTCCGCCGCCCTCGCCCAGGAACTTCCGACCGAGGCAGAGTGCCGTGAATTCGCCGAAGAAGTGGAGTCCACGATCGCCGACGGCGATCCCGATTTCCTCAATCGGCACCTGGACGTCGACGCCATGGTCGACGAGGCGATGCGGACGCACGACGCGCCTGCGGATCTGAAGAAGGGGTTCCGCACGGGCGTCAAGAAAGGCCCGAAGCTGGGCGACACGATCGTCGCGTATCTGAAGCTGGGCGGGAGCTACAAGTTCCTGCGCGTGCGGGACGTGAAGGGCACGCGGCGCGTGCTGTTCCGCAAGATTCTCCAGGGGGGCGTCGACTTTCACGAAATCGTGCTGTCCCGGAAGGACGGGGAGGTCATGGGCGTGAACCTCCTCATGTACGCCACGGGCGAGTACCTGAGCGACGCCTACCGGCGCGGCTACCTGGTCGCGGCGGCCGCGGTGGCGGGTGCCGACGACAAGACGCTCAAGGACTGGGCCGCGGCCGGGCCGATCCTGACCCGCGTCAACGCGCTGTCGGCGGAGGGACGATCGCAGGAAGCGTGGGACGCGCTGGCCGGACTGCCGGAGTCGCTGGGAACACAGAAGTGGGTAATGGTGATGAAGGTCTCGACGGCCGGGTCGCTCGACGAGAAGACGTACATCGGGGTCATGGAGGAAATGGCCCGGCTGTTCCCCGGCGATCCCGCGCTCGACCTTATGTGCATCGATTCGTTCTTCCTGCAGAAGAAATACAAGGAAGCCGCGCAGGCCGTCGAACGCCTGGAGGGAGCCGTGGGCGGCGACAGCTACCTGGCCGTCATGCGGGCGCGGATGCTCTTCTTCGACGGGGACCACGACAAGGCCAAAGCCGCCGCGCGCGCCGCCATCAAGGCCGAGCCCGACCTGGGGGACGGCTACTGGCTGCTCGTGGAGATTTCGCTCAAGGACAAGGCGTTCGCGGACACGGTGGCGCTCCTGGACGAGATCGAGGCCACGCTCGAGCTGGAGATCGCGGGGCTGGAGCTGATTCCGGAGTACGCGGAGTTCGTGAAGTCGGAGGAGTACAAGAAGTGGATGGAGGGGCGCGAGGAATAGCAGGGGACTACTTCGCGGAAGCGGCCTCCCGCGCGAGGCGGACCAGCTCCCAGTACGGCGGCGTGTAACCCCGCTCCGCGCGGAACGACGCGACACGGCCGAGCAGCCGCGCGCGGAGGGCTTCGTGCCGCGTGCGCAGTTCCTCGCTGCGGAGCGCCGCGGAGGCGCTCATTCCCTCGGGGATCGGTCCCACGCCGCCGAACACGTTCAGGCCGCAGCTCCAGGCCTTGAGCGCCCGCGCGATCGGGAGCCGTGGCCAGGCGTACCCGAGCCGCTCCCCGCGCTCCGCGCCTTCGAGCAGCACGTCGGTGACGGCGTTGTCGACGTGGTCCTGGAGCAGCGCCTCCGGGTCGCGCCACTCGGCGACGACGCGGAGTTGACGGTCGTACTCCAGATCCGAGGGCTCCTGCGTGACGAAGTTCTCCACGCCGAAGGCCGCGAGCCAGGCGCAGAGGCCCGGCGACGAGATCGTCGACATCCCCATCCACAGGCGGACCCCCTCGCGTTCGTAGGCGGCGGAGGCGACCTCGGAACAGAAGACCTTCGAGTGGTCCTTGCCGTCCATCGCGAAGTCGTACGGGGCGTGGCGCGCCCGCGCGTCCGCCAGCGCCGCCGCGGCGGCCGCTTCCGCAATCCCCGGCTTCGCCAGGAGCGCCGGAAGATCCGACCTCAGGCGCAGCACCATCACGCGCAGCTTGATGTCCCGCAGGTACTCGTCGATCGTCGCGACCGCGACGCCCTTCTCGATGTGCGCTTCCACGACCGACACCCGGGACGTCGCGGCGTCGACGTGGACGAGGGCGACGTGCGAAAAATTGCCTGGGAAGTCGTTCCCGCGCGCGATGAGCGACGAGGTGGGGGCGGCGCCGCGCGAGAGGAGGATGTCGCCGCTGTGGAGGCGGACGCCGAGGACGGTTGCGCCCGGGGCGGGGGAGGGTTCGTCGCGGCACAGCGTGAGGGCGGGGACGGCCGACGGCGGCGCCTGGAGCATGGCTTCTTCGACGGCCGCGCGGCCGCCGTAGAGCAGGCGGTACAGGCGCGCCCTCGTGGCGGGGGACTGGAGGTCCCAGCGCACGGATTGTTCCTTCACCGCGTCGCGCACGGCGTTCGCGAGCTCGAGGAACGCCGCGAGGTTCTCGGGCGACGCGCCGACGCGCGCGGCGAGCGAAAAGAGGTCGTCCTCGATCCGATCGAGCAGCGGGTCGTCGGCCGGCACGGCGCCCTGGCCGAGGCGCGCGACCTGCGACCGGAGGTCGCCCAGCGCTTCGCCGATCGCCCGCCGGCGCGCTTCCGGGGCCTCCAGCCGCGAAGCGAGGAACCGCTCTTCGAGCGCCTTCCACCGGTCGTCCTGGTTCCACGCGAAGGGGTCCTTCGCCAGGCGCGGAGGCGTCGGCACGGAATCGGGGATGAGAAGGAGCAGGTACAGCGCGACGAGCGCCGGAAGCCCGATCGTGAGGAGGCGCCTGCGCCACCTCCGCCGGCGCGGCGGCGGCGGGGAGAGGGGTTCGCCGGCGGTTTCGCCCTGGGGCATGACGCGGGACGGTAGCGCGAGGGGGGTGCCGGGTCAACGCGCGCGGCGGGGGATTCGCCGACGGCACGATAAGGAGAGACTGCAGGACTGGAAGCTGACAGATGCTGGGCTCCCCAATGAACTCACTCCTTATACTTCGGCGCCTCTCTCGCGGTTTTCGCAACCAGGAGTTTTGGAAGTTCCCTTCTGACGAGCTGGAGCAGCAATTCGATGACGCTAACCAGGTCAGCCTGGCGATACGTGCCGCCATGGTAGAGCTGCTCAAGCGCGCCAAACCGGAGGTCTGGCGGCAGAGTGGCCTTGATGTGCTCGATCCTGCGCCGCCGACTGGAGGAGTAGAACGGCTTGATCGACATCGCGAGTGCGAAGAGAAAGTCCAATCCCAGCTTCGCGACCCTGAGAGAGAGTCGTCGAAGCGCCTCAAATTCCTCATCGTTCATTTTGGACGCCTCCCCCTTGCCGGATTCGAGTTCTGCCTCGACATTCTCGTTTAGGAGAATCGCGAGGAGCACTCCCGGACGCGGGAAGTCCCTTTCTTCGAACTTGTAAGCGGATCCGACAAGGAGCAGCCCATCGCTCCAACAGATAAAGCGGTCCTTCTTGTGCTTCTCGCTGGCGAAGTCCGACTGACTCAAGACGCGCATGTGAATCTCGGGCCCGCAGGCATCGTCGATGGTCACGTTCTTGGTGATCACGTAGACGTCCACCTGGAGTCGTGACCGAGCCAGCTCCCCTCTGGCCGCGCTCCCAACGACGTACACGGACAGAATCTCGTCCGCGCAGCCCAGCTTTGTCGCGCAAGCCGTCAGCTCCTCCTTGAGGTGCGCGACGTCGAACTGCAGCTTCGCGGCGCTGGTCTCGTTACTCACCTCTTGAGCGCGGAGCGTCGCCGAATAGCCCGTGACTGTCCTGACCAGTTCCGCCACGTCTGTCGGGATCTTGAAGTGCTCGATGAGCCTGCTTGCGATCTGGTTCAGGTTCTTCTCGACGAGCTCTATGGTGTCAGTCTGTTTCTTGAGCAGGTCGGCCTTTAGCGTCTCGAGGCTCTTCGCGCCAATCTCCTCGATCATGCGTCGGCCTTCCTCGCTGAACAGAGTGGAGTACTGCGGCATTCGAAGGATCTTGCTCATGCGGACGTTGAGGAACTTGTTGTCGTACTGGAGCTTGCTCAAGTTGTGGTGGTGCTGCGTGCGGTGCTTCAGCACCACGCTCAGCGGTCCATTCCCATCGTCCTTCCACTCTTCCAGGAGGGACTTGATCCCGATCGCTTCGAGCGTAGACCCGTGGCGCTTCAAGAAAGCCGCCACGCGGACGGACTCCAGCTCCTTGTACTTCTTCCGGAACGGGCCGGTTCGGAGAATCAGCTCCACGAGGCGAATCAGCTTGTCCTTGGTCTGGTGGACCAGATCGAAGAAGACGCCGCTGTAGTAGTTGATCAACTCCTCCGGTTCGTGCGTTCTGGACGACACTTCCTTGCTCCCCGCGACTTCGGCGAGCAGGGCCGTCGTGAGCTTCAGCTCGTCGAGCACGCGTTCGAGTTCCATCGCGTACTCGTTGCGCTTCTCCATGACCTGCTGCTCGAAGGTTGTGAAGCCGGCGGCCGCTGGTCCGGGCTCCGCGACCTGCCTCTGCAGTCGCATGACGGCGATTCCGGTACGAAGAAGTGTGAGCCGCGAGGATGTGCCTGTGCTTTTCTCGGTGGTCATGGTGGTATTCAAACACCCAATCTATTCTGCCGGTTCGAAACCCTGCGGCGAGACCGTTCGGCTGGACTCCAGATTTGTCCCAAGCTGGATGGTCCCCATCCTGAAGAACGTCGCGTTCCCAAGCAGATGAGCGCGCGATCTGCTTGCCTCGCGTCGCCCGCGCTGGAAGAGAGGGCAAATTGCCGATAATTCCAGTAAGATCAAAACGAGAACCATGGGCGAAAAACTCCAGAAACCTCCTCTCGTCGAAGCTCTCTGTGAGCTGCGCTTCGACCCTGCCTCCCCGTGGGACATGACCTTTCCGGGGCTTCTCTACGAGCGCGTGCGGAACGATTTCCCTGAGCGGGTGCAGGTGGACGCCCTCGAAATCGACGTGGGAAGTTCTCTGGGCCGCGCCCGTCTAGCGCCCGTGCAGAGGAAAGTCGACCGGATGCAGTTTTCCCGGCCCGACAAGTCGGCGATGGTGCAGGTGGGGCCGCACTTACTGACGGTGAACCACCTCCGTCCCTACCCGACCTGGGATGGCTTCCGCGCGCTGATCTCGCACGTCATCGAGGAACACGAACGCGTGGCTGGGTTCCTCCCGGTCAAGCGGCTGGGCCTCCGGTACGTGAACCAGATCGAGCTTCCCGCTCGGCCGCAGAAGGCTCGTGAGCTTTCGCGCTGGATTAACCTCGTGCCTCAGCTGACCCGGGGGCTGGATCGCCCGGTTCGCGGGCTGTATCAGAGGTACGAGATCGAACATGACACTCCCGCCGGCGTTCTCATTCACCAGACAGGTTTCGTCGTCCAGAACGCGATTCCTGCCCTCTTGCTCGATCTTGACTTCGGATCTGAGAATCCGGGCGTGAAGACGATGGCAGATGTCTCCTGCTGGCTGGACGGCGCGCACGATCGAATCGGGACCTCGTTCATCGAAACTCTGAACCCTGAGTACTACGAGCGCATCAAGAAGGGGGACGCATGAATTCTTCCACCACCAGTCTTGCGGCGCCGATCGAGCAGGCCGTGGTGTTGCGATCGCTCGACGAAGATGGCTCGGCCAGCGGCTGGTCGCTCCTGCTCACGGCTGGGATCGTGCTCGCCATCTCGACTCGGTCAGCTGAGGCGATTCCTCAGCCGCAGCCGGAAGGACCGGTTCTCGCACGACTCAGCTCCGCGTGCACTCGTTCCAGCCAGCCTCGGTCCCGGCTGGGTGCGGCCCTCCGTGCTCGTCGCGAAGCCATCCTGAACTCCGGAGCTCAGACCCTCGGATGGGACGAGATCGAGCGCGAAGTCAGTGAACGCGGCGGCGAAGCCCAGGCGGACTAACGCCGATGCTGACGTTCGTCGACGCCGATGTCCTGATCGCGGCCGCGCGCGGCACTCCCGACATCTCTGACGCGGCGATCGCGATCCTGGAAGATCCAGATAGAACATTCGCGTCGAGCGATTTCATCCGCCTCGAAGTCCTTCCTAAGTCGACGTTCACCGGTCGCGATGAGGAGCTTGCGTTCTACGAGGAGTTCTTCGCCGGGGTTACGGCTTGGCCCCCTGACGCGAATGATGTGGTGAGGGTGGCGCTGGGGGAAGCCAAGCGCAGCGGACTGTCGGCGCTCGATGCTCTCCATGTGGCAGCGGCGCGAGTCGTGGGAGCGGAGGAGCTTGTCACCGGCGAGAAACTCGGGCGACCGATACATCGAACGAATCTCGTCCGCGTTGTTTCCCTGCGTTCGTCTCCGCCGGCCGGACCTGCCGGTGGTTCGGGCGGCACTCAGGCAACTCCTCCGTAAGGCGACGCCAGAATGTCCGAGAGGACGATCCGCACCGGCATCGTGGCCATTCTCGACGGCCTCGGGGTTCGATCCGAGCTGAGCGAGGCCGCGGTCAAATTCCTGGATCGACGGGACCTGACCCTCGAGGGCATGCCGCGTGCGCTGCGAAGCGCGGAGGTCTTCGCCTATCTCGGAAAAGAGATCGAAGAGCCAGGTGTGCCCCGGGTCATCACCTTCGGCGACAACATCGTTCTGGTTTGGGAATTACCGAAGGTCACAGACTCCGCCCTCCTCGGCTTCTCCCAGCCGATTCTCCACGCACTCGTTCGCGGAATGGAGGTGGGTCTTCTCCTCCGCGGCGCCGTTTCGTTCGGCGAGTACATCCTCGACGGAAGCTCAACGATCATCGGGCCTGCCCTTGTAGATGCCCATTTCTGGTCCGAGAGGGCGAATTGGATCGGAGTGGTCGCCACGCCGAAACTCGGCATGCTCGTGCAGGCCTACGCCGAGAAGTGGCGCAGGGAGAACCCGCGCTCCTACCACTACTTCGCCTCGTACTACGTGAAGTACCAGGTGCCGCTGACGGACGCCGCCCCGCAGGAGCTTTGGTGCTACCCCTGGCCGTTCCGGGTGAGCGGCGTGATGAACGAGCGAAATCTGAACCTCGACGCTGGCCGCGAGCATGTGTTGAGGTGGCTCTCCCAGGCGAACATCACTCCTCCCGTCCAAGGCAAATACGACAACGCGCTGGCATTCTTCGACTGGTACTCGAAGCTGGTCGAGAACGAACCACCAGAGGCGAACTCGTAGCTTTCCGGGCCATTTGGATGGGCGACGGTGCCTCACATCCATGCTCATCGCCAGGCTTCAGCGGCGGGCGGCGAGCCAGCCACTGAGGCCGCCCTTGATCCAGCGAGGTTCACGGGGCTACGATCTTTTCGCCCCTGAAGTGGCGCACTATCCCGAGTTCATTGGCGAGGTCGCAACTGGGGGGGGGGGGGCGGTGGCTCGTAAACGGAGGCACGTCTTCGCACCCAAATTCGGAGGAATACTCGATGGCGCAGTGCAGACCCCGATACACGACCGACCCCGGGCCGCGCTTCGAACAGTGTGTGAGCGACGCAGGCGACCTTCTCCGTAAGGCATCGAATGAGTGGGCGAAGGGCGATCCAGAGGAGCCATCCACCGAGGCAATCTTGAAGCGCCTGCTCAAGATATTCGAGAAGGAGAAATTTCTCCGACATCCCTGGTAGCCTCTCAGGTTTGTCCGAGACCAAGCGCGGCTGCCACAGCACGGGGTCGGCGGTCCCGGTCGTTGGTCGCCTCTCCAATCGAGATTTCTCGAAGGCCCCCCCGGCTCCGTTTCGTGCCCGCGTGACCCGTCGCGTCTCAGACTGCTGGATTCCCGATACGCTTCGCGAGTGCTCTCGGGGCTGTGTAAAAAAACGAGTGCTCACATTGGTGCTCATGAGCGACTTTTTCCGGCAACGCGAAAGTCTGCGCCGTAAGCGCAAGTCCTCACGCTACTTGCAATGCGCTCCAATCCGTCCGTCCGGACTTCAAAGATCGCTCACGCTTCGCCGAACAGCCGCGCGACGGTCCTGATCGGCAGGTACAGGTGCCTCCGGTCGTCCTTCAACGCCTGGAACCCGTACTTCACGTGGAACGCCCGCGCCGCGTCGTCGATCGCCACGACCTCGACCGCGAACGCGGCGACGGCCCGAGAAACCGCGAGTGCGCGCTCGAGCGCGTCGAGGAGGAGCGTCTCGCCGAGCCGCTGTCCCTGCGCCCGGCGGTCCACGGCGAGCCGGGCGAAGTGCACGACCGGGACGGGGTAGCGGGGAAACCGCTTCGAGTCCTCCGCGCGCAGATCCTCGACCGCGACTTCGCCGCTTCGGAGCGTGTGATACCCGATGACCGTCCGCGCGCCGTGCCGGACCGCTACGAAGGTGCGGGCGAGTCCGAGGTCGTCGTTCTGGCGCGCGTACCGGCGGAGGAAGTCGTTCAGCTCCGAGTTGCCGCAGTCGAAGTCCGCGCGCTCGTGGTCCTTGCGGATCCGCTCGATGCGCCACCCGCGCTCACCCACGGCGCGACTTCCGCCGGCGCAGGGCCGCCCTGAGCGCCGGCACGGGCTCGGGGTCGGCGGAGAGGATGTCGAGGAAGCGCTTCGCGTCGCGGCGCGACAGAAGCGTGCGCTGGGACCGGTCGAGGATCTCCTGCGCGCGTTCGACGAGGTGCGACAGCGCGAACCCGGTGAGCGGCAGTCCGGCCACCTGGGCCGCGCGCTCCAGGAGGTCTTTCTGCTCCGGCGTCAGTCGCATGTCGAGGCGTTCGGTGCGGGCGGGCATCGGCGGCTCCTGTACGGTAAAGGACCGTACATATTGTACGGGAAAAAGCCGTACGATCAAGAGCCCGGCGCCCTCAGAACCTCCCTACTTGTCTCTCAGCACATCCGGGACCGGAACCCCCGGTCCGCCGACGTAGTAGAGATCCAGGGGCTCGTCGCGATAGAGGTGCTCGTGGTCAGCGATGGGGTAGTTGCCCCACTCCGGATCGAATTCCACAAATGGCGCCCTGCAGTTCAGCCATGCAGCGAGCGGATCCTGGCCGAGGACGATGTTCACGACGCCGGAAACGAGCAGAGCGAGACTCCAGAATCCGAGCTTCCGATCCCACTTTTCCTCGATCGCATGGTGCACCGCGACGCGGATCGCGAAGAACAGCCCCGCGAGCAGGACGAGCTCGAAGATCCGCGTCATGAGGAAGTCCTGGCAGGTCCGCAGGCCCAGGATGTCCGGAACCAGAATCCCGAACCCGCCGGTCATCAGGAAAACCGCGAGCGGCAGCGCGAACCGGGTCAGCGGCGAGGTTCGGTCGATGGTCTCCTCCATCGTATGTATCGGCAGACTCCCGGCGAGAGCGCACCTCGCGGTCGCCGTGCAGTGAATCGAACTTCCCCGAAGCAGAGACGTTCTCATGCCCATGAGATGCCGGTTCGCCTTCCTGATCGCGCTGGAGTACGCCGCCGTCGCCGCGGTACTGATTCACGTCAGCCTTCAGCTGCACGAGCGGCGGGTCGCGCATTCGGCCGCCGCCATGTCTGCGACCGGCCCCGGACCTGTCATACCCGAGTTGACGCCCGCGGACGCGGTGTTTCTGCCTTTCTATGAAGGGCCTTCCGAAATCGTCGCCCGACCGATCGTGCCCGACGCTGACGGCCTTACGATCTCCATGCTGAAGGGGTGGTACGCCGGACGCTTCGAGGAGGCTATGAATGAGGAAGGCGAACTGGAGAGAGGCGAAGTCTTTGAGTTCCTGATTGAAGAGGACGGCCGATGGGCATGTGCCGCCATTCGCTCGGCGGGGTGCATGATCCGGTACCGACACTCACTCGGACGCGCGATGCTCGTGAACGGGCGCGTGCTGTTCGAAAGCGACGAGATCGACGGGGAGCCGTCGCTCCAAATCTGCGTCGTGCTTCCCGTGTGGTGGGGAGATCGCCTCTACCTCCTGGGCCCCGGCGATGTGGCGCGATTCTGCGACCTGGTCAACTGGGGAGGCGAACCTCGCGGCTCGATCAGGTTCAGTTCAGGGAAGTCATACGTCCGCACAGCGCCGTCGCCCTTCTGTACGGAGCGTGCTATCGATACATCCACCGACGACCGAGCACCGCTTCTGCCCGAACCCGCCGCTTCCTGGATCCTCCGCGCACCCGTCGAGGGCCGCCTGACCGAAGCACTTCCGGATCGAATATGGAAGGCCGACATCGGGACCGGGCAGGGCGTCTTTCGCGGGATGACGCTGCGTGCCCGGGCTGACGGTTCGGAATTCCGCGTGGTCGAAGTCGGCAGCGACTCCTGCGTGGTGTGCGCGGACAAGGATCCGGGATCGTCCGGGGCCGCCGGAACCGCGATCTGGTCCGACGCAAAAGGGGCAAACCTCAGACGATAGCCGCGTGCATTTCCGTCGGAGGCTCGACTGCCAGTCAGGCCCGCTCCGGTTACGATCCCGTAACCGGATACGCCGGGTCCGCAATGCACTCTTCCCCCTCTGCCGTCCGAAACCACTACGACCGGTTCAGCCGGCTCTACCGGCTGTTCTGGGGGGACCACATCCACCACGGGTGGTACGACGGGCGGGGGGAGCCGACGGGGCGGCTGGTGGAGGAACTCGCGCGGCGGGCGCGGATTCCGCGCGGGGCGCGGGTGCTCGACGTGGGATGCGGGCTGGGCGGATCGGCGGTGTGGCTCGCGAATAATCTGGAATGCGACGTCACGGGCATCACGCTCAGCCCGGTGCAGGCGCGGCTCGCGACGGCGCGGGCGCGAAGAGAGGGCGTCGCCGCGCGCGTCCGGGCGCGCGTCGGGGATGCCGCGGCGATGGACCTTCCGGACGGCGGATTCGACGCCGTGTGGATCGTCGAGTGCAGCGAACACGTCGCCGACAAGCCCGCCCTGTTCAGGCGCCTCGCTTCCGCCCTCGCCCCCGGCGGCCGCCTGGCCCTCGCCGCCTGGCTGCGCGCGGAAGGAGCAAGCGCGGAAGACATCTGCCGGCTGATGGTCTGTCCCTCGCTCGGGACGCTCGGCGACCACGCCGCCTGGCTGCGGACCGCGGGACTGATCGGAGTGAAAGCCGACGACGTGACGCCGCGCGTCGCGCAGACCTGGGACGACGCCTGCCGCATCCTCGCCCACCCCACCGTGCGGGCCCTGGTGAAACTGGCCGGGCGGAGGGCGCGCGAATTCGCGGAAGGTGCGGAAGCCATGCGGCGGGGGTTCGCGGCCGGGACGATGCGGTACGGGATGTTCGTGGCGCGGAAGCCGCGGTAAGATCCGACGCCATGCCCCCCTGGACCTGGAACGCCTTCTACCGCGCGACCTCCACGCAGGATCTCCCGTGGCACTCCGGGAGCGCGGAGCCGGAGCTGATGGACCTGGTGCGTTACGGGCGTCTCAAACCGTGTCGCGCGCTGGACGTGGGGTGCGGGCAAGGGACGGAGGCGGTGTTCCTCGCGCTCGCACGGTTCAAAGTCTCGGCGATCGACATCGCTCCGCGGGCGCTCGCGCGGGCGAAGAAGCTGGCGAAGCTGCTGGGGGCGAAAGTGGATTTCCGGCTGGGAAGCGCCCTCTCGCTGCCGTTCCGGGCGCGGGAGTTCGCGTTCGTGACGGACCGCGGGTGTTTCCATTCGCTGGGCGAGGAGGAGCGGCCGCAGTGGGTGGCGGAGATCGCGCGCGTCCTGCGGCCCGGAGGGACGTTGCTGCTCCGGACGTTCAGCGACAAGGCGAATCGTCAGGCCGGGCCGCACTGTTTCGCGCGGAAGGAGCTGCTGGACGCGGTGAAGGGGCCGTTCCGCGTGACGTCGCTGAAGATGTATCCGGCGCTGGGAAACGGAGGACCGCCCATGGAACCGTTGTGGGCGCTGGTCGCCACGAGAGTGACCAGTTTCCAGTGACCAGTTGCCGGTGGCCAGGGACAACTTACGGGTCACTGGCCACTGGCCACTGGTCACTGGTACTGGAAACTGGTTAACGAGGGTCCGTCACCCTGCCCACGAAAAGCACGGTTCCGGTCTTCACATCGCGGATCACGAACACGAACGGCCGGTCCACCTGCACGCGCAGCGGCTCCGCCGGCCGCCCGCCCGCGCGCATCCCCACCGCCGTCGCCGCCGCGGCCTCTGTGCCTTCCTCGTTCACGTCCACGAACGACTTGTGGATCACGAAGCCGATGAACAGCTCGCCCGTCTCCGACATCCCCGTGAAGTCGGCGCCCGGGAACCGGAAGGCGTCCTTCATGCCGAGCGCGATCAGCTCGGGATTGAGCTCGAACGTCGACGTCGTCTTGAATTTCGGGAAGCCGAGCGAAATTCGCTCCGACTTGAGCTTCCCGAGCCACCCGTCGATCTCCTTCGCCGTCAGCCTCTCCTCGAGCGCCCCCAGGCCGTCCGCCGCCTTCGGCACGAACACCACCATCGAAGCCTGGTGGTCCAGATACGGCATCTCCAGCGCCTCGAAACTCCCTTCGTCGAAATAGCGGTAGCTCTCCGTCCGGTGCATCATCGGCACCTTCGCCGTCTTGTCGCCGGCCAGCTGGAAATCCTCCTCCTTCGTCGCCTCCTTGCGGAACGGCTCGACCCAGGCGGCCTTGAAATAGATCGCGTTCGTCAGCACGAGCCGCGCGTCCGGCGTCAGCATCCCCGCCGGAATCAGGTCCTGGATGCGCTTGTTCGTGCGCTCCTCCACCCAGCCGTTGATCTTCAGCCGCGAGGCCTCGGTGTCCCTGGCGAAGTCCAGCTCCGTCACCCCCGCCCCGTAGGCCTTCGTCACCAGCTCGAAATACTCCTTCCGGAACGAATACCCCTTCTGCGCCCAGAGCGCGTTCGCCACCACCAGCTCGAACGCCGGCCGCCCGTTGTCCGGGTCGTCCTTCCACCGCCCCTTCGCCACCCGGCTGTTCAAATCCTTCGTCAGCCCGCCCATCGCGTCGTGCAGCCGGTCCTGCCCCAGCCCGAACCGAAGCGCCTTCGCCATCTCCGCCTCGGTGTTGGCGCGCGCCCCCGCCCACGTCATCGCGAGCGCGGAGGTGATGCTGTACGGGGAGAGGAACAGGTTTCCATCCTTCTTCTTCAGTCCGCGGTAAAGGTCGAACGCGAACTCGTTGTTTCCTTTGGCGACCTCGGCCATGTCGGCCTCCTCGGCGCAGGTTGAGAGTCCCATGAGGCACGAGAGGGCGACGGCGCAGACGGCGGATCGGGTGAGCATGGAAGGGGGCCTCCAGACGTGGGAAGGTGATGCGCGTGATCCGGGAATCGTAGCGGTGTGGGGAAGCGGGGGACAGCAACTTCGTGGGGATCACCCTTCCGTGTTCTTCCGCTCCTCCGAGGTTTCCGCGCGAAACGAGAAACGAGGCACGAGAAACGAAGAACCAAACGCATTTCGGAGCGACAATCTCCCGTATGGTCGTAAGCCCCTAACCTCCCGGAGGTCTGCCATGTCGAAAACATCCGTCTTCGTCCTCGTTCTTTCCTGCGCCGCGCTCTCGTTCGGGTCGGGCGCGGCCGCGACGTTCGTGTTCCGGCCGAAGCCCTCGGAGGAGCCGAAGCCGTTCGAACTGCCGAAGGCATTCCGCGGGGAGAAGTTCGAAGTCGTCGACGGGGCCGGAAAGGTGCGGGCGTGGCTCGGTGCTTCGGAAGTCGTGGCCGCCGACGCCGAGGGTCGCGCGCGTGCCGTGCTCGCGGTCCGGCCCGACGGCGCGGTCCGCGTCGAGGTGCGTTCGGCGGACGGCACGCCGGCCGCTTCCCTCATCCTCGCCCCCGACGGCGCCGCGGCGGTCGCGCTCGGCGGCGGCAAAACGCCGGCGGCCTCGCTCGGCGTCGACGCGGCCGGCGCCGCGGGCCTCGCGTTCTCCGCGCCCGACGGCGCCCCGCGGGCCTCGTTCGCGCCTGCGAAGGACGGGTACGCCCTCGAGATCCGCGACGGTGAGGGGGTGAGGCGGACGGTCGTCGGCGTCAAGGGGGTCACGGCTTCAGAAGTGAGGGTCTCCGACAAAGAAGGAAGAGTGCGCGCCCGGCTCGGGCCGGACAAGGAGCGCGGCGCCGAATTGACGCTCCTCGCGGAGTCCGGCAGCGTCCGCGCGCGCGTCGACGCGGGCGGGCACTTCGAGGCGTGCGACGAAGACGGAACGGTGCGCGCGACGCTCGAGGCTGCGAAGGAATCGGGGGGCGCGGTCCGGGTCGCGGACGAGTCCGGCGCCGCCCGCGCGTTCCTCGAGTCCGGCGCCGGCGGGTTTGCGAAGCTCGAACTGCGCGACGCGGCCGGTTCCGCGAACGTGCGCCTGGAAGTGCGCCAGAACGGCACGCCCAGCCTCACGCTCTGGGACGCCGCCTCGAAGACCATCCGTGCCTGGCTGGATCTGTCGGACAGCGGCTCGACCCAGCTCGGCCTGTACGACGCCGCCGGCAAGCTGCGCGCGATGGCCGGCGTCGACCAGACGTCCATCCCCTTCTTCAACCTGCTCACCGCAGAATCGAAGATCCGCGCGTGCCTTTTCGCCGCAGATGGCGGCGACGCGGCCCTCGACTTCCGCGACGCGGAGAACCGCGCGGTGCTCTCGCTCCGTCTGAGCTCCGAACTGCGCCCCTCGCTCTCGATGGCCGACGCCGGCTTCGTTTCGCGCATCTGGCTCGGCCTGAACGACGCGGACTGGGTGCTTCTGAGCCTGGCCGACTCGAAGGGAAACACGCGTTGCCAGAGCGGCGTCCGTCCCGACAACAGCGCTTACACGAGTCTCCGCGACGCCGAGGGCGACGCGCGGCTCGTGCTGGAAGGCGACACGGACGGCCGGCCCAGCCTGCTCATGTACGACGACGCGGGCAAGCTGCGCACGGGTCTCTATCTCGCCACGGGCGGCGAATCCAGCCAGCTCCGTTTCACCGATCCCTCGGGAAACGAGCGGGCGTGGCTCGGCTACGACAATTCCGGGGGCGTGTCGCTGAACCTGTACGATTCCTCGAAGCGGCTGCGCGCGTACGTCGGCACCCCGGCGGAGGGAGAGCCCTCGATTTCGCTGCTCGACCCGACGCGCATGCGCCTCAGCCTCGCGCTCACGGCGACGCACCTGCCGGTCGTGCACATGACGGACTCGAACGGCAAGGATCGGGTGCAGCTCGGATTGCTGGAGACGGAGGCGGGGCGGATCAACGTTCTGGACGGGAACGACGGGGTGATCTGGAACGCGCCGTAGACGTGGTAAAGTCGCGTCCGGGAGCCGAGGGACGGACAGGGGAGATGCCGACCAACAGCGACTGGATCCGCCAGATGATCGACCGGGGGCTGTTGACCCCGGAGCAGGCTGAGCACGCGGCCAGCGCCGAGGCCGAATCGCCCTCGTCGGCGGGCGCGCCGCCGCTCACGCCGCCCGCGACCCTGCCGACGCTTCCGCCGGACGCCCCCTTCCTTCTGTCCTGCGCCCCCTGCGGCACGGTCTTTCCGGCTCCCGGGGTGGATCCCGCCCGGCTCCCGGCGTGCCCGGTCTGCGGCGGGATGACGCGCCTCGTGACGCTTGGCGCGCGCGTGACGGGACCCATGACGCCGCCGGCGGCGCCGCCGCCCGAGGGCAAGCCGTTCGGGCGGTACCTGCTGCGGCGCCAGCTCGGGCGCGGCGGGATGGGTGTGGTGTACGAGGCTTTCGACAAGCAGACGGGCCGTGCCGTGGCGCTCAAGATGCTGCTCGCGCCGGGACACGAACTCGACGAGGGCGCGGTGGAGCGGCTGATGCGCGAGGCCCGGTCGGCCGCGAAGCTGCGGCATCCGGGAATCGTCGCGGTGCACGAGATCGGAAGCGCGGACGGGCGGCATTTTTTCACGATGGAGCTCGTGGAGGGGCCGAGCCTCGAGGAGCGCCTCGCGGAACCGGGCTGGCGCTCGTTTCCGGTCCGCAAGCGGCTGGAAGCGCTCGCGCAGGTCGCCGACGCGCTCGCGTTCGCGCACGGGCGCGGCGTCGTGCATCGAGACGTGAAGCCCGCCAACGTCCTTCTCGCCGGCGGCGCGCAGGCGAAACTGACGGACTTCGGACTCGCCAAGGAATTCGCCGGCCTCGACGGCGGCGGCCTCACCCTCTCGGGAGTCGTCCTCGGCACGCCCCACTACATGTCCCCCGAACAAGCCGCCGGCCGCGTCCGCCAGATCGGCCCCGCCTCGGACATCTTCAGCTTCGGCGTCATGCTGTACCGCGCCGCCTCGAACCGCCTCCCCTTCAGCGGCGGCGGCGTCGAAGCCCTTCACCGCACCCTCCACGACGACCCGCCCCCGCCCGCCCGCCGCGGCGGCCTGCCGCCCGGCGTCGCCGCCGTCTGCCTGCGCTGTCTCGAGAAGGACCCGAAAGCGCGGTACGCGGACGGGGGGGCGCTGGCGGCCGAAATGAAGCGGATTCTCGCGGGGCAGCCGGTCGAGGCGAAGATGCCGCGCCGCCCGGCGCGCCGCGCGAAGCCCGCCGCGCCCGCGGTGCCCCAGGCGACGGTGGACGCGCGCGCGCACGCCGAGGCGCTGCGCCTCCTCGAACTCGGCCGCCCCTCGCTCGACCGCGCGTTCCAGGCGCGCTACGAACGCGACGTCGACGAGGAGGCCCTCGCCGCGCGCCTCCTCGCCGCCCGCCGGCAGTTCGAGGACGCCAGCCTGCTCGCCCCCGACCTCCCCCTGGGCCCCTACCTCGTCGGCCTCGCCCACGAACTCGAAGGCGATATGCCCGCCGCCGAACGCCGCTTCCGCGACGCCCTCCGCCTCGACCCCGACTTCGGCCCCGCGCACTACTGGCTGGGCCGCGTGCTGATCGTGCGCGCTTACGCGACCGGAATGAGCTGGGGCGGCGAGTCCGCCGAACAGGTCCGGGTCCGCCGCGAAGGCATCCAGTCGCTCTCGGAAGAGGCCGGCCGCTGCTTCGATGCCGCACTGGCGCGGGGAAGCGGCTTCGAGGACGCGCTTCAGAAGAAAGTCGCCGAGGCCTTGAGCGCGCGGGGCCGTTCCGACCCCGCGGCGGTGCGGCGGATCTGCGAGGAGGGGCTGGCGGCGTTCCCGCGGTCGCCGGGGCGGGAGGATCTGCACTGGGTGCGCGGCATGATCGAGGAGGGCGAGGCGTCGCTCGCGGAACTGAATCGCGCGATCGAGATCCGGCCGCGGTTCGCGCTCGCGCTCTACTCGCGGAGCCGCACGAACCGGGACCTGAAAGACCTCCCCGCGGTGCTGGAGGACCTGCGCCGCGTGACGCGCCTGTGGCCGAAGTTCCTGACGGGCTGGATTTCGCTGGGCTGGGTCTCGACGACGCTCGAGCGGTACGAGGACGGGCTGGAGTGCGGCACGCGCGCGCTGGCGCTCGACCCGCACTGCGCGATGGCGTACCTGAACCGTTCGGTCGCGCGGTTCCGGATGGGGGACAGTGAAGGGGCGATTGCGGACTGTGCGCGGTCGCTCGAGCTGGATCCGGCGTCGCCGCTCGTCTACGGGAACCGCGCGCAGGCGCTGGTCCAGCTGGGGAGGCACGCGGAGGCGGTGCCTGATTTCCGGGAGGCGATCCGGCGGCAGCCGAAGTCGCCCGGGCACCGGAACGATCTCGGCATCACGCTCATGGTGCTGGGGGAGACGGCGGAGGCGGAGCGTGTCCTGACGGAGACGGTGACGCTCTTTCCGGAGCACATCACGGCCTGGAACAACCGCGGGGTGGTGCGTCTCGAACTTCGCAATCCGCGCGGCGCGATCGCGGACCTGGACCAGGCCTTGAAGCTCAGGCCCGGGTATCCGGAGGCCTTCCACAACCGTGCGGAGGCGCTGCTCCAGCTCGGGGACGCCGCGGGGGCCGAGCGCGACGCGGCGGAGGCGATCCGGCTGCGGCCGGCGTACGCGAACGCCTGGAAGCGTCGGGGGATCGCGCGGCACCGGCTCGGCCGCCTGGCGGAGGCGCGGGCGGACCTCGACGAGTGCCTGCGGCTCGCGCCCGCAGACGCGCAGGCGTTCGTGGCGCGCGGCGACGTCCGGGCGGCGATGGGGGAGCCCGAAGCAGCCCGGGAGGACTGGCGCAGGGTGCTCGAGCTCCCGAAGGCGGAGGCTTCAATGCGGGCGGAGGCGACCCGGCGGCTGCAGTAGTGGCTCGTTCCCCGCATGCTGGGGTGTCCCGTCCTCCGGCCACGAGTGCCGTCCCTCCGGATCCTCGCGGGGGAACCGGCCCGAGGCCGTAGCCGGAGCCTCCTCCGGGCGCAAACCCTCGGGTTCGGGCCAGGACAGCCTGTCGCCGCCCTCCGGGGCCGGGGGGAGCTCCATCTGTCGCGTTACCTCAAGAGCAAGCCTGCCGTTGCCTTGCGCCTTCCTCGCTTCAGGCCCTGCTCTTCCCTTTACGGGCCCGCCGGCGCGCCGTCCCGGAAATTCCCGCCCGGAATCTGCCGCTCAGCAGCATTGCGCTCAGGCTCTTCCCATCCCGGATCCGCCCCGATTTCGCCGCCTGCTCGACACCGGCCCGCGTCATCTCCTCCACCTCGATGTGCTCGTCGTCGTCCTGCGCGGCATGCGCGGGACTGAGATCGCGGGCTTCGAAGAGATGGATGACCTCGGTCGTGTAGCCGGGCGCGACGAGGATCGAGCCCAGCAGCTTCCACCCGCGAGCCGCGAAGCCCGTTTCCTCGATCAGCTCGCGCTTCGCGCAGCCGAGCGGCGACTCTCCCTTCTCCAGCGTTCCCGCCGGAATTTCCAGGAGCCATCCGCGCGCGGCGGCGCGGAACTGGCGCAGGAACAGGAACGTGCCGCGCGCGGTGAGCGGGAGGATGGCGACGGCGCCCGGGTGGACGATGGTGTCGCGCGAGAAGGTCGACCCGTCCGGCGCGCGCCAGGTCTCGCGGTCGAGGCGCACGATCCGGCCGGGGTGAAGAGTGCGCGACTTCAGCAGGGTGAATCTCCGGCTCATATCCGCATCCTCGATCGTTTGAGATCGGGCCCACTTCCGCGTCCCGTCCTTCGAGAAGGCGCCGGGCGCGGATACCGGCCCGATGAAAATCGATAAGGGACGCGGAGGGCAGCCATTTCTTCATCCAGACCGTAGAATGCGGACGCCATGAAACCGCCCATCGACCTCACGCCCCTTCTCAAGGCCATCTCTTTCGCCGCCCAGCGCCACCACGGGCAGATGCGGAAGGACCGGAAGACGCCCTACGTCGCCCACCCCATGCGGGTCGCCACGCTCCTCGCGCAGGAATTCGGCGTGCGCGACCCCGACATCCTGTGCGCGGCCCTTCTCCACGACACGATCGAAGACACCACCACCGACCACGACGACATCGTGAAGGAATTCGGAGCCAGGGTCGCGGGCTGGGTTTCGGCGCTCACGAAGGACAAGCGCATGGCGGAAGAGGCCCGGGAGCGGGCCTACTTCGACGGCCTCGCGGCGGCCTGCGTCGAGGTCAAGCTGTGCAAGCTCGGCGACACTCTCGACAACCTCATGGACGTCCGCGGCCTCGAACGGCCTTCGCAGGAAAAGGCCCTCGCCAAGGCCCGCCACCTCCTCGAGCTGTTCGCGCCCGGATTCCCCGCCGAGTGGACGCACGCCCTCGAGCGCGTCCGGCGCGCGGCGGCCGAACTCGAAGTCGCGCTGCCCGGCAACCCCTGACCCGTCGCGGAAGCCACTCTCACACCGGAGACCCGATTCATGCCCACGAAATCCCCGGCCCGACGGACGGCCGGCACGGCGGCGGCGCTGGTGGCGGAGGCGCGCCGGCTGGACGGGCGGCCGGAGCGCGCGGCGGCGGCGGCGGTCCGGTGGGTGAAGCTGCCCGACCGGGAGGTCGCGGCGGCGGCAGGCGCGGTGTGGGCGCAACTCGCGCACCCGGCCGACCGGCGGCAGGTCCTGAAGACGTTCTTCCACGCGCGCCACCCCGCGGCGCTCGAACTGCTCGACCTCGGCATGCGCGACTCCGACCCCCGGGTCCGCAGCTGGGCCGCGGAGTTCCTCGGCGGCCTCGCCTTCCGCGACTTCCGCCAGGACGCCGAACTCTACCCCCGGTGGCGCGACGCCCAGCGCGGCCTCTCAGTCGAGGCCGTCCTGCGCGCCAACGCCCGCGACTTCGTCGCCCGCCTGCGAAGAGCCCTTCCCCACGAACTCCGCGACGAGAGCCGGATGCTCATCGAGTACATCCGCGCCGTCAACGTCCCGTTCCTCGCGGAGGCCGGCCTTCTCGATCTCCTGGCCGAGTGGATCTCGAGCGAACGCCCCGAGGTCGCCGAAAACGCCCTGCGCGTCCTCTCCCATTTTCCCGTCGACCGCGCGCGGCTCCATTCCATGCTCGCCGACTGGATCCGCGAGGGCGCCGAGTCCACGGCGCTCGCCGTGCTGCGCCACCTTCCGGGCTTTCCGCTCGACGGGGAGTTCTGCCGCCGGACCCTTCTGCCCGCGATGGAAGGACGTCCGGGCCTGCGCGCGGCGGTCCTTCGCGCGCTGGGCCGCCCGGGCGCCGCGTGGGCCGTGGATGTGATCTCTCCGCGACTCGCCGATCCCTCCGACGACGTCGTCCTGGCCGCCGCCGAGGCCCTGGGCCAGATCGGCGACCGCCGAGCCGTCCCCGCGCTCGTCGCGGCCCTTCACGCCGACACCAGCGGCGGCCGCCGCTACGGCATCGCCTACTTCGGCCTCGAGCCCCTGACCGGCGTGGAGTACAACCCCGCCCACGACGCCGAGTGGTGGGGCGGCTGGCTCGCCGAATTCGGCGTGGCGCACGGCGGCGCGAAGAAAGCGGCGAAGGCGAAGCGGGGGAAGGCGCCCGCGAAGAAGAAGGCGGGGAGGAAGAAGGTCCGCGCGAAGAAGGCGGCGCCGAAGCCGCCCGCGCGAAAGAAGGCCGCGAGGGGGAAGCAGCGGCGGAGGAGGAAGACGCGGAAGTAGCCTGCCGGAACCCGGGCTCAACGGGGTCTGTCGCGCGCCACGGAGACCGCCGCAGCGCCGGAACGAGAAACGATGAACGAGAAACGATGAGCGAACTTCGCCGGGCTAGGGCTTCGTCGCTTCGCGCAGCCGCGGCAGCAGCTGCTCCTCGACCGCCTTCACGACCTGGTTCACGCTGTACCCGCGGATCAGGTACACGACCGGCACCCCCGCGTTCTTGAAATCGCGGATCAGGTCCGTGGAGCTGTGGCTCGTGAAGCTCGCCAGGTAGATCACGAAATCGTAGCGGCCCGTCCCGGTCCGCTCCTCGAGACGGTGCCACGGCGACGACTGGTTCCGCTCGCTCGTCACCCACTCCAGCTCCGCCAGCTGCATCGCCTCTATCATTCCCTTCCGATGATCCTCTCGCGCGCCCTGGCCGCCGATCATCAGCACCCGCTTTCCGCGCGTCGCCTCGAGCACCTCGGGCGGGGCGGCGACGCGCCGTTCGGTCGGGACCTCCTTGCCGGTCCGCGGGGCCGCCTTGTTGAGCGCGCGCAGACTCGGGAACGGGGAGCCCGCGGGGCGGCCGAACTGCGCGAGCGCCTTCTTCAGGTCGGGCTCGTCGCCCTTCGGGAAAACCTCGATCGCGTCCCGGATCACGTCCGCGGCTTCCGCCGCCGTCGGATGCCGCTGCGGCAGAAAAAGCGCCGCGAGGAGGTCGCGCAGGTACGCGCGCTCCTGCTCTTCCGTCAGCTCCGGATACTTCCCGCTCAGCCAGCCGCGGTTCAGCGCCACGTAGACGTCCCAGTCCGTCTTCCAGTCCAGCGCGAGCCCCTCGATCCACTCGCAGGGCAGCTCGCGCGTGATCCGCGTGAGGCGCCCGAACACCGCGCGCATCTCCGCCCGCCGCGCCGGCGGCGCGTCCGCGGGGAGCCGGTCCTGCAGCTTCCGCGCCCGCCCCGCCCAGACGCGCACCTGCGCCGTCCGCTCCCCCTTCGGCAGCATGTCGAGGAACGGCTCCGCATCGTCGATCTCGCGCCCCAGCTCGGAAATCTCGTCGGGCGGAGGCGCGGCATGGCCCGGCGCGGCGAATTCGGGCGGGCGCCCGTGAACCTGGATGGCCTTCTGAAGCGCCGGTTCTTTCTCGTCGGGGAAGTGCCGGAGCCCCTCCCGGATCGTGTCCATCGCCTCCGCCGCGGCCACCCGCCGCCCGGGCAGCTGCAGCCCCAGGAGGAGATCGCGGACGTAGGCGCGCTCCGCCTCGGCCGTGACCGCCGGGACCTTGCCGTTGAGCGCGGCCTGGTGGATCGCCACGTAGGTCTTCCAGTCCGTCTTCCACGATTCCGTGAGCGGCTCCACCCAGCCGCAGGGCTGCTCGCGCGTGATGCGCGTCAGCCGCCCGAAAACCGCGCGAAGGTCGCCCCAGCGCTCGTGCCACTGGGGAAGTGCCGAGGCGCGGAAGCGGTCCTGGATTTCGCGGGCGCGGCCGCCCCAGACCTTGATCTGGGCGGAGCGCTGCTCGCGGGTGAGGCGGTCGAGGAAGGGTTCTGCGTCGTCGATTTCCTGGGCGAGGACGCGGACTTCGTCCACGGGTCCGGCGGGTTTTTCTTCGGGGGGCGGAGGCGGCTCAGGCGCCGGCGGGGGAGGCGGGGCGGCCGCGCGGGTCGCGCGCAGCGTGCCGCCTTCGAAAAGCTCGATGTCACCCGCCTTCTGGAGCCGCGGGATGAGCCCGAAATGGAGGCCCTTGAAAGTCGGGAGGTCGAGCCCCGCGTCGCGCAGGGCGCCCATCAGCTCGCTCGTCCGCCAGACGCGGTCGCCGCCCGCACCCAGGACCTTGCGCGCGAGTCCCAGGATGAGCTCCCACGGCCGCTCCACCGCAGGCTCCTCTGCCGTGGGTTCCGGCGTCTCCCTCGCGGGCTCCGGCGCCGCGGCGGCCTTCGGCGTCTCCGCGGGCACGACCGCCGGCGCGGGCGCGGCGAGCGCGCCCGCCCCCTCCTTCTCGACGATCATGGCGATCCGGCGCAGCGACAGCACCGCTTCCGTCAGGATGTCGGCCAGCTCGCGGAGTTCTTTCGGAAGTTCGGACATGGGGGACAGGGTATCGTTTGAAAGCCGATTGCGGGACCGGAAATCTCTCGGGTCATCGGTCGCGGGGCGCGCCGTGAAGTGGCGGGAGCGCGGGAAGCCCGAAGCCCAAGGACCAGGAAAACGCACAAAGGGTCAATCCCAGGCCCCAACCCGGGCTCACTCCGATCTACGACTTGGAGTTGATTCTCTGTACACAATCGATCACAAATTTGTTTTTCGAAGCAGGTTTTCGAGTTCTTCCGAGGGAATCGGCTGCGGACAAGGACGTATCCGTTTTCACCCTTTTTCATCAGTG
>JACPRD010000013.1 GCA_016190145.1 Planctomycetota bacterium | reverse complement strand
GGCGCCCCTCTCCCCGCGGCTATCGCGAAATGGTCAGGTTGTCGAACGTCGCGGGCTTCGTCCAGCACCCGAACCCGATCTTTCCCGATTCCACGGGCACGTCGATCTCCCCCGCAACGACGCCGTCCACCGAGATCTTCACGTGCTTCCCGTCGACGTCGAGCCGCACGCGCGCCGGCTTCCCCGCCTGGATCGCCGCCGGCCAGCTCTTCATCAGAGTCGACGTCCAGTTCCCGTTGCCGTACATCCCGACGGAGCCGGGGATGACCCAGAGCGCGACGCTGGGGGCGTTGCCGTCGACATGGAAGAGGATGGCGGCCCAGTCGGTGCAGGTGACGTCGACTTCGAGGGCGTACCTGCCGTCGAGGCGCTCTTCGAACACGAGCGTGTCGCCCAGGCCGGCGGGCTGGACCGTCAGTGCGCCGCCTTCGGCCGACCAGGTCGAGCGCCCGGCCATGGACCAGCCGTCGAGCGTTCCGGACTCGAAGTCCAGGGCGAATCCCTCGCCGGGCTGGCTGACGCGGATCGAGGCGATCTCCTCCGCGGGAATCGTGAGCACGCCGTAGCCGGTGTCGAGCGCGAAGGGTCCCGTTTCCTCGAGACCGCCTGCCACGACGCCGTCCTTCGTCATGACGCGGTCGAGTTCTTCCCTTCGCACGACGCCCCACGTGACGGACCGGACGTTTCGGAGCCGGTACGACTTCGTCTCCTTCTTCACGCGCAGTCTGAGCTCGCGCGCCCCGCTCGTTCTGCCGCGGATCGCCGACCCGTTCAGCGTCCGGATCTCGCACTCGACGGCGTCGCCCGCCGGATCCTCGGCGGGTCCCTCGGCGCGCAGGGCGAGCGCGAGCAAGAGGACGGCGGACAGCACGGCGGCGCAACGGCTCATTCCGGACCTCCGATACGGTGTTGGACGCGCGAACGGCCGGCAAGTTCTCGTGCGAGCGGGAAGAATGGGGCCAGTCCCGCCGTAGATTATCCCGGATCCGGGAATAACCGGGAGCCCTCATCGATTCTGATAACCTGACAGCCCGATTCCCCTCCCGGCCGCCGTGGCCGGGAGATCAACCCCTTCCCCGCAGGAGATTTCGCATGAACCGCACTTCGAAGTGTCCGTGCTTTTTCGGCGCCGCCGTGCTGATGGCTCTCGCCCTCATCGTCACCCCCGCGTTCGCCGGCGACGGCTGCTGCGGCGAGGAGGAAATCGGAAATCCGCCCGTCGCCGCCGCGACCCCGCAGGATTGCTTCGCCGCCCTGTTCAAGGGCATGTGCGCGGCCGACAAGGATGCCATCTGGGGCCAGCTGAGCGAGGCCTCCCAGAAGGCGGTCGAAAAGAAGGGCGACGAAATGAAGGAAGAGGTCGCGAAGAACGAGGAGGCGCAGAAGGAGCTCGGTCTGACGGCCGAGGAGGCGAAGGCGATTTCCGGCCGCGACCTGATGCTGACGGCGATGATCGTGGAGGTGAAAGCGATGATGGCGAAGAAAGCCGAAGGCGGCTGCTGCCCCGGGGATGAGAAGGCGGGCGAGGAGACCAAGGAGCCCAGCTGCGAGATCAAGGACGTGAGGATCGACGGCGACAAGGCGACGGCAACCTGCCCGATGGGGATGGCGCTGACGTTCGTGAAGGAGAAGGACGCCTGGAAGATGGACATCGCGGCGATGCTGGAGAAGCACGAGGGCTGCGACGAAGAGGGTGGAGGGTGCTGCGGCGAGGGCGAGGAGTAGCAGCGGGGCGTTCCTCGTTCATCGTTACTCGTTACTCGTTGAAGGACTCAGGGCGCCGGGAGCTTCCCGGCGCTCTCTTTGTTGGGAGACTGCTTCACTTGCTTTGTAAAGGCCGCACTTTCTATATTGATGGACCGCCCCCCATCGATCCCCCGGAGAGACGCATGCCCGACCGGAACAACGTCCCGCCCGACAACGTGCCCGGCAAATGGTACATCGACGCGTCCTGCATCGACTGCAACCTCTGCGTCCGGAGCGCGCCGGAGACGTTCCGGCGGAACGACGCCGAGGGACGATCGTACGTCCACCGCCAGCCGGTCACGGAGGGAGAGATCGAGAGGGCGCGGGCCGCGGCTGAAGAGTGTCCGACGACCGCGATCGGCGAGGAGCGGGCCTGATCGGAAATTCAAAGTGGAAAGGGCAAACAGCACGTAATTTGAAACTGTAGCCACGAAATCGGGAAATCCTCTTCTTCGGGGATCCACCTGTCTGAGGGGCGAAGCGAGGGTTTGAGACCTGGAAGTTCGCTCTCGTCGCCTTATCCGTTTTCATCTCTTGTGATTCGCGTCCCCGTCGTATTCTTCCCTCATTCATGTCATTCTCTCCTCTTCAGCCTCTCCATCCCCGGCCACCCACGGGAGCCCCCCATGAACGACCGCGTGAAGGTCTTCCTCCTCCTCGCGCTGTTCGCCGGCGCGATGGCCATTGGACTGCGACTCCTGAAGGGGCGCGACGCCGAGCCCGCCGCCGGGGGCGCGGCGGCACCGGACGCCGCGAAGCCCGCGGAGGACGCCAGACCGCCCGACGCCGAACCGCCCCCGAAGGCGGCGCGCAAGCTCCGCATCCCCGATCCCGCCCAGGGCGCCCTCGCCGACCCGAACGCGCCGCCCTTCCCGCTCGCCGTCTACACCTCCCGCCGCGAGGCCGAACTCAGGAAATGGCGCGACGCGAAATTCACGCTCGATTTCTCCGCGACGCCGCTTCGCGACGCCCTCGCGCACATCCTCCGCGAGTACGACCTCGTCGCCAATCTCGACGCCGCAGTGGGAGCGGATGCCTCCGTCACGCTCAAGGTGAGCGACCTGGACGGGCTCAACTCGCTCAAGGTCATGGCCGGCATGCTGCAGCTCGCCTGGGTCGTGACAGAGTCGGGCGAATCGTGGCTGGTGCCGAAAGAGAAGGCCGCGCTCTATGAGCCCGAGCTGTACCGCGAGCTGACGCGGCTCCAGGCCGTGGCGGAGGAGATCGCCGCGGATCGTACGCCCGTCGCGAAGACTCCCGCCGACGAGAAAGTGGTTCAGGTGCTGTCCACCTGCCGCGTCAGCATCGACTTCTCCGATACGCCCGTCTTCGACGCCGTCGCGTACCTCCAGGAACTCTCCCAGCTGAACTACGTCGTCGAAGCCAACGTGATGAAAGAAGCGGAGAAGTACCGCGTCACGTGCAAGGTCGTCGATCGGCCGCTCAAGGAAGCCCTGTCCGAGGTCCTCTCCGCACAGGGACTCGTCTTCGCCGTCGAACGCGGCATCGTCATCGTCCGGACGCGCGACGCCCAGCAAGCCCTCGACGCGAAAAGCACCTCCACGACCTCGGCCCGCGACGCCCGCGCAAAAACGGAGAACGACTTCTTCTCGAAGCGCGTGACTCTTCCCGCCGAGGACCTCTTCATCCGCGACGTCGCCGAACTCATCTCCAAGGCCACGGGCGTCGGCTACGTCATCGACCCCGCCACCTGGAGCCGCGCCGCCAACTACGGTTTCGACGGCCAGGAGCGGACCATCCGGGAAGTCGCCGACATTCTGGGGAAGGGCGCGCCGGTGACGCTTGCGTTCCGCGAGGGGAAGATGTGGTTTCTCGACCGCGCCGCGCCCAAATAGGCCGCGAGGCGGCCCCGCGCCCGCGCCCTGTCGTTTCCCTCCTCTCCGCTACAATCGCCGCATGACCGCTTCCGAACTGCTCGCGGAGTACCTGCATCGCCACAACGCGGCCCGCGCGACGCGGTTCCGGGCCCCGCTGGGCGAGCTGTTCGCGGACGATGCGGAGATGTTCTTCGCCGGGCTCCCCTTCGGCCCGTTCGCCGGCCGCGCGGCGATCCTCGCGGCGTTCGCGGCGCACCCGCCGGACGACGACCTCGTCGGGCTCGAGCGCGGCGGCGAGGGGAACGAAGCGTGGTGCCCGTACGCGTGGGCCTCGGACCCCGCGCGGGCGTGCGGCGCGCTGGTGCTGCGCGAAGCGGACGGAAAAATCGCCAGGCTGATCGTCACCGCGGTGCCTCACGGCGCGGCGGTGGACGAGGCCGCGTACCTCGCCGCGGGCGACCCGCGCGCGCAGTCCGGCTTCCGCGGCGACGCGCGCCGCTGGACCGCCCTCCGGCGCATCGTCACCGCGCCGATGAGCCGCCCCGGCCGCTTCCTCGACGTCGGTTGCGCCAACGGCCTGCTCATGGAGTCCGTCGCCGCCTGGAACGACGAAGTCGGCGTCGCGACCGAGCCGTGGGGCGTCGACGTCTCGGCCGCGCTCGCGGACCTCGCGCGCGCGCGCCTCCCCGCGTGGCGCGACCGTATCTTCGCCGCCGACGCGGCCCGATGGGAGCCGCCAGTGCGCTTCGACGCGGTGCGCACGGAACTGGTCTACGCGCCGGCGAACGACCGCGCCAGCTACGTCGCACGCCTCGCACGCCGCTTCCTCAATCCCGGCGGCCGCCTCATCGTCTGCACCTATGCGAGCGCGCGCGTCGCGCCCGACCCGCCGGAACCGCCCGCCGAATGGCTGCGCGCGCACGGATTCGAGGTGGCGGGGGAAGCGGTGGCCGACCGGGATCCTGCGGGCCGCGGGGGGACGACGAGGGTGGCCTGGATGGAGAACGCTGAGTAACTCCGCCTGCTGGCCGACGGAGCATCCCAGACCGGTTTTTCACAAACTCTGACTGAACGGGGATGGGCGGCGGGAAATCCCGGGCCGGTCTTTTCCCAGACTCCGACGGGCGCCCATGCGCGAATTCTCCCCGCTCCCTCAGGAAGAATTTTCTCCCTCCGCGGCTCCACACGCCCCCCGCTCCGCCTCTTCCCGCGCCAGCTTCAGTTCGGCCAGTAGCCCGTCCATGCCGGCCTGGTAGCCGGTCCGGCGCCGGATCTCGAGCGCCCGCTCCAACTCCACGACGGCGTCGCCCGGACGCCGGAGGAGCCGCAGGACTCCGCCCAGATTCATGAGCGTCGCGGCCTGGCCCGGGAGATTACCCGCCTCCGCAAAAATCTCCCCAGCCTGGCGATAGAAGACGAGCGCGGCGGCGTAGTCGCCTTTCCCCTTGTGCGCGATGCCGAGATTGCCCAGCGCGATCGCGCGGTTCTCGCGGCTGCCGATTTCTTCCGCGAGGCGCAGCGCCTCCGTCTCGGCCTCGATCGAGGCGTCGATCGCCCCGGTCGAATTCAGCACGACCCCGAGATTCAGGAGCGCGTCGGAGAGCCTCTCGCGCGCGCCGATCGCGCGGTACAGCGCGATGGCGTCGCGCAGATGATGCTCCGCTTCCCCGCACTCCCCGTGCCAGTACAGCACGTTGGCGATGTTGACCCGGTTGCCGGCCGCTGAAGAGCGGTCGCCGATCTGCTGATTCACGGCGAGCGCGTCGCGGTGGCAGGTCAACGCTTCCTCAAACCTGCCGCACTGCTTGTGGATGACGCCGAGCGTCGTGAGGACGGCGGCGACGCTCGGCTGGTACTCCGAGGTGCGCGCCACCGCGAGCGCGTCCTCGGCGATGCGCCGCGCTTCTTCGAAATTCCCCCGCAGGCGGAGGACGAACGTCCGGGTCAGGAGGGCGTGGGCGAGGATGCGTGTGGCGTGCGGGGTCGGCGGCAGGGCCCGCGCGGCCTCCGCCGCGCCGATGCTGAACTCGAGCGATCGGTCGTAGTCGCCGATCACGTGCAGCACGACCGCGAGTTCGGCCTGCGCTTCGGCGCGAAGCCCGGGCTCGGCCGCCTCGCGGAGGGCCTGTTCGACGGCTTCGAGATTCGCGGCGAGGTTCCCGAGGCTGCGGTGGGCGCGCCCGGCGGCGAGGAGCGCCGCTACCCGCACGGCGGGATCCTCCGCCAGCGCCGCGACGGCCTCGGAGAGCGATTCGGCGAATCGTCCCTGGACCCGAAGGGCATCGGCTGCGACGAGGCGGGCGGGAGCGCCGGCGCCGAGGCGCGACGCCTCGCGCGCCGCCCCCAGCGCCTCGTCGACCGCGGCCGCCGCCCAGGCCGCCTGCGCCGCGGCCAGCCAGTGCGAAGCCGCGCCGGCCGGGTCGCCCGCGGCTTCGCGGTGCCTGGCGCAGAGGGCCCGGAGCGGGCGCGCGGCGCACGCCAATCGCGATTCCAGCAGCTCGGCGGCGCGCAGGTGGAGACGCTGGCGCTCGCGTTTCGTGAGAAGCGAATAGGCCGCATCGCGGAGGAGGGCGTGGCGAAAAGCGAATTCTTCGTCGTCGGGAAGAAGGGATCCGGCGGACGGGGCGACGAGACCGCGGTCGAGGGCCTCGGCGACTGCGGCGTTCACGTCGCGTTCGAGCATGCGGGCGAGGAATCGGTCCCAGAAGACGCGGCCGACGGTGCTGGCGCCCTTGAGGGCGTCCTTGTGTGCCGGGGGAAGGGCATCGAGGCGGGCGACGAGGAGGGCGTTCATGCCGGCGGGCATGCGCGGGGAGCCTTTGAGGCGGACGGGGGAGCCTTCGAGGTCGCCTTCTTCTTCGAGGAAGCGTGCGAGTTCCTCGACGTAGAGGGGGTTGCCCGCAGTCTGATCGACAAGGAACGATGCGAACGATGGATCGACGGGGGCGCCGAGTGTGGCGGCGGCGAGGCCGGCGACGGCGCCGGGCGGGAGCTCGCGGAGTTCGATTTTCGCGTACCCGGCGGGCGCGGACCCGCCAGGGCGCGCGGTCGCGATCAGGGTGAGCCCGCGCCCCGCGAGGACGGCGGCGAGCGATTCGAGGAGGGCGACGGTACCGGCGTCGGCGTAGTGGAGGTCTTCGATCAGGAGCAGCGCGGGAAGGCGGGCCCCGATCCAGCAGATCCAGGCGTGGCGCTCCTCCGTGGCCATGCGCGAAGGATCGATCCCGGCGACCCGCGCCCCGGGAAGCGCGTAGCCGACGGACCTGACCACGAGCGCCGCGAGATTCTCGCGGGTTACGGCGTCCGGCACCGCCGCCTCGAGCTGCGCGGCCACCGCCGCCGCGATACCGGGCGCGTCTTCCTCCTCGAACCCGGGGTTCCCCGCATCCGCGCGCAGGATGTCCCCGAACGCGGAGAGCGGCAGCTTCGCGCCCTCCGGGCAGCGCCCCGACCCGAGGCGAAGCCCGCGCGCGCGCGCGTCCCGGCGCACCTCCGCCGCCAGCCGGCTCTTCCCCATCCCCGCTTCCCCCTCGACCAGGAAAAACCCGCCGGAGGGGAGCGCGGCAGCGAGGGTCGCGCGCTCGGCATCCCGGCCCGCGAGCGGCAGTCCCTCCTCCGTCTGCTCGCGAACGTCCTCGGCCTCGAACGTCTCGACCGGCTCCTCCCGACCTTTGACCTTGACGGGTCCCCAGGGAGCGAAGCGGATGGCGCGGCGCGCGGCGCGCTCGACGGCGGCCGAAACGAGCACGGCGCCGGACCGGGCGGACGACTCCAGCCGCTGTGCGACGTTGACGGCGTCCCCCATCACCGTCGGCGCCTCGCCGCCCACGCTTCCCCAGAGCACTTCCCCCATGTTGACACCCGAACGCAGGCCGAGCTGGAGCGAGTGTTCCGCGTTGAACGCGTCGATCACGCGTTTCAGGGCGAAGGCGGCCCGCGCGGAGCGCGCGGGGTCGTCGGAGTGGGCGACGGGAGCGCCGAACACGGCCATGACGGTGTCGCCGATGAATTTGTCGACGGCGCCGCCTTCGGCCTCGATGGCAGTGCGGAAGCGGCGGAAGAGGTCGTCGACGAGCACGCGCACGGACTCGGGGTCGCGCGTTTCGGAGAGGCGCGCGACCCCGGAGACTTCGGAGAAGGCGATGGTGACGATTCTGCGCTCGCGGGGGTCGGAGACCACGGGGCGGGAATGATACCGCGAGTGCGGCGGTTCGCCGTCGCGGCTACTTCGGCTTCTCCGGCCGCTGAGGCAGCTCGGGTTTCTTCGGCTTCCCGGGTTTCTTCGGATTCCGCGGATCCGGCGGAACGTCGGGAGTGCCGGGTTCCACGCCCGGGCCCGGGGGTTGTCCGGGTTCGGCCCGCGGTTCCGGCTGCGGCTCACGGGGTCCCGGCGGCTCCGGCCGACGAGGATCCGGACGGCGCGGCTCGGGTTTGCGGGGCTCGGGCCGTCGTGGCTCCGGCCGGCGCGGCTCCGTGCGGCCCGGGTCCGGACGGCGCGGCTCGGGCTGCGGGCGGATTCGCCGCGGGCCCTCCCGCTGCGCCGGCGCCGGCTCCCTCACGCGCTGCCCGAACGGCGCCTTGTACGGCTCGCGGTAGACATGCTGCTCGGGATGCAGATGCCACACGCCGTGGTGATAGTAGTGCCCGCACCGCGGTCCGTGCCGGTGGCCGCTCACGATGATCCAGTCCCCGCCGTCCCACACGTACCCGGAATCCGCTTCGCGGGCGATCGAGAAATCGACGTAGACGCCGTAGTGCGCATAGCCGGAGTGGTAGTAGATGTGGTGCTCCGGGTACAAGTGCCAGTACCCGTGGTGCCAGTAGTGACCGCAACCCGGACCGTGAACGTGGTCGTAGACCACGATCCACGCGTGTCCGTCCCAGTACTCGTCTTCGTGCCCGTAGTCCGTGCTCACGTACACACGACGCTGATAGTCATGGCAGCCGCACGAAGCCAGCGGAACCGTTCCTGCGAGCAGCGCCGCGAAAATGGTCCTCAGGTGCATAAAGCCTCCTTTGTCCCTCCGTTGCCGCTTCCACTGGAAGCAAGACCCGTGCCGCCGCAGGGACCCGGGAAGGCGGCAATCGCGGGCAGGAATTACCGGGGAAGCGCAATACTTTCCAGTCAGAAAGTAATCCTACAGATCCCTGCAGCGCTGGGACGGGGGTTGGATGCTCGACGAGACGCAGAGACGCATACAGCGTTCGCATGGCGGCCGCGGCGCCATCATGGAGATCGACTCGAAGGGTGCCTCGTCCGGGTCAAAGCCGGTCAGCAGGGAATTGCCCAGGTCCGCCTGGGGCCTACGCCCGATCCGGCGGCCTCGACCCGCCCGGCGGCTTTCGCGTCGCGATTCCCTGCGATCCGCCTCCGGAAGCCGGAGGATCCTCTTTCGACTCTTCGCGAAGCACGGTGGTCAGCGCGAGCCTGACGCCGACATAGTGGTTCTTGCGGCCTTCCGGAGTCCAGGAGCGCCGCGCGGCGCTGCACTGCGAGTGCAGCTCGCACCAGGAGCCGCCGCGGCAGAGTCTGGCGACGGGGTCCCGGTCGATGACGGCCGTCAGCGCGAACTCGGACACGTTTCCGGCGAGCCCCCGGGCTCCCCACGGAGACTCGTCGCCGGGGAAGGCGTCCACCGCCGCGGGCCTGCGGCTCTCCGGGTGCGAACCGTCGAGATTGGCCCAGCGGTAGTCGAACTCGTCTCCCCAGGGGTGCACTCGCCCGTCCGTTCCGCGCGCCGCCTTTTCCCACTCCCGCTCGTCCGGCAGCCTGTACAGCCAGCCCTCGCGGCGCCTCTTCCAGTCGCAGAATCTCATCGCGTCCTGCCACGCGACGCTCATGACGGGCCACTCCTCCTCCCAATCAACGGGGCTGCCGGCCGCGCGTCCGGAAAGCGCGCGCCGCGACGGGTCCGCCCCCGCGAGCCACTCGGCGGTGGGAACCGGGAAGTCGGGCGGAGGCCAGAGCGGCCGGGTGACCTGGTCGATCCGGGGCGCGCAGCGCGCCGCGCCGGCGGGATCCGCGCCGGCAAGGTCGCGGAGGAACTCGGAGTACTCCCGGCACGTCACCATGAAGCGAGCGAGCCCGAATTCGGACAGACGCACGAGCTGGGACGGCTCCGATCCCGACCACCCGGGGTCTCCCTGATAGAGGAAGGGGCCTCCGTGAACCTGGACGAACCCGGGCGGCAGGTCGCCGGGCGGGTAGAGGATCAGGGTCTGCGAGACGCTTTCGCACCGGCCGATCGAGACCGGGCAGCGCACCGGCTCGAAGCCGGGCGCCTGCAGGATCAGGAGCCAGGAACCCATGGGGATGGGGGCGCCGCAGATGGGCGTCCGCCCGAGGTACCATCCCGGGCCTTCAGGGCGGTACGGGCTGCTCCCCGGGAACAGACGGTCCAGAGCCTCCGGCGGGCAGGAAGGGTCGCTCTCCCCGCGGGAACGACAGTCCGGCGTCACGGGAATCCGCGTGCGGCCCTTCTCGTCGAAACGGTACGCCCATGCCTGCGCTCCCGCCTGCTCCGCGCGGACGCACGAGGCGGCGTGGACGCGCAGCCGCGCCGGCGCCCGCGGCTCGAGTTCCGGCAGTCCCGCCGCCTCTGCGCCGGGTTCCAGGAGGCGGCCGGAAAACGGATGGTGGAAGGCGCGGCACAGCTCTTCCGGGCGGACATCGCGCCCGTCGCGCAGGCACGCGCAGGTCCACGACTCCGTCCGCACCGACAGCCGGCCCGCGCCGTCCAGCCGCTCGTCGTACCCGCCGTCGTTGTAGACGCGCACGAGCCGCAGGTGATACCGCGCCTCGTCGAGGTCGCGCTCCTGCTCCGCCCGGAGAAACCCTTCCCAGTGCAGGTCGGCCGCCAGGCGGCGCGCCTCCATGTGGCTGTGATCGAATCCGAGCGCGGTCGCCAGCGCTGCGTGCGCGTCCGCGAAGGCCTCCGCGGCCTCCCGGCGCAGCCCCTGCAGGGCGTCCTGCGCGGCCCACAAGACGGTCTTGTCGTCGAGACGGCCCGCCTCGAGCCCGCGCGCGGCCACGTCCTCGCCGGCTCTCTCGACGCGCCCCGTCAGGCCCCGGTAGCGCTCCACCGCCGCGCGAACCCCCGTCAGCGCCTCCTCCGCCATCCGCTCGCGCCGCTCCCGTTCCTGCACGCCTTCGAGGAAGAGCTGCACGTCGCGATGGAGGTCGAGCGCCGAGACGTAACGGTCAGCCTGACGGAGGGCCATGGCCTTCAGACAAATGGCTTCCAGCGCGGTAGGGACGGGCTCGGGAAGGGCGACGTTCGCCGGCGGTCCTCCGCCCTGCAGACGTTCGTGCAGCCGGCCGGCGACCCGGGCGGCGGGAGGGACAAATTCTCCGGTGGCGACCATGTCGAGAACCCGGGTCTCCCTTCCGAGCTGAAAGGGAGGTTCCCAGGTCAGAAGGCAGTAGAGGATCGCGCCCAGCGAGTAGATGTCGCTCCGGACATCGGCCTCCGATGACCGGCCGCGCGCCTGCTCCGGCGACATGTAGCTCGGCGTCCCGAGGATTTCGCCCTGGACGGTCAGGGCGGTGGAGTCCGATTCTTCCTCGGCGATCCGGCGCGGCTCCCTGGGCCCCACGGAAGGCGGCTCCGCCTCGCCCAGGATCTTCGCGAGCCCCCAGTCTACAATCAGCGTCTCCCCGTATTCGCCGATCATCACGTTCGACGGCTTCAGGTCCCGATGGACGACTCCGCGGGAGTGCGCGAACGCGACGCCCAGGCAGATCCCCTGGAAGATCGACAGCAGGCGGGCGCGCGAGAACTCGCGCAGGACGGCCGGATCGCCGTCGCGAAGGGTGCGAATGAGATCTCCCAGGTCGCGCCCGTGCACCCGCTTCATACAGAGGAAGAGCCTCCGGCGCCCGGCCGCGCTCCGCAGCACGCCGAAATCGTGGACCGGGACGATGTTCGGGTGCTCCAGCGCGGCCGTCACGCGCGCTTCGCGGATGAACCTCTCCACCAGGCCCTGCCGCCGGTCGTTGATCACGAGCTTGATCGCGACCTCGCGCCCCAGGTCCGCGTCGAGCGCCTCGACGACCTTGCCCAGTCCCCCGCGGGCGAGCTCGCGTTCGAGGCGATAGCGCGCGTCGGGGGGGCTGGGTGTGAACGGAAGCGCGCCGGCGGGGCGCGGCGGCAGCAGGCGAATCCAGTCGCCGACGGGCTGATCGAGCTCGATGGCGAGAAGCGTCCGGCGAAGATCTTCGTCGACCTGAAGCTGCGGGGTCGCGTCGCCTCGACTCACGGATTGCGCGTCGACCGCCGCCTGGACGACCGCCGCGTCCACGTCCCCGATCGCCCCCGACCCGCGCAGCAGGACCGGCACCGGCGTGGCGGCGTCGCCGCGCCCGCTCCGCTCCTTCTTCCACGCCTCGAGCGCGGACAGGAGCTGTTCCTCCGAGATGTACCCCATCTGCTCGGCGAGGATGCCGAACGCCAGCTCGGACGCGCGCATCGTGGTCTTCCTCCGGGGCCAGTCTAGCCGAACGGCGCCGCTTGCGGGCGGCATCGGCGGCCGGAATCGGCAAGGGCAGGAACAACCTCCCACCGTCCGCGCTCACGGACAGAATGTCGCGTGAATCCTGCTTCACGCCCTCTATCCGCCGCCACCCTCGTCGCCGAACAATTCGCCCCCCGACGGCGCGCCGCTCCCGCGCACCCATTCCATCGCCGCCTGGCGGTCCTTCTCGTCGAACCGCCGGACCTCCGCCGCCACGAAATGCTTCGCGATCGCGGGCCCGATCTTCGCGAACGCGCCGTCCGAAACCGCCGCGAACCGCTCGATGAGCCGGTGGTGGTCCTTCACGAACCTCAGGTGGCTGAGAAGCGCCGCGAAGCTGTCCCATCCGGGGAAACGGTGGGCCTCGACGAGCAGTCCCTTCAGCGGCCCGCGCTCCTGGATGTACAGGTCCACCGCGCGCGTGAGCTTCGCGAAGTCATCCGCGCTGAGGGGCCCCTGCGGGCTGAGGACGACGATCCCGTGCTCGGGCATGATCTCGTAACGCAGCATGGCAGGATCCTCCGAAGACCCGCCCGCCGCCATCGGACTCCATTATAACCCGCGACTCAGGGCAGCCGATTGTCGTTTGAAGTTGTCCTCTTGAAGTTGCTTGAAAGTTGAAATTGTCACTTTGAAGTTCCCCCGCGTTCCCTCACTTCCCCTCGTACGTCACGACCATCTCCGCGTCCGTCAGACACGTCTGCCGCACGACCGCGCACCTCAGCCGGCCCGTCATCAGCTGCTCGTAAAGCGCGGGATTCGCGTCCTTCAGTCGCCCGCCCGCCGCGGGATACGTCACCTCCACCGCCGCCTCCTCCTTCGCGCATTTCGTGAAGTCGCGAAACAGCGGCGCCGCGCCGTCCGGGCCGACGAACTCGATCCGCTCCGCCGCAGGATCCGCCGCGTGCGTGCGCGCGCGGAACAGGAATTTCACGCTCGCAATCTCGCGCGCCGCGTCGAACTCGAACCGGAACGCGCGGCCGCAGGCGACGGCGTCCCCGTCGGAGAAATCCCAGGCCCGCGCCTCGAGATCCAGCGGCACCAGCCGCACGTCCGCGTCGTCGGCGGCGGCCGCAACCTTGAGCGTGCCCTCCCCCGGCACCGCTTCCCCCCGCTTCACGCGCTGGATCGCCTGCAGCTTGAGCGCGTTGAACGTCACGGGTTTTTCGGTGAAGAGCCGTCCCTTGCGGAATTTGAGGGTCTTCGTGAAGGAGAAGGGACCGCCCTTGCCTTCGTTTTCGAGGTCGACGTCCCAGCCGGACTTCCCCGCCGAAGCGTCGCCCGCCATGAAGGTCATGGCGCGGGCGAGTTCCGCCTGGGAATCTTCCGTCGCGATGTTCCGCGTGCCGCAGGCCATGGCTTCCGCGTTGAGCGCGCATCGCACGCCTTCGATGTCCGCCTCCGTCGCGTTCGTCTTCTCCCCCTCCGCGTCGACCGACCCGAGGCACCCGTTGAGCACGACGAGCCCCAACCGCGGCGGCCGCTTCACGCCAAAGTGGCTCCAGAACTTCCCCCACGGCACGAGCTGGCTCTCTCCTTTTTCGGTCGGGACGCCGACTTGCGTCGCCGACGAGTGGCAGTTGATCACGAGGAACCCGCCGTTCCGCACGCCTTTCAGAGCCGTGCCGACGTCGCGCCAATTCCTGGACATTTCCTCGGCGGATAGTTTTCCGATCTGCCCGTCGAACGCGTTCACCGTGCTCCCCTTCGCCGTCGGGAACGCCCCGTACACCGCGACGAGCGTCTCTCCCGACAGCATGCTCGTCCCCGCCGCGACGCGCGCGGTGGGCGACTGGTACTGCACGGTGACGACGGCGTCGGCCGCGAGGGCCGCGGCGGGCGCGAGGAGGGCGGCGAGGAAGATGAGGGACCGCATGGGGGACTCCAACGGCCGGAGAGAAGGAAATGGGCAGGCGCACGACGGCGCCCTATTAGACGGAATCGGGGTGATCTGAGAAGCGGGAAAGCGCGGGTTGCACGCCCCGGAGCGGGAATTTCACTGACTCTCTCCTCCCCCCTCCGCACTGCCTTCAGGCACCCTTCTATCGGAGCCCCCCATGAACCCCACCGTCGTCGTCGCCGGCCCCTCCCCCGCCCGCCGGGCAGAGTTCATCGAAGCCCTTCGCGACACCGCCTACCGCCTCGCCGCGGAAACGGGCCGCGCGGACGCCGTGCTGCCGCTCACGACGCGGTTCCAGCCGTGGTGCGTCGCCGTGGATCTCGCGTACGCCGGCGGCTCCGGCCGCGCCGGCGACGGCGGCGTGGCGCTCGTCCGCCAGATCCTCGCGGCGCATCCGCAGGTCACCGTCCTCGCCCTCTTCGAGGAAACGACCGCCACCCAGGCCGCCGAAGCCCGCCGCGCCGGCGCTTCCGACGCCCTGCGCATGCCCGTCGAAGCCCCCGCCCTGATCCGCGCCCTCGACACGCTCAGCAACCCGCGCGGCGAAGTCGCCAGCCGCAAACTCCTCGCCGCCCGCCACCGCAAGGCCCTCACCGTGTCCTACAAGGCCGTCGACGAGGGCTTCTTCGCCCGCCGCCGCGTCGCCGTCACGACGGAGATCGGCCTCATGGAAGTGATTCTCCACGCCGAGGAGGCGTTCGCCGCGGGGCGGGTGCTGGCGGCGGAGATCAAGCTGCCTGGCGACGCACCGCTCAAGGCGCATCTCCAGGTGTCGCGCGTGGAGCCCCTTCCCGGACTCGGTCGTTTCCAGCTGACGCTGATGTGGTCGGAAATGCGGCCGGAGGAGAGGGAGAGGCTCAAGGGATTTGTGCGGGGGATGCTGACGAAAGCGCCGTCCGGAGTGCCGGCGCTGGCGAAGTAGCGAGCCGCGGCGGCGATCTGCCCAGCGCGGCGCAGCCGCGCCCCTTGCCCTTGCCCTCGCCTTTGAGACGAAGGCTAGTTCGCCTTAAGAACGCTCAAAACGACAGGGCAAGGTCAAGGCAAAGGGCGCCGCTTCGCGGCGTTCTCTTCCGACGGCTACCGCCTCCTCCCCGACGACTGATAGATTCCCCCCGTGAAGCGCGCCCGCACCCCTCGCCCGCACGGGGAAGGAGCTTCCGATAGTGGCGCGACCGCTCCTGAAGCGCGCGTTGGCCGGCACGCTTCCGACACGCGCCGATCTGCGCCGCGCCCGACGCGACATCCTGCGCCGGCTGTCCGTCGCACTCCGAGAGGAACGTGAATACTGGACCCCGGTTCTTCGTGATCTTCGGGATCAGCACGCCCGGGGACTCCTGCTCGCCGAGGGCACCCCGGTTCGCGGCATCTCCGCCCCCCCGGAGTAGGATGTGGACCTTCCTCTCCACCGGGAGGCCTGCATTTCCATGCCGCTCCGACCCGCGGACTTCGTGCGCACGGTCGTTCTGGGTAACGGCGGCTCCGGCAAGAGCTGGCTCGCGGAGCGCCTGGCCGGGATCGCGGGTGCCGCGGCCACGGATATGGACCTCATCCACTGGGTGCCCGGCGGGTACAACGTCCGCCGCGACCCGGCGGTCGCGATCTCCATGGTGCGCGAAGTCGCGGCCGGCGACCGCTGGATCCTCGAGGGTGTCTATGGCTGGTTGGCGCAGGAAGCCCTTCCCCGCGCCACCGCGCTCGTCCTCCTGGACATTCCCGACGACGAGTGCGTCGCCAACGTCAAGGCGCGCGGCCTTCGGCGCGGCGGCGACGAGGCCGCGTTCGCGGAGTTGATCCAGTGGGTCTCCGAGTACCGGATCCGCCGCAACGCGAATTCGTTCGCCGCGCACGAGGCGATGTTCGAGCGCTTTCAGGGAACGAAGTGCCGCCTGAAGTCGCGCGAGGACGTGGGGGCGACGCTCGTACCACTCGGTGGCTGAAAAGCAGGCGCGGCGCAATCCTCCCGGATTTCACGAACAATGAGAATCGAACCGTCCACGTTTCTACATAGAATCCCTCCATGCGTCGTTCGTCGAGCCTGCTCGCCCTCTCCGCCCTGGTCCTCTTCCTCACGTCCACCCCCCTCTCCGCCCAATCCCCGAAGGCCGACCCGCCTGCCCGCGATGCCGAGATCCGGAAATCGATCGCCGTCACCTGGGAAAAACTCGCCGCGTGGTGCCTCCAGTGGAAGCTCCGCCCCGAGGCGCGCGCCGCGGCGGAAGAGGCGCTCGCGGCGGACGCGGGGAACGCGAAGGCGAAGGCGGTGCGGGAAGCGGCGGACAAGGAAGGCGCGGAGCCTGCCGAGGCGTTGCGGAAGGAATACTCAAAGAAGCTCGAGGCGACGAAGAAGCAGGCCGCGGGGCTGTGGAAGCAGATTGCGGTGGAAGCGAAAGATCCCGCCGCGGCCGACGCCGCGTGGGGGAAGGCGCTCGAGCTCGACGCGAAGGCGATCCAGCCGCTTCACGAGGCGGAATTGCGCGCCGCGATCCAGAAGCAGGACTGGAAGCGTGCGAACCGGCTTCTGGTGCAGCAGGAAGCGATGCTCGGACCGGATCCTGCGCGCGCGAAGATTGCGCGCGAGATCGAGGCGAGAGTTTCCGTCGCGGAGCCGGTCCTCAAGAAGGCCTCGACGCACGAGATGCGCTACTTTCTTTCCCTTCCCCCCGGCTGGACTCCCGACCGCACCTGGCCGGTGCTGGTCGCGTGCGAGGGCGCGGGGGGGAACTACGAGGCGCAGTGCAAGCGGTTCGCGGGGTACCGGAAGGACGTGCCGGTGATCGTGATTGCGCCGTGCACGTTCACGAACTCCGGCGGGCCGCGGAAGGACAAGCATCCGTGGTACTCCGCTGAGGTCATCGCGGAGTGGACGAACAAGAACACCATCGAATTCGACGACGCCGGCATGATGGCCGCGCTCGCCGACCTCCGCCGCGACTACGCCGCCGAGGAAAAGTTCTTCATTGCCGGCTACTCCGGCGGCGGGATCCTCACCTGGTGGACGATCTTCAAGCGCCCCGCCGAGCTCCGCGGCGCCTTCCCCGCCTGCGCCAACTACGGCGGCTGCCCTTCCACGCCCACCGAGGACGGTCGCGACCTCGTCATCCGCGCGTTCCAGGGAGACAAGGATGGCCACCTCGAAATGCTGACGGCGTCCTGGAATGAAGCCGAAGCCCAGCTGAAGAAATGGGGCTACACAGGCTTCTCGCGGACGCTGCTCCCGGGCGTTGGGCACACGGCGTGCCACGAACCGATCTTCAGGGAAATTGCGGCGATCCTGAAGAAGTGAACCCGAGGTTACATGTCCCGCATCGCCATGAACCCGGTCCGCATCGCCGCCCTCTTCCTCGCCGCCTGCGCCGTCTCGCGGGCCGAGCAGGACACCGGGGAAATCCGGAATCCGTACTTCAAGACCACCGAGTGGCGCGTCTGGCGGCTCGACCCGTCGCCGATCGAGAAGGCCAGGGCCGCCGTGCCGCCCGAGACCGAAGGGTCCACGATCCGGCCGCCGGAACTCGCGAAGCGGCTTTGGCCCTCGGAACTCGTGCCGCAGGGAAAGCTCTTCCTCCTCGGGCCCAAACCGTCGGACACGTTCGCGGGAACCTGGGACGACGTCTACGGGAGCTGGTCCGGCACGCACGGATGGGTGCGGGACGCCTGGAAGAGCCCCGCGGGGACGGACGCGAAAGGGATCAAGGAGGCGATCCTCGCGTTCGTGGACAACGACCCGGGCGGAAACCAGCTGAAGCTCGGAATCAACTTCTACCACCAGTCGACGACGGGCATGGCGCACACGATCACGAACTCGGTGCTCCCGCAGAAGACGGAACTCTTCGAGAAGATCTACTTTTCGTCCGGCCTCGTCACCTCCCCCTGCCACCTCTCCCTCGTCGAGGAAAACGCCGCGCAGACGGAGGTCGCGACGGACGGTCGGTTCTGACGGGACGAGCGGAAACAACTACGAGGCGCGCCAGATCCGCCTGCGCGTGGGACCGCGGGTGCACGCGCACATCGAGACGGACCGGCTGGAGGGATTGGCGCCGCTGACGGTGAAGTTCTCCTCCCAGGGCTCGTACGGCGGGAACAAGGTCGAGTGGGCGTTCGCGCCGCGCGCGCCGGGGAAGCCGGCGATGCCGAAGGCGGAGGCGACGACTCCCGTGACGGCGAAGGTGTTCGACAAGCCGGGGATTTACGAAGCCTGGCTGAAGGTGATCGGCCAGGGCAAGGACGCCGAGGCCGTGACGCACCTGACGATCCGGGTGACGGCCGCCGAGCCGCCTGCCGCGCGCCCGGCGCAGCTCGCCGTCGAGGGAAACGGCGTGGAGATCGCGGACGGGGACGCGACCCCGGCAACGTTCGACCACACCGATTTCGGGGACGTGAAGCTGAAAGCCGGTCTCGAGCGCGAGTTCCTGCTGCTCAACCCCGGCGACGCCAGACTCAACCTCGGCCGCGGCGCCGTGACGCTGACCGGCGCCGACGCCGCCGAATTCACGATCGTCGCGCAGCCACGCGAAAGCCTGGACGGAACCGCGAGTTCGCGTTTCGCGATCCGTTTCGCCCCCAAGACCGAAGGCGAGCGCCGGGCCACGGTCGAAGTCAAGGCGGGGCTCAGGGTCGTGAAGTTCGCGGTGCGGGCGGTCGGAACGAATTAGGGCTGCCCGACTTAGAACCCTTCCGCCTCGTCCTTCAGATACTTCGGCACCTCCCCGAGGCACATGCGCAGGATCATGAGGGACATCGCCGTGCCGAAGCGGGACTCCAGGTCCTTTTCGGCCTGGACGGATTTCCAGCTTCCGTCGGGCTCCTGGCGCCAGAGAAGCTGGCGCAGCATGGCGGTGCGCCAGGTTTCCCAGACCTTGCCGCTGCGCAGGTAGTTGGCGCGGGTCGCGTAGTAGGCGTAGTAGAGGGGAGAGTTGTGGCCGATTTCGACCTGCGTGCCCGCGGGCAGGTGAGTGTCGAGATCGGCGAGGGCCACGTTGAGCATCGAGCCGGCTTCGCCGTGGAGGAGCATCGTCAGGGCGCCGATGCTGTTGCGGATGTTGCCGCCGCCCTTGGTTCGCGGGACGTAGGTGAAGCCGTCCTTGTCGGTGCAGCGGCGGATGGCGCTCAGGGCCCAGGTCGCGGCGTCGCGGAGGCCGTCCACCTCGAGACCGGCGGCGTCGACCGCGATGAGCGCGACGAGGCACCAGCCGGTCGCGCTGATGTCCATGTCCGTCGAATTCGGGGCGTAGCGCCAGCCGCCGTGGAAGTCGTCGTTCACGAGCACGGGGCCGTTCCAGCCGGCGGGGCGATGGCCGGTCAACTGCGCGGCCAGGAGGTACCTGGCCGCCTTGAGGCAGGCGGGTTTGGCGGATTCGAAGCCCTCCGCCACGGCCTCCGCAAGCGCGAGCGTCAGGATCGCGTGCTCGTAGATCTTGGCGTGGCCGAAGAGGTCCTCGCCGCGCCATTTCACACCCGGCACGGGCTTGAGATGTCCTTCGATGCGGCGGAGGTAGGTGTCCTCGAG
>JACPRD010000101.1 GCA_016190145.1 Planctomycetota bacterium | reverse complement strand
GCCCTCGGCGACCCCCGCCTCCCCCTCGCCGTCCAGGCGTTCTCGAGGTCGATTACGGCGGGAACGGGAAGCGACGATATTCTCTTTTTGCGTGAAGGGGTTCCCGCGCTTTTCTTTTCGCGAAGCAGCCTGAGCCGCTTTTACCCGCAGTACCACACCGCGGAGGACACCCCCGACCGCCTCTCTCCCGTAGCCCTCCACTCCAGCGGCCGCATCCTCGAAGCCGCCGTTCTCGCGCTCGACGCCTCGCCCCCCGCGCGCGACGGGCCGCGGGACTACCTGCTCTGGCGGACGTCGCTCCTGACGCAGCGCCTGCTCGCCGCGGTCGCGGTCGTCCCGGCCCTGGGCCTCATCCTGCTCGCCGTCATCCTCCGCCGCCGCGACCGCCGCATCTCCCTCGGCGCCGGACTCCTCTTCCTCCCCCTCCTCTCCGCCGCCGTCCGCTTCCAGCCCGTCCTCCTCCTCGGCGTCTGGCCGCTCGGCTTGACCTATGGCGCACTCGTCGCGCTTCCGTCGCCCCGGCCCCGGCTCGTGCTGTTCTGGCTGGGCGCCCTCCCGGCCGTGCTCCTCGCGCTCGTCTTCGCCGGCGGCTGGATTTCGTTCGGCGTCACGATGCCGGCGGAGGATGCGCTTCCCCTGCTCGTCAGCGGATCCTTCGCCGCCGCCGGCTACGCGCTGGGCCGGAATGGACTCCGGCCGGCGCCGGTAGAACCGGTGGATGAGCCGCCTGGGCCGGGGAAGGCGGGGAAAGAGTGAGGGGGAAGGCGCGGTCGCGCGGCGCTGTGCCCTTCGCAACAGATTGCCCCTCCCACCCCCCTTCCCCGCTTAGAATACCGCCATGCCCTCCAAGCCCCCCGAACGCCCCAACGACGTCAAACTCGTCTCGCGCAACAAGAAGGCGCGATTCGAATACCACATCATCGACACCGTCGAGGCGGGGATGGTCCTGATGGGAAGCGAAGTCAAATCGATCCGCGACGGCCAGGTGAACATCGCGGACGCGTTCGCGCGCGTGGAGAACGGCGAGGTCTGGGTCCACAACATGGAGATCTCGAAGTACCCGTTCGCGAACATCCTGAACCACGAGCCCAAGCGCCCGCGCAAGCTGCTGCTGAAGAAGTCGGAGATCCGCAAGCTGCACGCGCAACTGATGGAGAAGGGGCTGACGATCATCCCGCTCGCGCTGCTGTTCCGCCGCGGCCTCGCGAAGCTCGAGCTGGGCGTCGGGCGCGGAAAGAAGCTGTTCGACAAGCGCGAGGATCTGAAGAAGCGCGAGGCGAAGCGGGACATCGAGAGGGCGAGTTCGAGGAAGTAGTGCGGGTCACTCGGCCGCCGGCAACTCCCGGAATGGATTGAAGACCTTCAGGCCCGGCCTTCGGAAATCCGCCTCGTTCCCGGTGACGATCGTGAGGCCGAACCGGCGCGCCGTTGCGGCGATGTACGAATCTTCCACGGGCATGGGTCGGCCGAGGGCGAGCAGAGCGTGCTGCTGTTCGGCCCACACGTGGGCGACGGTGGTGTTGAAACCGAGCACGCGGCCCTCCAGCGCCTCCAGCAAACGGGTCAGCCACGCCTGAAGTGCGAGGCGCCGCTTCCCCGTCCTGGAACGCACCCACAAGGCGAGCTGCGCGACGACGACTGCGCTGGTTGTGCACCGGTCCCTCTCGCGGCGGAGCCACGCGACGACCCTCTCATCGCCGTGCAGCTTTGCCGGCTGACTTAGAACGTCTGCGTCGAGAAGCCAGTTCACAGACGGCGGCGTTTCGGCAGCTGCTTCCCGCGCGGCGGCAGGTCCTCCATCGGCACGGGACAGGATTCAAGCACCGCAAGCCAGTCGAGCTTGCGCTTGACGCGGCGCAGGATGACGATGTCGTCTTCCGGGTCGAAGCTCGCGTCGAACTGGTCACCGGGCGAAGCGGGAGCGAGTCCGGTCGGGATGGTCAGGCGTCGTTTCGAGTCGAGGGTGACGATCATGGTGGGATTATCCCACTGCGGGAGGTCATGAGTCAAGAGCCACACCGGCGAATCGGGGAATCCGGATGATACGGACTCACTCCTGCGTTATCATCGACACGGATCTCTGACAACCGGGGCCTGCCAGACCCAGCATCACCCACCGGGGGCGTCAAGGTATCGACCGGGGCGTGGATGCCGGTACTGCGTGCCGAGGACGCCCGTCGGCCTCGTAAAACATCGGGCACATCTGTACACGCGACTCCTGCGTATAGCCTGGCTGCTTAATAGCAGTCCCGTTCTTCCGGTCACCCCTCGCGTGGGTGCGCTTTCCGCAAGGAAAGCGGCCTGACCGGACGGAGCGCCGCTCGTGAGGTAGAGCAATGGGTGTCCGGTCCACTACCCTGCGCCCACGGAGAAACGGACCTGGCGGCTTCATGAGCCCTTCTGCGGGCGCCTGAGGTTGCGACGACAAAACGCAGAATGCGCACGGAGATGTGCCGGTTGAAGCTCTTCGGGACGCGGGTTCGATTCCCGCCGCCTCCATTTGACTTGCCCGGACCCCCGGCCAACCCAAGGCCTCCTTCGCGATTCGTCCATCCTCCCGGACAACTCATTGCGGGAGAAAAACCGCGACGCCGCAGTCCTTCGAATCCCCCGCGCCCCTGGCGCGCGGAGTTCCGTCGGCGCGAGGACGAAATGAAGCGGCCCCTCCCGTCAGAACCGGGAGGGGCCGACAACTCGATCACGCGCCTAGAGTTCACTTCTCTGGTAGTACCAGGTCGCGGGCTCCGCGTAGTAGACGAAGCTGGTCGCACTGGACCGTGTGACGGACGAGAAATACGCCTTGTTGATGCCATGATTGGCCGACGCCACGGTCAGCAGGCGGCTTGCACTGTCTCCCATGGAACTGTGAATGAAAACGACCCAGTACGTTCCGTCCGCGTTCCGGCCGAGGACGTTTCCTGCAAACACGCCGCCGCTTCCTCCGGCGCCGATCTGGACAACGCGGCCGGAGAGAGAGTCGGCGCTCGCCTCGCGCGAGCCGGCAATACCGAGAGCGAGGACCAGGGCGACGATCGACGCGATGTACTTCATCTGAACCTCCTTCAAAGGGGATTAACGGGAATCACCTGTCCGAATCGGCGCGCAGGATTTCTGCGTTGATCAGCATCAGGAACCTGTCGATGTCCGCGACCCGGCGCTCTTCGAGGTCGTCCACGGACTCCAGATGGCTCACGATCAGACTGACGTAGCCATCCATTTGCGCGGTTCCCGCGAGGCGGGACACGTCGGCAGAAGGAAGTGCGAGAAGCCAGTGCTGGAGTTCTTCGGGATGTTCCAGCGCCGACGCGGGCGGGGCGGGCAGAGCTGTCGAGGGCGGGGTGGGGGGCAGCGGGGAGATCGAAGCCGTCGCACGGAGCGGGTCGGGGCACACGACGGGTTCAGTCCTCGGGCAGCGATCCAGGGCCTGCCTCGGCGAGTTTCCGGATGCGACGACGGGAGAATTCGCCCCCGGAAGGGCCTTCGGGTTCCGCGTTGATTTGACGTAGGACCAGGCGGCGATTCCGAGGCATATTCCGAGAGGCAGGAAGATCAGCGCCGGCAGGTGTTTCTTCATGGCTGGCTCCACGGGTCAGCCGGGAATCCGGTCCGGGAAAGGGCAGCCCTCCCCCGTAACGCCGATTCCACGAACTGCCCAGACAAGGTCGTGTTCTTTCTGATCCCCCCCGCCACTCTCCAGATAGATCGCCTTCCAGCCTGCCGGCAGAAAAATCGCGAAATTTCCGAATTTTGGTTTTGCCGGACCCTGGATGGACGTAATCCCGGCAGGGGAGAAAGGGTGATCGCGGAGAGCGGCACCCATGAGCCCGACGCTGAGACGGACCGACAGCTACCATCGGATGGATTCGCAGTTCCAGGGGATTACAGACGATGAAACGTGACACCTCGATGGGCGGAAGCCGATCAGAATTCCCCAGGACCTCCGAGCTGAACGCCCTGGATCCGGGCGACCTCTCGAAGGAGCGGAATCGGGAGCATCTCGACAGGCTGGCGCGCGCCTACTGGAAACCGATCTACTGCTACATCCGGCGAGCCTTCTCGCGCAGCGACGCGGATGCGAAAGACACCACACAGGCCTTCTGGATCCATCTTCAGGAGAAGGACCTGCCGGGCCGTTTCGACCGGAGCCAGGGGAATTTTCGATCTTACTTGAAGCGGTGTCTTCGCAGTTTTATCGGTACGGAGATCAAAGCGGCCACGCGGCTGAAGCGGGGAGGCGAGCGGTTGACGACCTCCCTCAGCAATGGTTTCGAAGAGTCGCTGGCGGCGCCGGGGGAAGACTGCGGCAGGGCATTCGACAGAGACTGGGCGAGCCAGGTATTCCAACGGGCCTCGCTCGAGCTCCAGACGGCGCTTTGCGGTGAAGGAAAGCAGGTGTACTTCGAAGTCTTCCGCACCTGCGTGCTTGAATCCGGGGGAAACCGGCCGAATTACGAATACGTCGGCCGATCTCTCGGTCTGAAAGCGAGCGATGTCGGGCACTACCTGCGGGAAGCCCGGCGGATCTTCCGGTTGAAGGTTATCGCGGCAGTCCAGGAGTATCTCGTGGATGCCGACGACCTGGCCACGGAACTGAGGATCATTCTGGGGCCGCAGAGTTGAGCGAAGACCTCTCCAGAGGGCTGGATGGTTTGCGGCGCCAGTTTTTGGACGCCGAAGAAGACGACATGGTGTCGCGCGCGGTGCACTGCGGATTCCTCAGCCAGGAGAGGTTCCAACAGGCTCGCGAAGGCGCGGAGCGCGAAGGAACGACGCTGGTCGAGTGGTTGAAGAAGCTCGGGTGGATCGGGGAAGAACAGTTCAGGAGGCTGCGCGAGGACGACAGCCTGGGTGTGGCCGAGGGACACTCTTCGCAGCCGCTCTTCCTTCCGCCGGAGGTAACGGGAGCGATGCAGACCGGGTCGACGCAGCTGGGGAAATACGTGATCATCGAACGGATCGGACATGGCGGTGCGGGCACGGTCTGGAAGGCCTGGGACACGGTGCTCCTCAGGTGGGTTGCCCTGAAGATCCCGGATCGCGTCTGCGACGAGAAGGCGCGCCTCAAGACCATGGCGGAGGCTCGGATCGCGGCCCGGCTCAAGCACCCCGGACTGGTCGCGATCTACGATGCCGGCGAGATTGACGGGCGGCCGTACGTGGCCATGAATCTGGTGACGGGCCGGCCGCTCGCTTGCGATCTGGGTCCGCGGGAGGCGGCGGATCTCATCCGCAAAGTGGCCGAAGCCATGGGCGTGGCCCATGTGAGCGGCGTCGTTCATCGCGACCTGAAGCCCCGGAACATCCTGGTCGACGAGCGGGGGGAACCTTGCGTCGTGGATTTTGGACTCGCCATCGTAGAGCAATCGTCGCGCCTTGGCCGTCGCCTCAAGCCCGCGGGAACTCCTCTCTACATGTCCCCGGAGCAGTTCGAGTCGGATCGCTCGGATGTCACACCCCGGTCGGATGTCTATGGCCTCGGTGCCGTTCTCTACGAACTGCTCACGGGAAGGCCTCCGCATTCAGCCGAGAGCATCCCGGACCTGATGCGCTGCATCCGCCTGGATTCACCGGTTGCCCCCCGCAGCATCCGCCCGGACATTCCGTCGCGACTCCAGGAGATCGTCCTTCGCTGCCTCCGGAAGGCCCCCGAGGAACGATTCGCCGATGGGGGCGAGCTTGCGGAAGCGCTCCGACGATGGCTTGACACCGATGTCCCCGCGGGTGCCGCCAGACGAAGACGCGGGCGCCTCGCCTGGTGGAACGCCTGGGGTGCCGCCGCGGCCCTCTTCGTCGCCGCGGCCGCGATCGCGTACGCTTCCACGCGGAGCCCTCGCCCGGAACGCGAAGCAAATCCTCCACCACCCAGGTCACCCGACCGGCTTCAGGTGATTCGCGACACGCTCCGTGATCGCGATCGGGCGCTTCGAACGGGCCAGGCCGAGCCGAATGGCGCGAGAAGAGACATCGGAACTGCGCTGGTCGATCTCGACGCCTACATCGCCGACTTCCCGAGCGACCCGATGGGCCTCTATGTCCGTGCGTCGGCGCGCCACGCACGGATGGACCTGGGCGGAGCCGAGAAGGACCTTCGGGCCGCCGTTGACCTGGCGCCGGACTGCCGCCCTGCCTGGTCCCTGCTGGGCGCCGTCCTTCTCGAAGATTTCATCGACCACCTGATGCTTTCGTGTGTGGTTCTGAATGAGGCGCGAAACCTCGGAGATGCGGTGGAATCCTGGAGTTCCCGGCGCGATTCAGCCGAGAACGCTCTCGCGCGAGGGTACCGCGCCGGCAGCGAGCGGGACGACTGGATCCGGTGGAAACTCGCGTGGACCTACGAAGATCAGGTCCTCGCCGGGTTTACTTGCGCCATCGCGGAGACCTATATGCGCGGGGACGCGGTCGCATTCGAGGATCGCGCCGCCGAGGCCGAGAAGCACTTCAAGTCCGAGTACTACTCGTGGTGGCGCGGGCGCATCGCTTCCACGCCTCTGGAGGGGATTGCCCATTACACGGAAGCCTTGAACCGTGCACCCGGATTCGCCCGGGGCCACCTGCTCCGGGGTGTGGCCAGAATGATGATTGGCGACCTCGCCCAGGCCACCGCAGACATGGAGAACGCCGTTGTCTTCGGCGCGGAAACCGCCGGGACGCACTACTGGAAAGCCATGGTCCTCACTCTCCGAGGGCAGCAGGAGGCGGCGATTCCCCACCTCAGGAAGGCGGTCGCCCTCGACAGCACTTTCGCGGAAGCACACTGGCTCCTCGCCTCGATAACGTTGTCCGCAGGGGATCCCACGGAAGCGATCCGGTCCGCGAACCAGGCTCTGGCTCTTCGATCCGACTTCGCCGATGCACTCGAAGTCCGTGCTCGTGCCTGGCATGCCCTCCGGGTCCCTCTGCGCGCCGCAGGCGATCTGGATGCCGCGCTGAAGTCCGCCTGGCCGCACTGGCCTCACCGCGCCCGGGTCACGGAATTGAAATGTGCCTGGGCGAAGAGCGATCCCGATTGCGGGGAGTAGCTCGTTCCTCCTCTCCGCGAGTCTCCACACCCGTCCCGATTTTCGTTAAGCTGATTAAACTCTCATTCGCCGAGGCAAAACTGGCTGACCCGCCCAAGAGGCCCCCTGCCTCCCCCGAGCACCCCGCCGCCGCCGGGATCCGGTCGACGCTGCTCGGAATCCTCGTCAACGCGCTCCTCGCGGGCATCAAGGGAATCACGGGGATATTCGGGAACAGCTCCGCGCTGATCGCCGACGCGGTGGAGTCGACGTCGGACATCGTAACGTCGCTCATCGTGCTGGGGGGACTGCGGTTCGCCCAGCGGCCGCCGGACGCCGACCATCCGTACGGGCACGGGAAGGCGGAACCGCTGGCGGCGATGGCCGTGGCGATTGCGCTGCTCGCGGCGGCGGCGGGAATCGCGGTTTTGAGCGTGCGGGAGATTCTGACGCCGCACCACATTCCGGAGCTGTACACGTTCTGGGTGCTGCTGGGCGTCGTCGCCGTCAAGGAAGGCCTCTTCCGCATCGTCTGGCGGACGGGGAGCCAGACGGGGAGCGGAGCCGTGAAGGCGGACGCCTGGCATCACCGGAGCGACGCGATCACGTCTCTCGCCGCGGCGGTGGGGATCTGCGCGGCAATCTGGTGGCGGTACGCGCCGGCGGACGACTGGGCGGCGCTGCTGGCGGCGGCGGTGATCGCGGCGAATGGGGTCAGGCTGCTCAAGCCGGCTCTGATGGAGATCACGGATGCGGCGCCGCCGGCGGAGGTTGGGAGCCGCGTGCGGGAAGTGGCGGGGGCGGTGGCGGGGGTGGT
>JACPRD010000006.1 GCA_016190145.1 Planctomycetota bacterium | reverse complement strand
TGCTCGCCGCGCCAGACGCCTTCCGTGACTTTCGCGAAGTTCCCGACGCCGGCGATCTCGACCGGGCTCGCCAGGTCCGGGTCGGCGGTCGCCGGATCGGGTTCGCCGGGATGCACGCAGGCCAGCGGCAGGAACGCCGCTGCGAGCGCGAGCGGCAGGAGACGCTTCATGGTTCCTCCAGTCGGCCAAGCGCCCAGCGGGCGTGCTCGGCCACGAGGGGATCGGGATCCTGCGCGGCCTCTTCCAGCGCCGGCCGCGCGGCGGTGTCTCCCAGGTTTCCGAGCGCGATCGCGGCGTTGCGGCGGAGCATCGCATGCTTCGCGCGGCGGACGGCCGTGCCGCGCGTCACCTCGCGGTATCCGGACGCGGAGAGCCTCAGCCACTCCACGAGATCGGGCGCGCCCAACCCGGGCCGCGCCGCGAACGCCGGCTCGCGGCCCGCGGGCGCTTCCGAATTCCACGGACAGACTTCCTGGCAGACGTCGCACCCGAAGACCCAGGTCCCCATATTCGGGCGCAACCGCTCGTCGATCGGCCCGCGATGCTCGATCGTGAGATACGAAATGCAGAGCCTCGCGTCGATCTCGTAAGGCGCCGTGAGCGCCCCCGTCGGGCACGCCTCCAGGCACCGCGTGCACGACCCGCAGTGGTCCATCGCCGGCAGGTCCGCGTCGAGCTCCAGGTCCGTCACGATTTCGCCCAGCAGCAGCCACGAGCCCGCGTGCTCGTGAATCAGGTTCGTGTTCTTGCCGATCCAGCCGACCCCGGCTTCCTGCGCCCACGGCTTCTCCATCACCGGGCCCGTGTCCGCGTCCCACCACGCGACCGCGCCGGGCGCGGCGCGCTGGATGAACTCCCGGAGCGCCTGGAGGCGGCGTCGGAAGACGTCGTGGTAGTCGGCGCCTCGGGCGTAGCGGGCGACCTGCCCGCGTCCGGCGGGCGCCGGGGCCGCGCCCGCGTAGGAGATCGCAAGCGAAATAACGCTGGCCGCGCCCGGAACGGCCGACCCCGGATCGGCGCGCCCCTCGGGATTCTTCGCCATGTACGCCATCGCGCCGTGGCGGCCGTCGTCCACCCATTTCCGGAGGTCGCGGGCGGCGGGAAGCGCCCTCGCGCGCGCGATGCCGACCCGGTCGAACCCGAGGCGGAGCGCTTCGGACTTGATTTCGGAAGCGGTCGGCCTGCGGGGGCGGGCGTCCGGCATCAGAAGATCCACTCTTCCTTTTTCTTCGTGTCCCCGGTCGATCCGCCCTGGGCAGTCCCGTCAGGCGCGGGGAGTCCCATGGAGCGGGCGGCCCAGGGAAGTGCGGTGCGCAGCTGCACTTTCTGAACGGTGCGCACGCGAAGGGGGACTTCGCCGGCGGGCAGGCCGGCGCGCGCCGCGAAGAAGCCGGCGACGGTCGCGGCGAGTTCGGGGGGGCCGGGGCAGATTTCTTCGGGAGGAGGTCCTCCCTCCGCCAGCAGGCTCGGGGCCCAGAACGCGAGATCCACGCGGCCGTTGCCGCGGCTCGCCCAGTTCCAGTCCACGAGCACGACGCGGTCCTCGGGGAAGCAGACGTTGTCGCTGCGTACGTCCATGTGCACGAGATCGGGCCCGTCGAGGACGACGATCCGCTCCGCGGCGAGAAACGTGGGGAGGACGGAGTCGAGCCAGGCGGGGGTGCAGAGGCCGAGGGAGAGGAACGGACCGGGATTCCCGGCGACGGAGGACCAGCCGGCCAGTTCGGCGCGCTGATCCTCGAGTCGCGGCAGGCCCTCGGGAGGCGGCGTCGCCGCGACCTCGTTGAGCGTGGCCTGCAGGCGGCGGATCGGTTCGCGCGTCCACGGCGGAGGCCACGGCGCGCGGCTGAGGTCCTCAAGGACGAGCACGGGGCGGGCGCTGTCGTCGTCCCAGCCGAGCATGCGCGCCAGGAATCGCGCCTTGACGCCGGCATAGATCCGGTGTTCGCGCCGGAGCCAGCCGGCCGTCGCATCGGACGTCGCCGCCTTCACGAAGCACGTCCGCCCGTCGGCGAGGATCGCGATGCACCGGGCGGCCTCCGTGAACCCGCCCAGCACGGGCAACGCTTCTTTGACCGCCGTGCCGCAGATCCGCGCGACGCGCTCCAGGACCTCCGGGGTCGGAATATCGGCCATGCCGCGATTCTACCGGCTTCGCCGCCGCCGGGCATAGAATGGTCGCCGTGCCCCTCTCCGACGACCACCTGATCACCATCGTGCGCAACGGCGGGATGCTGTCGCCGGAGCAGGTGCGCGAGGCGCGCGAGGAGGCGCGGAAGTCGGGGCGGTCGCTGCTGGCGGTGGTGAAGGAAAAGCGCTGGCTGGACGACGCGGAGATGGCGCAGGTGGAGGCGATGGGTGCGTACACGCCGCCGCCGCGGGACACGGTGACGCCGGGAACCCAGGTCGACAGCAGCGCCGCGACGGTGCTCGGCGGCGCAACCGCGCCGGGGATGAGCGAAGCGGAGAAGCCGACGGCGGTTCCCGCGACGCGCGATCCGGCGCCGCCGACCGCCGTCCGTCCGTCGGGCGAGGCCGCCCCGGCGCTTCCCCCCGTCGCGCACTACGACCTCCTGCGCGAGATCGGGCGCGGGGGGATGGGGGTGGTGTACGAGGCATTCGACCGGAAGCTGGCGCGGCGGGTGGCGCTGAAGACGATCGGGGGGCCGGTGAAGTCGGGGACGGTGGAGCGGCTGACGCGCGAGGCGCGGGCGGCGGCGAAGCTGCGCCATCCGAACATCCTGCAGGTGTACGAGGTCGGCGAGGATGCGGGGCGGCACTACATCGCGTTCGAGCTGATCGAGGGGGAGTCGCTGGAGGCGAAGCTGCGCGCGTATCACGGGCGCGACCGGGTGGGGAGCCTGCAGGACCTGGTCGAGCTGCTGCGGCAGGCGGCGGCCGGGCTGGACTTCGCGCACAGGGCGGGGATCGTGCACCGCGACGTGAAGCCGTCGAACATCCTCGTCGACGCGGCGGGGCGCGCGGTGGTGGGCGATTTCGGCCTCGCGCGGGACGACTCGCCGGGATCGGGCTCCGACGTGCGGCTGACGGTCGAGGGCGCCGTGCTCGGCACGCCGGGCTACCTCGCGCCGGAGCAGGCGATGGGAAAACAGGCGGCCGCGCCGGCGGACATCTACTCGCTCGGCGCCAGCCTCTACGAAGTCCTCACGGGGCGCGTTCCGTTCCAGGGCGGGGCGCTCGCGGAACTTCTCGTCCGGATTTCGACGCAGGATCCGGTTCCGCCGTCGCGCAACACGCGCCAGCCGGTTCCCGCCGGCCTCGAAACGATCTGCCTCAAGGCCCTCGCGCGCGACCCCGCGGCCCGGTACGCGACCGCAGGCGGATTCGCGGAGGACCTCGGACGCTGGCTGCGCGAAGAGCCGGTGCTCGCGCGGCCCGCCGCTTCGGGGGATCCCTTCCTCCAGAACATCCGCCGGAATCCCGGGCGGGCGGTCGCCGTCGTCCTGGTGCTCCTCGTCTTCGCTGCCGTGACCGCGGAGCGGCAGCGGCGCAAGGAGAAGGGAGGGGACAAGCCGCCGGATCCCCCGGCGGCCGCGGTTCAGCCCCGGAACGCGCAGGAGGCCCTGCAGCAGGGCGACCGGGAATTCACCGACGCCCGGCGCCTGTGGATCGAAGCGGAGGGCGCGCCGGCGGCGAAGCGGCCCGAGCGTTTCGCGGCGGCGACGGCCGCCCTCGAGCGGGCGGAAGGATTCTACGCGCGCGGCGCGGCCTCGGATCCGGACTCGGCGCTCGCGCGCCTCCGCCTCGGGCAAGTCCGCCGCCGGCTGGGGCGCGCGGACGCGCGCGAAGCGCTCGACGCGGCGGTGCGGCTCTCGGATACGCCGGAGGCGCGGCTGGAGCGTTCGCTCCTGGGCGGATGCGGGGCGCTGGAACATCTGTTCCCGCCCGGGATTGCCATCGTCGAGGCGCTGGAGCCCGGCGTCTCCCCGCCGCTGCGGCGCGAATCGCAGGCGTCGGCCGACGCCGCCCGGGCGGACCTCCAGGCGGCGGAGAAGGCCGGGGCACGCGCGGAAGAGCTCGGCGCCGCGCGCGCGGTGGACGCGCTCGGCCACGGCGAGGCCGCGCGGGCGTACGAGCTCCTGCGGGGAACGAAAGGTTCCGGCGATCCCGACGCCCTGTTCGCGTTTGCGCTCGCCGCCTTCTACGGCGGAGACATCCACGAGGCCCGCGACGCGTTCGACGTCCTGTACGACGCCCAGCCCGCCCGCCCGCGCTCGCGCCTGCACCGGCCACTTCCCCACCTCGCCGCCGATCCGGCGACCGCCGAGCGATTCGCGGCGGACGCGGCCGCGCTCTGCCCGGACGATCCGCGCGCGGATCTCGTGCTGGCCCACGCGAAACTGCGTCGCGCCGGCCGGGAAGGCGCGGAAGAGGCTCTCAAGCTGGCGATGAAGCACGAGCAGCGGGGGGCCGACGACCGTCCCGCGGCGGAGGCGGCGAAGGCCGAGGCGCTGCGGTTCCTGGGCCGGGACGGGGAGGCGATCGCCTCGGCGCGAAGCGCCCACCTGATCGCGCGCGGAGAGCCGCTGTACACGTTCGTGCTGGGGCGGATCCAGATGATGTGCGGCCAGGGACCCGAAGGAAGAAGAACGCTTCAGAACTTCCTGGACTTCGTGAAGGGCGCGCACCCGCTGGCGGACGAGGCGCGGAAGATGCTCGCGCGTTGAGAGCGTGAGAAGAATCTACGGTGCGGAGGGGCGTCCCGTGGTGACGGACGCCTTTGCCACGGCGTGGGGCAGCTCGCGCGCCGCGGGCGCGCGGACGGCGCATGCGGCGCCCTCGTCGTGCGCTTTCTCGAGTTCCGTGATCGTCGGTCTGGACCCGCATAGGGCGCACGCCGGATCCTTGACCGTGCGGAACTCGCGGAACTTCATCGCGAGCGAATCGTACATGAGGAGGCGGCCGACGAGCGGCTCGCCCGCGTTGAGGAGCAGTTTCACGGCTTCCGTCGCCTGTACGAGGCCGATGATTCCCGGGAGCACGCCCAGGACGCCGGCCTCGTTTCAGCCGGGGGCGAATTCGGCGGGAGGCCGCTCGGGGTACATGCAGCGGTAGCAGGGACCGCCGAGGTGCGGGGCGATGGTGGTGGCCTGGCCTTCGAACTGGAAGATCGACCCGTGGACGATGGGTTTCTTGAGGAAGAAAGCGGCGTCGTTCAGCATGTAGCGCGTGTCGAAATTGTCCGCGCCGTCGACGACGACGTCGTAGTCCTTCATGACGTCCATCACGTTGTCGGGCGTCAGCCGGTACGCGTGAGGCACGATCCTGACGTCGGGGTTGAGCGCCGAAAGCGTCTTCGCCGCGCTCTCGACTTTCGAGACGCCGACGCGCTCCGTCGTGTGCAGGATCTGCCGCTGCAGGTTCGAAACGTCGACGACGTCGCTGTCCACGATTCCCAGCGTCCCGACGCCGGCCGCCGCGAGGTAGAGCGCGATCGGAGAGCCGAGGCCGCCGGCGCCCAGGCAGAGGACCTTCGAATCGAGAAGGCGCGCCTGGCCTTCCTTGCCGACTTCCTTGAGCATGAAGTGCCGGCTGTAGCGTTCGAGCTGTTCGGCGGTCCAGGTGCGTTCCTTCGCGATTTTTCCCCTGGAAGCGCGATATGCGCCGAAGCCGCCCTGGAGGGAAGCGACGCTCGCGTAGCCGAGTTCTCTGAGGGCCTTTCCCGCGAGAAGCGAGCGATTCCCGCCGGCGTCGTAAATGACGAGCGGGGTGGCGAGGTCGGTCACGACCTGGGTGACCTTGAATTCCAGCATGCCGCGCGAGATGTGGATCGCGCCGGGGATATAGCCGCCCTTGCGTTCCTCGTCTTCGCGGACGTCGATGAGGACGAAGTGTTCGCCGCGCCGGCGGCGCGCCTCGAAATCGGCGATGCTGATTTCGGGAACGAGCTTGCGTGCGGCGTCGACGAGGTCTTTCCAGCCGGCGGGCATGAGCGGTCCTCGCAGGAATCAGGTGTCTCAAGACTAAGCGAGGCGCTTCGTTGAGGGAAGCGCCCGGTCAAATCATTACTGAAATGGTAATGATTCATCCACCCGCCGTCAATCCCGCTTCCGCGGCACACGCACCGGCGTGTCCGGCCGGTTCCCCCACTCCTGCCACGCCGCGTAGTAGTTCCTCACGCGCGGATATCCGCAGAGCCGCAGCGCCACGTACGTGTGCGCCGAACGGTACCCCCCGTTGCAGAGCGGCACGATCTCCTTCTCCGGCGTGACCCCCGCCGCGGCGTACATCGCCCGCAACTCGTGCACCGGCTTGAATTTTCCGTCGCGGCAGTTTTCCGTGAAATGCATCGGGATCGCGCCCGGGATCGTCCCGCCCCGCGCGGCCCGGACGAGCGTCCCGTCATGTTCGGCGGGGCTGCGCGTGTCCACGATCGTGACCCGGCCGAGCACCCGCTTGAGCCGCTCGATCCCGATCGCCTTCGCGGGATCCGGCCGCGGCACCCAGGCGCTCCGCTTCCCCGTCGTCGCCTCCTTCGTCAGCTCTCCCCCAGAGGCGATCCAACCGCGGATCCCCCCGTCGAGCATCGCCGCGTCCGGATGCCCGAGCCAGTCGAGCGTCCACACGAGCCTCGCCGCGCACATGCCGGAATCCTCGTCGTACGCGATCACGCGCCGCGAGTTCGCGACGCCAGCGCGCCGCATCACCTCGCGCATCTGCCACACGAACAGCTTCATGCCGCGCCGCGTCGTGTCCGGCCAGTGGTGCTCGTAGATGTCGACCTTCACCGCCCCCGGTATGTGCCCGCCCTCGTACGCGGCGAGCCGGCGGCAGTCCACGAGAAGGGCCCTTCCGCCCCGCGCCTCCTCCACCGTCGCCAGGTAGTTCATTTCACCCCCGTTTTCGGACAGAGAGCCGCGATCCTGCACTCGTCGCAGCGCGGCGAACGCGCGTCGCACACCGCGCGGCCGTGGTGGATGAGGAGATGGCTGAAGAGCGCCCAGTCCGCGCGCGGCACGAGTTTCACGAGCGCCTTCTCGATCTTCTCGGGCGACTTCTGGCGCGTGAGCCCCATCCGCCGGGAGAGCCGCGTGACGTGCGTGTCCACGACGACTCCCTCGTTCTTCCCGAACGCATTCCCCAGCACCACGTTGGCCGTCTTCCGCGCGACGCCCGGCAGTTCGAGCAGTTCCTCCATCGTGTCCGGCACCTGCCCGCCGTGCTTCTCCACGATCAGCCGGCAGGCGCCGCGGATCGATTTCGCCTTGTTGTTGAAGAATCCCGTGCTCCGGATGTCCGCCTCCAGTTCCCCCGCCCTCGCCCCCGCGAACGCCCCCGCGTCCGGGTACTTCCGGAACAGCCCCGGCGTCACCTTGTTCACCCGCTCGTCCGTGCACTGCGCGGAGAGAATGGTGGAGACGAGGAGCTGAAGGGGATTCCCGTGTTCGAGGCTGCACTTCGCCTCCGGGTACTCCTTCTTGAGGTTCGCGAGGATCGCGAGCGTGCGCGAAGGGAGATCCATGCGCGGAACTGTAGCCGCGGGGCCGGCGAGGGTCGAGGGTTGAGCGTCGAGCGTTGAGGGTCGAGAAAGGCGCAGATCGAGGTCACACCGGGACCGGGGCCGCCTTGCCCGCCGGACCGGAACATGCCTGCACTCTCGAGGCCGCAATGATCCCGACCCGGGTCGGCCTCGATCGATGACTTTCTCGACCCTCGACGCTCGACCCTCGACGCTGGTCGTACTGGTTCATTGCATTAACTATATTGACCAACCCCGCCTTTCGGACCTACCATCTCCCGTTGTTCGCAATCGGAGATTTCTCACCATGATCGCACCGCGCAAGCGCATGAAGGTGATCGAAGGCCGCTGCAAGGCCTGCGGCATCTGCCTGACCGTGTGCAGACACGAAGCCCTCCACCTCGAGGGAAGCCGCATCGTCCTCGACGACGCGAAATGCAAGCACGACGGCCTCTGCACCTTCTCCTGCCCCGACCTCGCCCTCGTCCTCCACTCGGAATCCGACCGGCGCTCCGAGGAACGCCTCGTCCCACTTCTCGACACCCGCGACAAGCTCATCCAGCCGGAGCCGGGCCTCCATTTCATGCAGGGCGCCACCGCCTGCGCCGAAGGCGCCATCGCCGCCGGCTGCCGGTTCTTCGCCGGCTACCCGATCACCCCTTCCACCGAAATCGCCGAAGACATGTCCCTCCGCCTGCCCCAGATCGGGGGGCGTTTCATCCAGCTCGAAGACGAGATCGCCAGCATGGGAGCGATCGCGGGCGCCTCGCTCTCCGGCGTCAAGTCCATGACGGCGACGAGCGGACCCGGATTCTCGCTCATGCAGGAGAATCTCGGTGCGGCGTGCATGCGGGAAATCCCCGTCGTCGTGGTGAACGTCATGCGCGGCGGCCCGTGCACCGGCCTCCCGACGCGCCCGGCCCAGGGCGACGTCATGCAGGCGCGCTGGGGCACGCACGGCGACCACCAGATCATCGCGCTCGTCCCCTGGTCGGTCTCCGAGATGTTCTGGCTCACGGTGCGGGCGTTCAACCTCTCCGAGAAGTACCGCATTCCCGTCCTGATCCTGCCGGACGAGATCGTCGCCCACATGCGCGAGCGCATCATGCTCCCCGACTATCGCACGGGCGTCGAGGTCGTGGACCGCATGATGCCCACGGATCCGCCCGAGAAGTACAAGCCGTTCGACAGCCGCTGGCAGACCGCCCCGCTGCCCCCCTACGGCCGCGGCTACCGTTTCCACGTCACCGGCCTCACCCACCGCTCCGACGGTTTCCCCACCGGCGACCCCGCCACCGCCGCGACCCTCATCGAGCGCCACGAACGCAAGATCATGGACGCGCTCCCGGACATCCTTCAGGTCGACGAATTCGAAACCGCCGACGCCGAGACCGTCGTCGTCGCCTACGGGTCGACGGCGCGGTCCGCGAAGGAAGCGGTCCTCAACGCGCGCCGGAACGGGCGCAAGGTCGGGCTCTTCCGGCCCGTCACGATCTGGCCGTTCCCCTCGGGACGGCTGGAGCAGCTCTCCAGCCGCGGCTGCCGGTTCGTGGTCGCGGAGGCGAACCGCGGGCAGATCCTCGGCGAGGTCGAGCGCGTGGCCGGCCGCGCCCGCGTCGGCTCGGTCCTCCAGGCGGACGGCAACCCCATCATGGCCCGCACCATCGAACGCGTCCTGAGTTAGGAAGAAACCCATGCTCCAGCAGGAACTCATCCGCTCGCAGCACTTCCCCACGATCCTCTGCCCCGGCTGCGGCCACGGCATCGTCCTCGGCGCCCTCCTCCGCGCGATCTCGAAGACCGGCCTGTCGAAAAACGAGATCGTCCTCACGTCCGGCATCGGCTGCGCCTCCCGCGTCCCCGGTTACGTCGATTTCCACACCATCCACACGACCCACGGCCGCGCCCTCACCTTCTCGACCGGCGTGGCCGTCGCCCGCCCGGAATTCAAGGTCATCGCCGTCATGGGCGACGGTGACGCCACCGCCATCGGCGGCAATCACTTCATGCACGCCGCCCGCCGCAACGTCAACATGACCGCCGTCATCATGAACAACAACATCTACGGCATGACCGGCGGCCAGTACTCGCCGACCACGCCCGTGGGCAGCTTCGCCGCCACCGCGCAGTACGGAAACGTCGAAACACCCTTCGATATCGTCGCCCTCGGCACCGCCCTCGGCGCGGCGTTCGTCGCGCGCGGGTCGGTGACGGAACCGGTCAAGCTCGAGAGGATGATCCTGAAGGCGCTGGGGGTGAAGGGGTTCTCGATCGTGGAAGCGGTGTCGACGTGTCCCACGACCTACGGCTCGCGGAACAAGCTGCGCACGGTGGAGGCCTACATGGACTGGGTGCGCGACCGCACGTATGACGTGACCAAGGCGGACCGGTTGACGCCCGAGGAGAAGAAGGACAAGTGGCCGCTGGGGATCTTCGTGGACCAGCCGAAGCGGTCGTACGTGGAGATTTACGAGCAGGAGGTGGTGCCGAAGGCGATGGCGAAGCGGGAGTCGGCGAAAGCGATCGCGCCGAAGTCGCACCGGATGCCGCCGGGGAAGTTCGAGGTCGTGATCGCGGGCCGGGCGGGGCAGGGGATCCAGAAGCTGGGAGCCGTGCTCGCGGAGTGCGTGATCTGGGACGGGAACCACGCGGCGCAGATCGAGAACTACGGTCCCGCGGCGCGCACGGGCATCTCGCTGACCGAGGTCGTGGCGAGCGGTGACCCGATCGATTTCCCGCTGGTCGAGAACGGCAACGTGCTCCTCGCGATGACGCAGGACGCCCTGGCGGCGCACCTTCCGCGCGTCGTGAAGGCCGCGAACCCGATCGTGATCGTGGACTCGACGTTCGTGAAGGAGGTGCCGAAAGGCGCGTACGCGATCCCGGTCACGGCCACGGCGCGGGACGAGTTCCAGCTTCCGATGGCGGCCAACGTTGTCATGTTCGGCGCGTTCGCGGCGATTTCGAAGGCGGTGACGCTGGAGTCTGCGGAGGGGGTAGTGTCGCGGAGCGTGACGCGGTCCGTGGACCAGAACCTCGCGGCGCTGCGGAGAGGGTATGCGCTCGGGGAGGCGGCGAAGCGGACCTGAAGTCCGCCCGTCGCGTCCCGTCAGAGTTTGAGAAGAAATCGGTCTGGACCTCTAAGGCGTTTGATGTGGGATGCTCCGTCGACCGGCAGGAAGGCCCACGGTTGGTAAGGGCTGGACGAGCCGGCCGACTCCGCCCCCCACATCAAACGCCCGAGCGGGCCAGACCGATTTTTTCACAAACTCTGGGAGGCAAAGCACTTCCTGAGAGCGTGAAAAAATTCGATCGCAGGCGCGGTCGGGGCGAGCGAGCGAAGCGAGCGAGGTCCGACCGCACCGTAGATCGAATTTTTCTCACGCTCTCAGTCACCGGGCCTGCGGCACGAAGACCGGCGTCGATTCCGAGGCGGCCGACTCGGTCAGGTTCACGCTCCCTTTCCCGGGCATGTGAATCCTGATGTCCTCTCCGAGACTGTCCGCGAGGCAGGCGCCGCCGGCGATCCAGCTCGCCCAGAAGGTCTCCCGGCCGAACTCCTCCCATTCTCCCCCCGCGACGGGGCGAAGGAACGTCCGCTGAACGAGACCACCGCGATGGAAGAGGAAGTATTTCCCGTCCGGGCTCCACGAGGTGCGATCCGCGAGCTCAGCGTGTTCCCCGGTAGGGTTGGGAAACAGGTCGGATTTTCCGGTCTCCAGGTCGAGAATCTCGATCTTCGCGGGGTCTCCCTGGCAGGAGGGCTCGTCCTTCCAGCAGAACGAGACCTTGCGGCCGTCCGCCGAAAACGAGGGCACGTACATCCAGGTGTGCGGGCCCGCGAGCGTCTTCCACTCCCCCGTCGCGACGTCGAGACTCATGAGCCTGAGTCCGGTCCCCTCCTCGCCTTCCTTCGCAGGATCCCTGACGACGACGGCGACGCGGCCGCCGCCGGAGAACCAGACGCTCGTGATCCACTGCATCTTCCCGGGCGGGACGTGCCGGGCGACGCTTCCCTGTCCCGCGTTGTCGTAGATACAGAGGGCCTCGCCCTTCGCCTCGAACCACGCGGCGCGGTCGCCCTGGGGTGAGATGACGGGATCGCTTCCGGTCCGCTGATCCAGGATCGTGACCTTCCCGGACCCGGCGTCGACGCGCTGCAGGCCAACCGGACCCCAGTTGAGGAGAATCCAGCGCCCGTCGGGCGACACGCGCGGCGCTCCGATGGCGTCGCTCACGCGCCGCGGGGGTTCGCGGCCCTCGATGTCCGCGACGTAGAGGCCGGCCTGCGCCGGCGGCCCGCAGACCCCGAGCCAGACGGTCCGGGAGGCGGCGTGCACCGCGGGGAACATGAGCCCCTCCAGGTCCCCGCTGATCTTCCGCACGCCACTCCCGTCCGGACGCATCGCGTACACCCGCCCGACGTTCGGGCTCTCCCGGTCCGAACGGAAGACGATCCAGCCGGAGGTGCGGAGGGCGAGCAGTCCGGCGAAGAGGCGCAGGGCCGGGGAGGCGTCTTCGCGGGCGGCGCGCGCGGCGACGTCGGGGATCCGGGCGTCGGGAAGGTCGCGGAGGAGTTCCCGGGCGAATCGGGCGAGGTCGGGGTCCGGGTCGTCGAGCCGGGCGAGCCACTCGTCGAGCGCGCCGGGCTTCTGAAAGTCCGGCAGCGGCGCCAGCCCGCGCCGCGAAAGCGCCAGTCCGTCGCCCTTCAGGGCTTCCCAGACTTCGCGCCACGCGGCGGCCGCCTCCGCTCCTTCGGCGATGTGGACGCGCGCGTCGCCTTCCTCGAGCCGCGCCACGACGCCGGCGCTCTGCGTCCAGAGCTCCAGCGCTTCGGCCGCGCCGCTCGGGTCCTTGCATGAGGCGATCGGCAGCTCGACCTGTTCCAGCCGGACGCGCGCGGCGTCCGTCATCTCGACGCGATCGTGGAAAACGGCCTGCACACGGTCGAGCGCGTTACCCGGCGCGCCGAAGTGCCAGTTGCACGATTCGCGCCAGAGCGCGTCCGCGCGAGCAGGCGCCAGGAGGAGATTCAGGACCCGCGCCGCCCCCGCGCCGCAGGCGCCCTCGGGGTCGGCCGCGAGAATCGCGAGCATCCGTTCGACCGCCGCGGGCTTCCGCCCCTCCTCGGCCGCCCACTCTCGCGCCGCCTTCAGCCGGACGCGGGGCTCCCCGGACTCCAGGTCGGCCAGCCGCCTGACCGCCCCCGCGAACTCGGACTTCCGATAAAGCGCCGCCCTTTCGAGCACCGCCAGCAGCCGGACCGCCGACGTCTGCGCCTCCGGCGGCCCGGACTTCGCCGCCTCCTCGAGCGCTCCCCGCGCCGCTTCGCCCGCCTTCTCCAGCCGAGCCGCAGCCTCCGCCCGCCTCGCGGGATCCTCGTCGTCCAGCGCGCGGATCCACCCCGGGATTTCCGCCGCAGGCTCCTGCGCGGAAGCGGCCGCCCCGAAGGCGGCCGCGATGACGAACGACCCCAGCATCCTGAACATTGCGGGACCTCCACCCACCCCGGTCCCATCTTACTCCGGGCCTCCTCCTTTCAACTTACTTCCTCGAGCCGACCGTGCCCTTGATCTTGAAGATGTCGATGTTGGCGGAGCGATATTTCGCGAACTGCTCCTCGTCGAGGCACGCCTCGAGCTTCGCGTCCACCCGCGTCTTGATCCCCACGATCTTCTGCCAGTACGTCAGGTCTTCTCCGGGAAACGTCCCGCCCATCAGCACCATCGCCTCGTTCTCTTTCCCGCCGATGAGCGACAGCAGGAACTCCCTCAGGATGTTCCGCCCGTCCTCCCGCGGCGCCGCGAGCGTGCTCAAGAGCTCCACCATCCCCGTTCCGATCGCCTCGCGTGCCACCCCCGACTGCTCCCCGTTCAGCCCCAGCCACGCCGCGAACAGCTCGAACCTCGGCTCCGGCCCGAGATTCTCCAACGTGGGCTTCTTCGCCGTCTTCTCCCCCTCGCCGCACGACTCGCACGACTCCGCGGGATCGATCCCGTCGAGATCCGTCCGCCCCCCGTCCACCTTCAGCGCCAGCCGCTCCTCCAGAATCGGCACGATCCGCGGGTTCAGCAGGTACTTCCCCGTCTTCGACAGCCCCCCCGCGGCGCGCATGAAGTCCGCCTGCAGCTCCTGCGCCCGATACTGGAAATCGTGAATCGGCTGGATCACCTCGACCGCCAGCTTCCCCTTCTCCACCTCGAACTCCTCGTCCGTCAGCCCCCGCGCCCTCTCCCCCACCAGGAGGAGGCGTTCGATTTCGGAAGCTCTCTTCGCAGGTTCGAACGCGCCCAGAATGTGCTCCTCGAACGACAGGAACATCTCGAAGATCGCCGTCGCCACCGGCTTCCAGCTTTTCTCCGGAATCGCGCGGATCGTGTACAGCGCGTCCTCGAGATCCCGCGTCTCGCTCGCCGACTGCCCCACCCGCACCGGATCCTTCAGCTCCTGCGGCGGGATGATGCACGGGTTGAACGGCTCGATGACCCCGATCTGCGCCGCCGACAGCCCCTCCCGCAGGCGCGTCTCGATCGCCCGCAGCCGTTCGAAGTACGCCATCTTGATGTTCTTCAGCTCCGCTTCGCGCGACTGCACCCTGACTTCGAGGTCCCGCGGAATGCGCCCGCCCGCCGCCAGCGTCTCGCGCAATTCCCGAAGCGCGCTCTCGTACTCGCGGATCTTCTCGCCGTTCTTCCGGAACGTCTCGTCGCGCACCGCTTGCGCCTCGCGCGACAGCGCGATCACCCGGGTCATCTGTGCCTTCGACAGATTGAGCCCGTTCACCAGGTTGAGCAGCGTGATGTCCTGCGACAGATTGTCGACGGACTCCACGCGGTCGCGCGTCTGCGGATCGGCGTTTTCGCACGCCTCTTCCCAGTCGCCCAGCAGGGCAAGAATGATGAGCAGCGTTTTCATGGCTTGTCCTCTCTTGAATCGGTTGCCTCTCCATACAGCCCAAGCGGGAGGCTCGTTTCACATAATACTTAAGTCCATTTAGTTGCGAGGTTTCCACCGAGAACGGCGGGCGTCGGCCCAGGCCGCGAAGCGGCCCCCGTGCCCATTCCCCCGCCCGCGCCCGGTCGTTCCCGCGGCATGGCCGGAGCACTCTTCGAACTGACAGGCCGGGCGCGGGCGGGGGAAGGGGGCCGCTTCGCAGCTCGGCTGACCCACGCCCTCACCCTCACTCCTCCGCCCTAAAGAAGCTCCCGCTGACTCCCCGCCACCAGCCCCCGCTCCCTCAGCGAGTTCATCATCGTGCTCATGTGCCCCGCCCGCTCCACCGGCAACCGCACCACCTTCTCCCCCACCCCGAATTCCCCCACCAGCCCTTCGATGATCTCCTGAATCTCCCGCTGG
>JACPRD010000098.1 GCA_016190145.1 Planctomycetota bacterium | reverse complement strand
TCGCGCCCAATCGCGCGGGCGCCCTCACGGGGGGGGAGGCTGCGCGGCGGCTCTGCCGCCGCCCTCCGGCCCGGCGCGCGCTCGCTCCGGTCGCGCCGATCTGCGCGCGCGCCTCCGCGCCTTTGGCGCTCACGGCGCGCGCTCCGATCGTCACGCCCTCCGCTCCCAACGGCCGCGCGCCGGGCCTCCGGGTCACGCCGGTTGCGCGCCCCGCACGCCCGGCCCTGGGGCTTTCGGCAATTCGCCGCGAACGCGCCGCGCCTCCGCGCGCGCGCCGCGCGCGCGCTCCGGCGCGGCGCTCAACCCGCGCGGCTCCGCCGCGCGGGCGGAAGCGCGGAAAGTCTAGCAACGTGCGCTTAGCCGGGGCCAACTTCGGAATCTTGTTTGTGTTAGGGCGAACCCAACTCCCTCACCTGCCGCTGCAGTATCAGGACGTCGGAGTAGAGCGCGCACGCAAGGGTCCCCATCGCGCACGAAGTCAGGAGCGACATCCACATGATGATTACAAAGACGTCCTCGAAACGATTCGTCTTTTCAGGAGTGAAGAATGCGGCGAGAGCCCCTCCCGCAACGGGAATCAAGAGAACCCCGAAACGCGCCAAGTTCTTGACCAGAAGCCAAGTCATTCCTCCCACGATGATGGAGCCGAAAAACACTACCAAGAACGCACCGATCTTCATCGCGCCCTCCCGCTGCGTTGAGTACTGGATCGAATTCCTAGAGCGCCACTGTCCTCTAGTTCTTGATGCGAACTGTCCAAGTGACTATCGATGAGAACTCGTATCCGGCGTCGGTCTTGCGTCGTTCAGCAGTCTTGGCTTCGACCTCGAAAATGTATGGAGCGACATTCTTGGTGAAGGTGCCGCAACCCGCAAATCCGGTGTCGCCCAGCTCGGTGCGGTCGTCCTCGGGTGTTCCTTCGGCGTGCCATTTGAGCCAGTGTGTATTCACATTGGCGTAGCCGTATATGGTTCCAACAATTCGGCCCGATTTGTCTGAAACCTTCCCCAACTCCTTTCCAGACATGCCGGAGTGAGGACCCGCTCCCACGCAGTCTGTCGTGAGCGCCAAAGTTTGATCAACTCGCTTCTCGAGCAGTCGCGTAATGTTGGCGGAGACGCTCGACCACAAATTCTGCTCGGACGGAATTTGCGCCGCCAGTCCTCGCGCCCTTTCAAGAGCTTGTATTGCCTCGCTGATCCTCCCTTCGACTTCCCGCTGAACGGCAAGCCTCAGCAGGTCATCGCACTCTTGTAGGGTGGACGGCGACGCGGCCTTCGACCCTTTGGGTACGGGTGCTGAGCCACTGCGCTCACTCTTCAACCGTTCAAGTTCAGCCCGCAACTCTCGCAGAGTCTTCGCCATTTCCAGAGCTGCTCGCTCGTCCGCGGTCTGGGAGGGACGCTGATCCAGAGCACCTTGACTCTTGGGCAGACTTGACCGGGTATCTGGAGCCGATCCTCCTTGATTCTCGGAGGTGTTGTCAGTGCGCTTCAAAGATGAACCGCCGGACACGAAACGCTCCCATGGGAAAAGGGACATCCCTGCGCCGACGGCCAAAGCCAAGAGCGTGAGCGAAAGGAACACGAGTACTTGCACACCGAATCGTTGTCCCTCTGAATGGCTACCGGGCGATGTGCTGCGCACGAAACCGCACTGCGGGCACGAGGGTGCGGTCGTCGAAATCTGTCGTCCGCACTCGGGGCAAGAAAGAAGGCTCATCCCGTTTCTCCGACGAGGGCGCGACCGATGCAATCGAAGGGTCGAATTTCAAGGTCTGCCGTGTCGAGGGGGGCCTCCTGTCCCGTCGTACGCTCACCGATGCCTGTGCCCGAACGGCCAGTTGAGGTAGTACTGCACTTTCCTACCTGCTCCCGCCGTAATGCGGATTCCCGCCGCGGTCGAACGCGCCGCTCGAGCTGAAGTACCCGGGGCTCGTGCCGCCGGAGCCGGGGACGTAACGGCCCTGACCGTAGTAGCCGCTTCCGTAGTAGTAAGGAGAGTAACCGTAGCCGTATCCGTACCAGTTCGTGCCGAACGAGAACGAGTACCGGCCGCTCGAAGACGTGTAGCGGATGCCGACGCCCGGGTAGTAGTAGCGCGGGGAGTAGTAGCCGGTGTAGTAGCCGGGGTAGTAGCCGTAGCCGACCGTGCCCGCGTAGTAGTACGAACCGCCCGTCGTCGGGTAGTACCGGTAGGGCTCCGACCAGTCGTACCAGTACCGCCGCGGATACGGACGCGGCGACCGGCGGCCGTCGAAGTACCGCGGGCGCGATTCGATCCGCGAACGCGCGCGCCCGGACGATTCGTAGAACTCCCGCAGGCGCTCCGCGTCCTCATCGCGCTGGTCCCGCTCCGCCTTCCGCTGCGCCTCCAGGATCTCGCGGTCCAGCCGCTTGCGCTCCTTGTCCGCCGCGATCGCCTGCGCCGCCTCCTTCGTCATCCACTTCCCGTCCACCTTCACCATCCCCTTCGCCTTCAGCAGCTCCTCGCCGCGCAGCCACTTGCCGCCCACCTTCTCGTAGCCGAGCTTCTCGCGCGCCTCTTTGTGCTCCGGGTCCGCGGCGATCGTTGCCTCGAGCTCCACGCGCTCGAAATGCCTGAGGTCGTTCTCCGCGCACCAGGCCGCCAGCTCGAAATGGCCCTTCGCGTCGTCCTTCTTGAGCTTCGCCGCCGACGCCTGGTATTCCTCCATCGGCGTGACGCGGTGGATGACCTTGGCGATGTCTTCCCTGTTGAAGCGGACGGTGCCGCTCTGGAGGGTGACGACGAGTTTGCCGTCCTCGATTTTCGTGGTGACGCCTTCGAGGCGTCCGCCGTTTTTGAGGATGACGGTATCGGCGGAAGCGGCCGTCGCGAGTGCGGCGAGGAGTGTGACGAGTGCGAGGGAGCGCATACGGATCTCCGAAAGTTCCCCTGTCTGTTACCCCCGGATCCAGCTTAGCAGGGGAGGCGGGCGGATCAAGGGGGAGTTTTCGGGGCGCTTGCGGCCGCGCAGCGGCCGCCCCGTACCCCTACCCACGCCCGCGCCCGGCCCTTCCGCGCGATCAACGACCGGGCGCGGGCGCGGGCGGGGGCGGGGGTACGGGGCTCCGCGGCGCCTCCGGCGCCGCGGAGCGTTGACCCTTCCATGGGGCCGATCTATCCTGTCCTCACTCGCGGAGACAACCCCCCATGCCCACTCCCATGCCCCACAAGCTCGTCACCCTCCAGCGCCACATGCTCGAACAGCAGTCCAAGTTCCCCTACGCCACCGGCGAGTTCACTTCCATGCTCATGGACTTCGTCGTGGCGGTGAAACTGATCTCGCGCGAGGTGAACAAGGCGGGGCTGGCGGAGGTGCTGGGGGACGCGGGGCACGAGAACGTGCAGGACGAGCTGGTGATGAAGCTGGACGAGTTCGCGCAGGACCGGATTTACAAGGCGATGGACCACGGCGGGCACCTGTGCTGCATGGCGAGCGAGGAAGAGAAGGACCTGATCCCGATTCCGCCGCAATTTCCGACGGGGAGGTACGCGCTGATGTTCGACCCGCTGGACGGGTCGTCGAACATCGACGCGAACGTTTCGATCGGGACGATTTTCGCGATTCACCGGCGGAAGTCGCCGGGGAACGGGCCCGGAACGGTGGAGGACGTGCTGCAGGTCGGGAACAACCTCGTGTGCGCGGGGTACGTGATTTACGGGCCCTCGACCATGCTCGTGTACTCGACGGCGGCGGGCGTCGCGGGATTCACGCTCGATCCGTCGATCGGGGAGTTCTGCCTGTCGCACGAGGACATCCGGATGCCGGAGAAGGCGAAGATCTACAGCGCGAACGAGGGGAACCAGGCGTTCTGGGGGGAAGGGGACCGCAAGTACATCCAGTACCTGAAGACGCCTGACAAGGATTCGGGGCGGCCGTACTCGACGCGGTACATCGGGAGCCTGGTGGCGGACTTCCACCGGAACCTGCTCTACGGCGGGGTGTTCCTGTATCCGGCGGACCGGAAGGATCCGAAGAAGCCCGCCGGCAAGCTGCGCGTGCTGTACGAGGCGGCGCCGCTGGCGTTCGTGGCGGAGCAGGCGGGAGGGGCGGCATCCGACGGTAAGCACCGGATTCTCGACATCCAGCCCAAGGGTCTGCACGACCGGACGCCGTTGTGCATCGGGCCCAAGGCGGACGTGGCGCTGTACGAGAAGTTCCTGAGGGAAGCGGGGGACCACTAAGCCGGGCCGGGAAGAGACCTCCTCATGCCGTCCGCCCCCTCGGCCCGGCTTACCCTGAGCGAGCCCGAAGGGCGAGTCGAAGGGTTCAAAGGGTATGCGGGAAAGCAGGTGAGAAATGACTGACCTTGGATCGCTCAGGGCGATGCGCATCGTCGGCCATCGCGGCGCACCGTCGCACGAGCCCGAGAACACACTGCGGTCGTTCGCGCGCGCGGTCGAGCTCGGGGCGACGGCGGTCGAGCTGGACGTGCACCTCACGGCGGACCGGCGGCTCGCGGTGATTCACGACGACGCGGTGGACCGCACCACGAACGGCGTCGGCCGCGTTGCGGACCTCACGCTGGAGGACGTGCAGCGGCTGAAGATCGCGGGGGGCGAGCGGGTTCCGTCGCTCGAGGAAGTCATCGAGTGGGCGGCGGGGAAGGTGTTCCTGCACGTCGAGGTGAAGGCGCCGCCGGCCCTCAGGCCCGCGGTCGAGATGCTCGCGGCGCGGGGGCTCGTCGGGAACTGCCGGATCAGTTCCTTCTGGCACCGCGCGGTCAAGGAAGTCAAGGCGGTGTGCGCGGGCATGGAGACGGGCGTCCTGTATTCCGCGAGCCCGATCCAGAGCGCGCGGCTCGCCATCGACGCCGGCGCGGACGCGCTTCACCCGAACTGGCATTACGTCACCCCCGAACTCATGACCGAAGCGCGCGACAAGAAACTCAAGGTCGTCGCGTGGACCGTGGACGGCGCGAAGGAGATCGAGGCGATGCACGCGCTGGGCGTGGACGAGCTGGTGACGAACTCGCCCGACACGGCGGTCAAGGTGGCGAAGTTCCTGTCCGAGAAGCGGGCCGCGCCGCCGCGGGAGAAGACGGCCGAGGAGCGCGCGATGGACGAGGAGCGCGCGCGGCTGCAGGCGATGAAACGGGAGAAGCCGGACGAGGGGCCTCGGACGCAGGGGTCCGCGCCGAAATGGTAGGCCGGGCCGCCATCGCGTGCGCGCTGACGGCCGGATTCCTGGCGGGATGCGGGAGCTCGTCGCCTTCGGACATGGACAAAACGAAGCGGATGGTGCGGGAAAAATTTCCCGGCGTAAGTCAGATGTCCACGGGGGATCTCGCGAAATGGCTCGCGGATCCGTCGCGGCCGGCGCCGGTGCTTCTCGACGCGCGGACCGCGAAGGAATTCGAGGTGAGCCGCCTCGCGGGGGCGAAGAACGCGCCGAAGGGGACGACGGTCGAGGCCGCGATGGGCGCGGCGCCGAAGGACGCGCCGGTGGTGGTTTACTGCTCGGTCGGATACCGGTCCTCGCAGTTCGCGGAAAAGCTGCAGAAAGCCGGCTATACGAAGGTCTGGAATCTGGAGGGCTCGATCTTCCAGTGGGCGAACGAGGGACGGCCGATCGTGGACGCCCGGGGGCCGGCCTCGCTCGTGCATCCGTACGACGCGGAGTGGGGCAAGCTCCTGAAACCCGAGCGCCGCGCGCAGGTGCCGGACGCGGAGTAGTTCCGCACGGGAGGCGGAACCGCCGGCCGCCGGGGCCCTTCTCCTCGCGCCTCCGCGCTCAAACGGATACCCTGAGAGTCACCCGTGTTCGGGGATCACCCTCGGGGATGAAAGTGGAGTGAGGCGGGCACGAGGCAGCGGGAGTCCGTATTCCGACTGCGCTCGCGGAACGACTGAGGAAGAGGAGCAGGAGGAGGTAGTCCTACCGAGGCCGTTCCTCCTGCTTCTCCTGAGACGTTTCAGAACAATCGGAATCTTCAAGGTAGCGTGAGAAAAACTCGATCTACAGCGTGGACGGACCTCGATCGGCCTGAGCGAGCGACCGAAGGGAGCGAGCCGAAGGGCTCGCCTCGACTGCGCCTGCAATCTATTTCCTTCACGCTCTCAGGAATTGCTTTGCCTCCCAGAGTTCGTGAAAAAATCGGGCTGGGGGGCGGAGTCGGCCGGCTCGTCCCGTCATTGCCAACCGTGGGATTCCCTGCCGGCCGACGGAGCATCCCAGACCGATTTTTTCACGAACTCTGAGCGCCGCCTTGGACCCCCTGCACGCCGCCTACTGGATACTCGGCCTGGTCGAGCTCGTGCTCGTGCTCAGCGCCATCGGCCACGCCGTCATGTGGCGCCGCGAGCCGCGCGCCGCCGCCCTCTGGATCGCCATCTCGATCCTCGCGCCGATCCTGGGACCCCTCTTCTATTTCATCGCCGGCATCAACCGCACCCAGCGCCGCGCGCGCCGCAGGATGCCGGATCGCCACGCCTCCGCGGAAGGACTGCCGGGGTGCGGCGGCGAAGCGCGCGCCTCGGCCGTGGGGGATCTGGAGCCGCTCGCCCGCCTCGGAGACCAGGTCGCCCTGGAGCCGCTCGTCGACGGGAATTCGATCGAGCCGCTCTGGAACGGGGAAGAGGCGTACCCGGCGATGCTCGAGGCGCTCGCGGGCGCGAAGAAGACGGTGGCGCTGTGCACCTACATCTTCGACTGCGACGAGGTGGGGCGGAAGTTCGTGGACGCGCTCGCCGCCGCAGCGGAGCGGGGAGCGCACGTGAAGCTCCTCGTCGACGGACTCGGCGGATGGTGGTGGCTGTCGAAGCTGGGGCGCCTCCTCCGGCGCCGGCGCCTGAAGGTCGAGACCTTCCTCCCCCTCGGACTCTTCCCCTCGCGCATCGCACATTTCAATCTCAGAAACCACCGGAAGATCCTCGTCGTCGACGGCGCCGTCGCCTTCAGCGGCGGCATGAACGTCTCGGACCGGCACTACTCCGGAAGTTCGCGCCCGGGCCGCTGCCGCGACGTGCATTTCCGACTGAAAGGCCCCCTCGTGGCCCAGTGCATGCGGGCGTTCGCGGACGACTGGCGTTTCGCGGCGGGCGAAATCCTCGCCGGCCCCGACTGGTTTCCGCCGCCGGCGCACGCGGGAAGCGTGCTCGCGCGCGGCGTGACTTCAGGGCCCGACTCGGATCTCGAGCGGATCTACTGGTTCATCGCGGGGGCCTGCCAGTCCGCGAGGCGGTCGATCCGCATCGTGACGCCCTACTTCATCCCCGAACAGGGCCTGCGCCACGCGCTCATGGCGGCCGCGCTCCGGGGAGTCCAGGTGCAGCTGGTCCTGCCCCAGTCGGGCGACGCCCGCGTCGTCACCTGGGCGACCACGGCCTACCTGTGGGAACTGCTGAAGGCGGGCATCTCGGTCGTGCGCACGCCGCCGCCCTTCGACCACGGCAAGCTCATCGTCGTCGACGAGCGGTGGGTCCTGTTCGGCTCCGCGAACCTCGACCCGCGGTCGCTTCGCCTGAACTTCGAATTCAACGTGGAGGCGTTCGATCCCGCGCTCGCTGCGGCGCTGACGAGGCAGGTGGAAGGGCTGGTGCGGCAGGGACGAAAGGTGACGCTGCAGGAGGTGGATTCGCGGTCCATTCCGATCCGGCTGCGGGACGGGGTGGCGAAGCTGTTCTCGCCTTATCTCTGAACTGCCAGCTTCGAGAATCGTCACGCCGCGCGACGATTTGGCGGCGGTGGACGGTCGCGATTGGCCACGAAAAGGCACATAGAGTTCGTGAAAAAGTCGTGCCGGGGAGCGGATTCCGCGGCTCCGGTTCCGGCTATTTCCGGGAGCGTCCCCGCGCGCGCCTGACTTTCTCCGGACCGTTGGCGGCTCGAAGGGGGAAGGGCCTTCCGCCCTTGTCGACGGACACGTAGACGACCGTGGCGTGCGTCACGGGCACTTTCGCGGTCGGATTCTCGAACCGCTCCGCCTCCACCTCCACCTTCACCGTCACCGACGTCCGGCCGCGTTTCACGATGTCCGCGTAGAAGCTCACGACGTCGCCCACGTACACGGGTTCCGGGAACTCGATCTTGTCCATCGCCACCGTGACGTAGCGATGGCACCCCGTTTTTCGCGCGGCGACGGCGCCCGCGAGGTCGATGTACGAGAGGATCACGCCGCCGAACACCGTCCCGTGGCCGTTCGTGTCCTTCGGGAGCAGGATCACCCGGATGGCGGGTTCGCGCTTCATGAAATCCCCTCGAGTGCGGACGCCACGACGGGAGGCTCGACGACGAGCAGGCTGCAGCCCCAGGCGGCCCAGTATCCGGGAAGGCAGCGGGTGGCGCGCCGCCAGGGGGCGGGATCGTGGATCAGGAACTCGCCGTTCTCGATGCCGCGCACGACGACCCAGTGCGATCCGCCGCGCGAGCCTTCGAACGCCTCGCGCTTGTCGGGAATGCAGGCGACCGCGGGCCTTCCGGCCTCGACGCAGTGTTCGATGTCGGCGCGCCCGGGGTCGCGCGCGATCCAGCGGCCGCCTTTGCGGAGGAAGATGTCGCCGACGTCCTTCTTCGAGGAGTCGATGAGGGTCGCCCGCGCGCCGCACGCGAGGGCGACGCGGCCGAGGCGTCCCGGCCCGATGCCCCACTGCTTGAGCATTTCGGGCTGGATGAGCGGGTGACTTTCGAGGTCCTCCAGACGCGTGAGGATTCCGGCGGCGTTGAGCGCCATCGCGACCGAGGCCAGTCCGCACCCGCAGTTGGGGCCCTGGTGGATGAGGGGGACGTCGAGGACGACGTCCCGCACGGGGAGGGGAGAACGGGAGCAGCGGGGAGGGGGAGAGGAGGGCGCGGGCGCCGGTTCCGCGGGCACCCGCTTACCCGCCCGCCGCGGCGGCATGCTTCCGGCCCGCAGTTTTCTTTTCGGTCGCCGCGGGCGGCCACGTCAACCAGCGCCGGTACTTCTCCGTCTGCCCGGACACCGCCTTCATGTATTCCGACTGCAGCCGCTCCGTCACCGGACCCCGCTTCCCGCCCCCGATCGTCCGGTCGTTGATTTCGCGCACCGGCGTGACCTCGGCGGCCGTGCCCGTGAAGAACATTTCGTCGGCCGTGACCATCTCCGAGGGCGCGATGTCCTTGACGAGCGAGGGGATTCCCAGGTCGCGCGCGATCTCGAGCACCGTCGCGCGCGTGATGCCGGGCAGGATGGAACTGGAGAGGTCGTTCGTGATCAGGGTGCCGTCCTTCACGAGGAAGACGTTCTCGCCGCACCCCTCGGCCACCAGCCCGCGGTGGTCGAGCAGGATCGCCTCGTCGTACCCCCGCCGGCGCGCGTCGTTTCCCGACAGGATGCTCGACAGGTATTGCCCGCACGCCTTCGCCGCCGGCGGAATCGCGTCCGGCGCGAATTTCCGCCAGGAGCTCACCACCGCGCGGATGCCTTTCTCCTTGCCCCCCGCCCCCAGGTACTGCTCCCACTCCCAGCACGCGATGTGCACCTCGGTCGGCAGGCCCGTGGCGTGGAGCCCGAACTGGCCGTAGCCCCAGAACGCCAGCGGCCGGACGTACGCCTGAGTGAGGCCGCTCGCGGAGACCACGTCGACGCAGGCCTGGAGAATCTGATCCTGGGTGAAGGGGATGTCGATGGAGTAGATCTTCGCGCTCTCGAACAGGCGCGCGACGTGGTCGCGCAGCCGGAAGACCGCGGGCCCGCGGTCGGTCGCGTAGGCGCGGATGCCCTCGAAAACGCCCGTTCCGTAGTGGAGGACGTGGCACATGATGTGGGCGCGGGCTTCGTCCCACGGAATGAGTTTTCCGTTCGACCAGATCGAGGTGCTGTGCTTGTTCATGGCCGTCATCGTACGCGGCGCCGGAGAGTTTTCAAGGAAGGAACGGCCGGTCGGTCCGCGCGCGGGTAGCCCCGGCTCCGTATAATGCCCGCATGCCCGAGATCCGCGCCGCCGGCCGCGTGTTCCGCCTCGCCTACTCCATGAACGTCCATCCCGGCGAGTCCGCCGCGGACCTCGAGCGCGCCGTCCGCGAAGGCCCCGCCGTCCTCCGCCGGAAACTCTTCACGGAACAGCGCGCCGGCGCCGGCCTGCGACTTGCCAACCGCGCGGCGACCGAGCTGGCGGAAGACCCGGCGCGGCTCAAGGCGCTCGCGCAGCTCCTGGAGGACGAGAAGCTGTTCGCGTTCACCGCGAACGCGTTCCCGTACGGCGACTTCCACGGCGATCGCGTGAAGGAGCAGGTCTACCGCCCCTCGTGGGCCGATCGCTCCCGCCTCGCCTACACGATGGCGGCGGCGCACGTGCTCGCGTCGCTCGGCGGCGGCGCGCAGGTGACGCTCTCGACGGTCGCCGGAGGGTACCGCGCCGACGGCGACGACCGCCAGGCGAAGGAAGAAATGTCGCGCAACCTCGCCCAGGCCGCAGCCGCCCTTCATACACTGCGCCTCGAAACAGGCGTCTCCGTGCGACTCTGCCTCGAGCCCGAGCCGCTCACCACCGTCGAAACCACCGCCGACGTCATCGAGTTCTTCCGCCGCTTCGTCTACCCCGGCGGCGAGCGGGCCCTTCAGGGCACCGCCAAATACAACATGGGCCAGGCGAGCGACATCCTCCACGAGCACCTCGGCATCTGCTACGACTGCTGCCACCAGGCCGTGCTCTGGGAAGACCCGGCGGATTCGCTCGACCGCATCGAGCGCTCCGGCATCCCGATCGGCAAGGTCCAGCTCACCTGCGCGCTCGAGGGCGACCCGCGCGAGCTCGCGAAGGTCGCGGAGCCCCGTTATTTCCACCAGGTTGCGGCGCCGGGCGGGAAGCGTGCCGACGACCTGGAGTTCCTGGGGGAGGACTGGAAGGGTGTTTCGGTGGCGCGGAGCCACTACCACGTGCCGATCTTTCTCGAGAGTTTCGGGGCGCTCCGGACGACCCGGGGGTTCCTGGAGGGGGCGCTGGGGGAGATTGTGAAGCGCGGGTTATGCGCGGACCTCGAGATCGAGACGTACACGTGGGACGTGATTCCGGAGGGGGAGCGGAAGCGGGTTTGCGGCGGGACGCTGGTGGAGAGTCTCGAGAAGGAGTATGGTTGGGTGCTGGCGCAGCTGGCGGTGCAGGGTCCGGCCCAGGTCTGAAGGAATCCGTGTCGTTTCCTGTCGTCTTCGTGAATTTCCGTGATCTGCCTCTTTCGCGGGGCTTGGGAATCGGATCGGGGGGGCGCGCTCGCCTTTACAGGAGTGTCAAGAGGCTTGGCGCCCCGGGAAACACACGGATCACGTAAAACACTTGCTTGAAAGACTTTAGGTTTACACTGACATCGGCTCGAAATTTGGACTGCACCCATCCATGAAACATACCCTGACGTCCCTTGCGCTCGCCCTCGCCGCAGGCATCGCCTTCGGCGACACCGTGACCACCACCGACGGCCGCCGGCTGGAGGGGAAGGTCAAAGACCTCGGCAACGAGATCCTCCTCGAGGGCAAGTACGGATCCACGCGGATCCGGAAGACCCAGATCGAGAAGATCGAATACGGCGCGACCGGCCGCGAACAGTACGCGGAGAAATCGAAAGCCCTGAAGCCCGACGACCTCGCCGGACACTGGTCGCTGGCCAAGTGGTGCAAGGCCAATGGGCTCGAGGCGGAATACCGGAAGGAAGCCAGAATCGTCGTCGACCTCGATCCGAAACACGAGGAAGCCCGCCTCGCTCTCGGCCACAAGCTCGTAGAGGGCGAATGGCTCTCCGAGGAAGACATCCACCTCGCCAACGGCGAAGTCAAACGCGACGGCCACTGGGTCACACAGAACGAAGCCGAACGCATCGACCAGGAGGAAAAAGCCCGCGAACTCCTGCGCGCCGCTTCGACAAAGGACGCCGAAAAGAACAAGCTCGCCATCCAGGAGCTGGTGAAGCTCCGGGACGACGCGCTCCTCGGCCCCTGCAGCCGCGCGGTGTCGAATTCCTCGCCCGAGATGCGCGCGGCCGCGTGGCAGGGGCTCGCGCGGGCGTTCGAGACGACGAAGAACCGGCTCGGTTTCGTGACCGACCTGCAGGCCCGGTTCGACAAGCTGGGCGACCTGACGCAGGTGGCCCTGCGCGAGAAGAACGACGAAGTGCGGAAGTTCGCGGTGGACGCGACGCGCGCGATGGGCGACGAGTACGCGCGGATGTGGTACCAGAAGCTCGTGGTGGAGGAGGAGGGCCAGCCCAAGCTCCGCGCCGCGGAGGTGCTGGGAGAGATGAACAGCCCCGCTTCCGTGCCCTACATGATGATGGCGTTCTACACGGTGTACATCGAGGTCCGCGCGACGAACGCGATGGCGGTGCAGGACATCACGGACTCGTTCGTCGATTTCATCGCCGATCCGGAGCGCCGGGTCATCACGCAGCCTCTCCGGATCGAAACGCCGAAGCTCGCGATCCAGCGCGTGAAGACGACGGGCGTGATTCCCGAGGGATTCCACAGTCAGGCCTCGAACCTGTTCGGAGCGGTCCTGAACAAGATGACGGGTGAGGAGTACGGGGACGACTTCGAGTCCTGGAACAAGTGGTACCAGACGAACGGCAAGACGTGGGTGAAGGAGAAGGTGGCGGAGATGAAGAAGGCGAAGGAGGAAGGGAAGTAGGTTGCGGCGATGAGGCGCGCTCCGGCGTTCCTGATCCTGGCGGTTCTCGCGGGGTGCGGAGGCGGGCCGGGGCCTGAGGCGCCTCCGCCCGCATCGGAGCCCGCGGCGAATCCGGAACCGGCCGCGGAACCCGCGGCGAAGCCCCCGGCGCCCGGGGTCCCGGACGCCGTCCTGCTCTACGACGGCGGGTCATCCCAGGCGGCGATGATCTGCGTGCGCAAGAAATTCGGCGACCTCTGGCGCGAGAAGAAATTCGTCGTGCTCCCGCGGAACGAGGAGAAGGGCCACACCGGAGACATCGGGAAGCCCGTCCAGGAAAAGAACGCGGAAACGGGCGAGCCGGTCGATCTCGACTTCAGCACCGGCTGCATCCTTCTCGGGATCGCGAAAGAGAAGTACTCCCCGCCGGGCGGGGCTCCCCGCGACCGCTACCGCCTGCGCTACCTCGACCCCCGCGGCCTCGAGCAGCAGCTGTGGATCCGAGACGAACCCGGCGAACAGGCCCACTGAGAACGCGAGCAACAATCGCCCTGCGGCGCGCGACGTCAGCCGCTCCTTCTCGCCGAAATTGCCCTTTGAAATTGCTCCATTGAAGTTACTTGAAACTTGAAGTTGAAAATTGAATGTTTTCTTTTCCCGCCCGGGCTACTTCCCCGCCCCCCCGAAATGCCTCCTCGTCTTCTCGTTGGTCAGCACGTACTTCAGCACCTTCTTCGCGCAGTCGTTGCAGTAGCCCGCCCGCTCGTTCCCCGGGGGCGCGCTCCGCCGCCGCAGGTTGTTGATCACCCGGTGAACTTCCCAGACCGCCCGCTCCGCCTGCGACGCTCCCCCTGATCCCGCGCGCAGGTCGGCGAAGAGGTCCTGCTCGGCGGGATCGAACCGGTCGAGCGCCAGCAGGAATCCCTGGAAGTTGAACTTGTCCCGCACCGACTTGTGCAGCTTGTCCTTGTACCGCTCGAACAGCTCCGGCACCGCGAGCCTCGGATCCGGGCGCGCCCCGCTCGCGACCGCCGCCTTGCCGAATTTCTGGATCATCGAAATGCGGAACTCGCTCCGGTTCGCCGCCGCGATGTCCAGGAAGTCCTCCTCGCGCGCCAGGAATTCCTCCGGGTCCACGCTCCTCTTCTGAAACGTGTCCAGCACGCTCTCCTTCTTGACGTACGCCTTCGCGTGCTCCAGGTACGCCTCCACCCGCTTCAGAAGATCCTGCTCCGTCACCTCGAACAGCGCCTCCTCCGCCTCCTTCACCACCACGCGGTTGTACTCCTCCTGCACCATGTCCAGCAGCTCCTGCGACTCGCCGTCCGAGGACTCCGCGATCTGCGCGTACACCTGGAATGGGTTGATGCACAGGTTGTTCTCGTCCATCGACAGCCGCCCCAGGATCCGCTTGAACCACCGCGGCGACCGGCCGCTCTGTCCCTCCGAACCCCGGTGCTCCTCCCGGATCGCGGCCTGGAACGCGTCGCCGAACAGGTCCATCTGGTCGTGCGGAATCCAGGAGAAATCGCCCGCGTAGAGTTTTGCCTTCTGGAGAAGGGTCATCCGCTTCACGATTTCTTCCTGCCGGTTCAGCACGTTGCGGCGCGACTCGTACTTGGGCTTGTCGTGCTGGAACTGCTCGGTGCGCTTGCGCTCGGATTCGAAGTAGGAGGCGAGCTCGGGGCGGGCGAGGCGGGTGAGGACGACGAAGAGGGCGCCGGTGCGGATGGAGTGGGGGGAGATGTGCTGTGACTTGCGGATTTCGCGGACGTTGGGGTCGTAGATCTGTTCCTCGTCCTGGAAGTTGAGCAGGTAGGGGACGGTGATGGACTCCATGCGGTCGCGCAGGCCCTCGGTGAGGACGTCTTCTTCGAGCAGGCGGTTTTCAGGGAGGTTGGTGGAGCCGAGGATGGCGTAGTCGATTTTCTGGGTGACGTCGGCGAAGTTGACGGTCTTTTCCTCCACCGCGCTCAGGAGGTGCTGGAGCTGCTGGTGACTCTTGTTGAAGATGTCCTGGTAGTTGATCATCCCGCGGTTGGCGGCTGCGGGTTTTCCGTGGAAGTTGTACAGGCGGATGCCGCGGAGCAGGCCCGAGAGATTCGCCTTGTTCTCGTCGGCGCTGGCCGGGACGAGCTCGGTTTCGACGTTCACGCCCGGGTCGACCTCGGCGATGCCGCGGCCCATCTCGAGGGAGTAGTGCCACCGCGAGACCTGGACGTGCTTCGTGAGGCGGGTCCAGTCGCCCTCGTACAGGTCGAGCAGGCGGTCGCGGATGTTCTGGCAGTTCCGGCACGGCTCCATCTCGATCAGCTTCTGCGGAACCACCCAGGCCTCGAGCCGCTTCAGCTCCTCCCGCGCCGCGTCCGTCGGATCCCGGCGGAGCGTTTCCATGCGCTGTTCGACGACGCGCGAGATCGCGTCCTTGCGCATCTTGCGGGGGATGAGCGAGAGCGGGTGATCGCGGACCTGGCACTCGACGCGGGAGAAGATCTCGTCCTCGGGAAGGTGGGCGTAGCTCCCGGTCTCGCCGGCGAGGTCCTCGCGCTCCTTGAAGCCCAGTCCGCGGCCCTGGTCTTCGCCTTCGAATTTCTCGCGGAAGAGCCACGCGAGGGTGTGGGTGGCGCCCGGTCCCGTGCGGGAGTATTCCTCGAGCCCCTTCTCCAGCAGCATGAAGATCCGGCTCTTCCCCGTCCCCGGCGGGCCGATCAGGATGTAGATCGACTCGTCTTCCTCCTGTTTGGCGCAGGCGTCGATGTGTTTGTAGAGGGCGGCGATGACGCGGATCTGTCCGACGACGCGTTTCTGGCCGCCGAAGAACGGGTCGGAGAAGAGGGCGAAGCTGGGGAAGGAGCGGCCCATGTCGCGGACGGTGGCGGCGCCGAACGACAGGATGGCGTCGCGTATGTACTGGTAGCTCGTGCGGGTCTGGCGGTAGGGGTCGGCGGCGACGAGGCGGAGGTACTCGTCGAACGAGAGGACCTGGGCGCCGGCGTCGAAGTCGGCCTTGACCTGGCGCGCGATGAGGTCGGTGAGTTCGTCGGGGATTTTCTTTTCGGGGCGGGTCATTATCGACCGATTCTAGCACCGGGGGGCGCCCTCCCGGTGGGACAATGGCGCGATGCTCGACGATCAGCCCCGCCGCGAGGACGACCCGCCGCCGGAGGCGCCGCCCCCCTCCTCGATGAACGCGCCGCTCATCGTGACGGGGGTCGCCGGCGCGGCGTTCGTGCTGGGGCTCCTGGCGGTGTCGGGGTTCCTCACGCCGGTCCTGATCTTCACCGGCGCGATCGTGGCGTTCGTCGCGGTCCAGGCGGTGATCTTCAAGCTGTTCCCGCCCGGCAAATGAAGAACGAAACGGCCCGGCCAAACCGGATGTAGTAGGTCTTTTATTCCCCCCCCGGGATGTCATACGCTCTTGCCTTCCCCCACAGGGGCCCGGATGCCGCGAATCCGCATCACAACGCCGGACGGCCACTCCCGCGAGGTTCCGCTCGCGCCGGGCCGGAGCACGCTCGGACGCGGGGCGGACTGCACGATCCCCGTGGACCACTCGACCCTCAGCCGCGCACACGCCGCGATCGAAGAAACCGGAGGGGGGCTCGCCGTCGTGGACCTGGGCTCCCGGAACGGCGTCCGTGCCGGCGGGAAGACGGTCGCCCGCCTCGACCTCGTCCCGGGCACGAAGTTCACGCTCGGAAAGGTCGACTTCGAGCTCCTCGGGGAAGGCCCGGCCCCCGCGCCCGTCCCGGCGCCCGCTCCCGCGCCTGCCCTCCACGAAGAGGGCGACACCGACCGGCTCCCCGACGATGCCTCGCCCCGCTCCCCGCTCCTCTTCGCCGCCGCCGGACTCGGAGGCCTCGCCGTCGCCGGCATCGTCCTGACCCTCATCATGTCGGACGCGAAGGCGCGGAAACCGGAAAGGAAACCCGCAACGGCGCGCACCGTCGTGCAGAACGCAGATCTGCCGCCCGCCCCGGCTCCGGAACCCGCAGCCGTTCCGCCGCCGGACCGCCGCGAACCCGCGCCGGCCGCGCTGCCGGACCCCGAGGACCCCCGCGATGGCGAAGTCCGCGTCCGCTTCCGCGACGGTACCGCCCGCGTCGGGAAACTCCTGCGCCGCACGAAATTCGAAATCGAAATCGCCGCCCTAGAAAACGGAGCGGCCGTGAACGAAACGTACCCGATCGAGGACGTCCTCCGCATCGGCGACGAAACCGTCCGCCCGGACTGGGACGCCGTCTTCCGCCGCAGGTTCCTCGCGGCGAAAAACGAAGCGGACTTCGCCGCCCTCGATGCCTGGTGCCGCAAGTACGGATGGGACAAGGGCCGCAGGGAAATCCTCGAGGCCCGGGGAGCCGAATCCCCGCCCGACACGCCCGGAGGCGACATCTCCGCCGCCACGAAACAGGTCCGCTTCATGGGCCGACTCTACGATCCTCAGGAACTCCGCGCCGACGGCCGCCTCGATGCCCGCGGCCGCCTCGTCCTCCCCGACACCGATCTCCGCATCGCCCGCGAATTCCATTTCGACCTGCTCGGACGCGCGCCGACGGAAGCGGAAGTCCAGGCCGCGGGCGCGGAGACGCGGGGGGAACTCGCGGACCGGCTCCTGCGCTCGGTGGAACATTTCGAGATGTGGTACGAGGAAGAGCTCTTCTACTTCCTCCTGTTGGACAACTTCCACCCCGCCACGGAACGGCTGACGTCCATTCCGAAGCGCCTCTCCGCGGGCGCGCTGACGCTTCCCGACGCCGTGCATGAAATCGTGATCAGCCAGTACTTCAACCACCGCAATCCTGGAAACGACACGTACGTGACCGTCATCCTCGAACAGCTCCTGGGGATCGTGGTGCAGGACCAGCCGATGCTCCTGAAGGTAGGCAAGCAGATGTACGACGGATACGAAGGCAAGCTCTTCAACGAGTCCGGCGCCAGCCAGTCGGACCTCGTCTCGATCGTGCTGAAGCAGAAAGGCTTCCATGAGATCCTGCTCCAGCGCCTGCACCGCGGCCTGACCGGGGAGGCGATCCCCGCGGGGCTGCTCGAGCAGGCGGTCGCGCGGGTCGCGGCGGATCCGAAGGCATTTCACGAGGTGCAGAAGGAGTGGCTGCTGGGGGACGACTATCTCGCGCGGGCGCAGGGGCTCCGGCGCAAATCGGACCACCAGTTCATCCGGTCGCTCTACGTGGATCTGCTGGGCCGCCGTCCGACCTGGGAGGAATTCCGCTCGTTCCGGAACGCGCTGCAGGCCCTGGCCGACCCCACGCCGATCCGGAGCGTGCTGGCGAAGGTGATGGCGGATTCGAAGGAGATGGCGGAGCCGAAGGCCTCAGACGCGAAGCAATGGGTGCGCGACACGTTCCGGAAGCTGGTCGGCCGCAGTCCCACCGAATCCGAGGTCAGCGCGTTTGCGGCGGCGGTGGAAAAGGGAAAAGCGAGGCTGGCGATCCAGGCCATCATCGATTCGGAGGAGTATCAGCACTATTGATCATCCGTGCTTCGTGCTTCGTGCCTCGTGCGTCGAACGAAGCACGAAGCACGAAGCACGAAACAGACTGATCGGAATGACACCCCGACCGGCCCGGGCCGGCAGCGAAGAAAGGAGTTCGACATGTCGTTGACGCGTCGCGAATTCTTCAAGAGTTCGGCGGTCGTGGCGGCGGGAGCTTCGTTCCT
>JACPRD010000097.1 GCA_016190145.1 Planctomycetota bacterium | reverse complement strand
GTGGGGATCGCGGCGCGATTCGTGCGCCTCAGGTACACCGGCGTCGGCGCTTCGGGCACCGCCATCCTCGCGGCGCTCGTCAAACCCTGGAGAACCTGATGCCTGAACTTCCCCTGACGTACCTGTTCGAGCCCCAGCGGTACCAGGATCGCGCGAAAGCCTACGGCTCCTGCATCGGCGGCCGGCGTTTCGCGGTGGCGCACCAGACGCCGGGGACGGCGATCACGGGGCAGACGAGCTTCGTCGCGACGACGCCGACGTTTCTCATCAGCCAGGCCGTCGCGAGCCACCGCGTGGTGCTGTCGAACTTCGCGCTCTGCCAGGACGGCACGATCGCGGGCGGGACGATCCACGTCGCCCTCGTCCTCGATCCCACGAACCGCTACTCGTCCGGAGGCACGTCCATCACGCCGCAGGCGACGATGTCGGACTCGCTGGAGAGTGCGGGTTTCGCGTTCCGATACAACGCCACGGCCAGTTCCGCCGGAGGCGGCGCCGACGCGCCGCGCGTGCTGTACGAATGGACCCAGCCCGCCTGGCTCGGTTCCGTTTTCAACCCCGACCTGCACGACGGCGTCGTCATCGGTGTCACGGGCTCCCTGCTTGTCTACACCTGGGCCTCCACGGTCGCGCCGACCTGGATCATCGGCGGCTTCGACCTGATGGAGGACGCGTAGCATGCCGACCCTTCGAGGCATGAGCCAGGGCGGCGTCCAGCCGCACCACGCGACGCACGAGCCCGGCGGCAGCGACCCGCTCGCCCTCTCAGCCACCTCGCGCGTCCTCGGCCGCAAGACCGCGGGCGCCGGCATCGTCGAGGAGTGCACGCTCTCGGAGGTCCTGGATTTCATCGGTTCCGCCGCGCAGGGCGACATCCTCTACCGCGGCGCTTCGGGCTGGGCGCGCCTCGCCGCCGGCACGAGCGGGCAGTTCCTCAAAACCCAGGGAGCCGCCGCCAATCCGGCGTGGGCGACCGTGAGTGGCGGCGAAGCCTTCCCCGTGGGCAGCGTCTTCACCGCCGTCGTCTCCACCAACCCGAACACGCTTCTCGGCTACGGCACCTGGAGCGCCATCGCCGCCGGCCGCGTCCTCGTGGGCCTGAACGCGGCGGACTCGGACTTCGACACCGTCGAGGAAACCGGCGGCGCGAAGACCGTAGCCGCCGCCGGATCGTGCTCCGCACCGACCTTTTCCGGGAATGCGCTGGCCACACACCAGCACGAAATCCCCTTCATGTTCGGCGCCACCGCCGTCGTCGCACGTTCGGCTTCGTTCGGCACGGGCGGAAGCGTGACGTCCATCGGCGACTGGCAAAGATCCAACGACACCACGAGCCGGGCGCGCGAGAAAACGCAGGGCGTGAGCGCCGGAACGCCCAGCGGATCGGTCAGCGCGCCGACATTCACGGGTTCCGCGACGAGCGTCGTGCAGCCGTACTTCGTCGTCTACATGTGGAAGCGCACCGCATGAGCGACGACCCCCGCGCCCCCGGCGTCCCCGACGACCCCCGCGCGCGGTTCCGCGGCCGGATCGTCCTCGCGAAACGCTTCTCGCTCGACCCCGGCGAGCAGCTCCGGCTGGACCCATTCGTGCTCGCCTGGCCCCGCCTGCTCGTGGGGCTCGAGACCGACATCGCTTGGATCCACTCCGACGGAAAGGTCTGGGCCTGGTTCGAGGGCAGCGACTCTCCCGGCAACTGGTCGCCGCACCCGGCGGGCCGGTGGGACGCCTGGCCCGGGATCGTGCATTTCGCCGCCGTGGCTCTCGTCGGACGCCGGACGCGCGTCGTCCTCGAGAACGCCGGCGACCGGCCGGCCGTGGTCGCCTCTATCGCCCTCCGCCTCGTCGCCGCCCGCGAAATCCGTTCGGAGGAAAATCGCCATGTCGGATAAGCGGCTCCCCTCTGTGTCCGACCCCGAAGGCAACGAAATCGCCGCCATCTCCGAGCACTTCTACATCGATCCCCCCGCGACTCCGAGAGTCCGGGTCCTTGGCCCGTTCCGCGTGCCCCCGGGCACCTGGCTGCTCGGCGTCGTCCACGTCGAAAGCCTCACGTCCCGGGGCCGCCTCTGGCTGGACTTCGCCGAAGCCCGCGACGACGGATCCTGGGAAGACCTCCTGTCGCTCTTCACAGATCGCCCCGGCAAGTCGCTCGTCACCGTCCCCCCGGCGCGCGGCCGGCAGGTCCGCATCACGCTCATGGCCCAGGCTGATGCCCACGCCCAGGGACATCTCGAACTCCTGGTCCTCCCCTACAACATGCCCGCCCCGCTCCGGCCCGCGCCGGGGGAGCGGGACTGCGACGGAAGCGTCTGCCCGCGCGCAGTCGTGCCCCTCGCCCCGCAGCTCCCGGACCCGCCTGAGATCGAATTGCCGCCCGGCTTCGAAGTCGCGTCGGGCATCCCCGCTTTCTCGAAAGGAGGCGTCCGATGACGCGGAAGTACTTCCTCCGCCCCGTCGCCCGCTGCTGCGGCGGCGGCTGACGTGGCCGTCCTGCTCCTGTCCTTCGTGACGGCCTCGATCGCGTTCACGGTTTCCGAAACGGTCGTCTTCCGCTCGTTCCGCGAGACCGCGACGCGATGGAGCCCGTGGCTCGGAAAGCTGTTCTCGTGCGGTTACTGCGTTGGCCACTGGATCGCGCTCGCCCTTGTGGCCGCGTACCGCCCGAGAGTCTTCAGTTCGCAATTCGTCGTCCTGGACTATGGCCTCACCACGCTGCTCGTCGCCTGGTCGGCCGCGTTCCAGTGGATCGTGCTCGTGATCCTGTTCAAGGTCGCAGGGAAGTAAGAGAGGAGATCCATCCCATGTCGTGAGCGAAAGCCGCCCCCGCCCTGGAGGGCGCCTGCCCGTCGTCCTGTTCCGCCCCATCCGCCGCCCCGTCGCGCCTCCCGGGGGCCCAGGTCGTCGCCGTGTTCAACCTGCTCAGTATCGCCAGCGGTGGCGTCGAGGTTTCCCGCGCGTTCGCGCTCGCGCCCGGAAACGCGCTCCAGATCGAGGCGACACTTCTGGCCTTCACCGCCTCCGCCTCCATGACCCTGGTGGTTCAGGGCGCGAACGAGATCGCGGGCGCCTGGACCGACGTCCAGAGCCTCAACATCAACCAGCTCGGCCTCAACGTCTTCAACGCCGTCACGGGCCTCGGCTTCAAGGTCTTTCGCATCCTGGTCGCAGGCCCCGCCAGCGGAATCAACAGCATCGGGCCGGTCACGGCCGGCATTTCCCGCCAGTAGGCTTCTTCAGAACAAGGAGGTAGACAATGTACGTCAAGGTCGCTCAGGAACTGACGGTCGTCGACGGAGTGGACGCTTTCACGCCCGCGCTCGCCATGGGAGACAACAATTCGACCCAGCTCGACGTGACGGTCGTGGTCAACAGTGCAACATCGCTCGGATTGGTGACCCAAGGTTCGAATGACATGCAGGGGTGGTCCGACGTCACGACAAACTCGGGGCTCGTCGTCGGTTTCGCGGCGCCCACGAAGACCACGGGGATCGCGTTCCGGTATGTCAGGCTCAAGGCCACGGTTTCCGGGACGGGTACGGTCATTTTCTCGGCGGGGGTCAACACGGCGAAATTGTAGGTTTCCAAGATTTGCCAATCGTAGGCTTCCGTGACCGGCTCCATCATGGGCGAGAGTCCGCGATAGAGGAGCCCCCATCGGAGCCATGCGCGGGGAAGGCTTCCAACAACCCAACACATGAGCAGAGCATTCGGAGTTCCAAAGATGCCCGACGAAACACGCCGCGTACCCTCCGGAAGCCAGATCATCGTGCGCGACTCTCCTGCCTGGGCGATGGCCTCGTCACAGCGCAATCCGCTGATGGTCGGAGCAGGGGACGCAGGGTCGGCACGGGCGATCACGGAAGGACGGGACCCTCGCCCTCTCGTCTTCGTCAGGAAGCGGGTCCTCTATGAGGCGAACGCAGGAGCGTTCATCGAAGTGCCGCACACGCCGGATTACGGGATTTACGACGGTCCGATCAACGGTGCATCTGAATCCTTGGGTGACGCATGCCTCCTTCAGACTTCATCGGGCTTGGTCTTCGGTCCGCCAGTGCTCTGCCAGCTGGCGGTGGATGAGCACCCGGTGAAGGACAAGCAAGGCAGGAACGCGGATGAGGACTACATCATCCCCTCTCCCTTCGCGCCCCCGAATCGAGAGATCTGGGGGCTTCGATCGTCGGTGATCCGCGAGGGCTTCACGCAGGTGGATGAGGCCGGACGGCACAAGGTCTGGGTCAGGGTCGCCTTGCGCTCCGACCCAAACGGCGACCTCACGTACGAAGTCACGGGTGGCGTGGAGTTCTGGGGTGGCGACTACGCCTATCTGAAGATGGTAGTGGTGGACTCCGTCGAGGCCATCTTCAACTACCAGCCCAGCGGGAAACTTCCGACGGACCCGTTCGTTGACGCAGACCGCGACAAGAGGTTCGACAACGGCGACCTCTATCAGAGGACCATCACCGGAACCGTCGACATGCATGCCCGAGGCGCTTGGGTTCAGATCAAAGGGACAGCTTGGGATAACCACAACCACACCGCGACGCAGATCGCAGTCCTCGTGAATTGATGAGCGGGTGCCCGAGTTTCGATGGCCGCGCGATCTCGCTCTTGATCGTGTGAGGAAAACCACGAACAGGCAAGGAAGAGAAGTGTACGTCCGGCGGGGGGCATGGTCTGGGCGGCGGGTCTTGCCGGTTCCCGCCAATATAGGGAACCGGGAACCGCATTTCAGGCGCGTGCCACACTCCATCCGTCGGGGAGGCGGACGACCTGACCTGAGGCCTCCGAGACGCGGAGGGCATCTGCGACGGACTGTCTGCTCGCGTTGAGGGCGCGCGTGCCATTGATCGGGTGGTCGCCCGATTGGTCGAGGTTGAGAGTACCGCAAGTCCGGATGAACGCCTTCCGGTCGAGGTTGTCTTCGAGGATGAGATCAGCCGGCTCAGCGACTCTCGCGTGACATCCAGGATTCCCAACCGTCGAACTCCGACAAATCGTCGACTACCGTCGGGAGTTCCAGCGGATTTCGAAGGAGGACTCCGTTCTTCACGTAACAGCAGAGGGAGGCTGGCCAGCTGGCCATGGGCAGGTTTGATTCGTCGTACTGCAACCACCGAAACTCGTTGTCCCATCCACCTACATACACCCAGACCTCCAGCTCATGGCTCGTGTAGATGAGGCCCGGGCGACCCAGTAGCTCAAGCAGTCGGGTACATGCATCCCCTGCTCGAAAGGTCGAGAGTCGCTCGCCGAGAGGTTGGCCCGCCGCGGGTCCTTTTCCAAAGGCGGTGATCCGGGCATTTCTGCGGACAGCAGCGTGTTGAACGGCTCGGACCCGGCTCGAACTCGGCCAGTGAAAGTCAACTGAGATGCCGACGAGAACCTCATCGACATAGGCGAGTTCCCAGTAGTTGACTTTGGAGCTTGTGGCCTCGCTGTCTTTCTCCAGGAAGAGGCCCAGGAAGTAGTCGCGGTGCTTCCAAACACGGCGCCTCATGTATGGCGCCAGGTGCACGCGCTCATCGGTGTATGGGCACCCCGACGGCCCGATGGCGCCTTCGACGTCCCCACGAGTTGTTTGACCCGCGACGAGGGCCGAAAAGAAGGTTGGCGTCAATCTCGGATCCGAATCAGCCACTAAGACCGTCTCGTTGCGCATGAACCAAGCCGTGGAACGGGGTTTTGTCGCGCACCTGTACCACCACACGGTAAGACCAGCGAGACCAAGGATCGCCGCCGCGGCCGCGAAGCATATCAGAATGCCGGTCCACCGAACGAGGACAGCAACAATGGACCGCGGCGTTCCTCGGATGTCCCCTTGTCGTTCGTCGTTATGGATCCCCATCTTTGTCTTCTTGCGGGCCAACAGGTCAGCCCAGCTTCACTCGCGCATGGGCTATCACACGTGCGTCTCCACCAGCACGTCGTTCGTTGCCCTCAGGTGTGTGCGGCTCGACGGGCCGGGAAGTGCTCGGGTGGTAGGCGTTCACTCCCTCTCCAGCGCCGCCTGACGGTGCGAGCGGTGGTGGCTACGGAAAGGGTCGCCGGGGATTGTACCAGAGGCAGTAGGGAGGGCGTGGCTTGACCGACCAGCGGTCAACACCGACCGCGGCGGCGCTGGCGTCCACGAGAGCCTTGATAGCCCGTTTCAGGTGGCTCCAGCAGCATTGGCGCAGGTGGAGTGCGTGGCCAGCGTAGGCCTCGTAGCGGTCGGTGCAGAGGATACCGGAGAAGCCGCCGAGGAATTGGTGCCAGGCGGCCTTGCTGCGGTCCTTGTCGATGCGGATGACCACGATCAGAGCGGCGGCGGCGACCCCGAGCCACGGCTTCCTGCCCTTGATCCGGCAATTCGTCTCGTGGACATTGGTTTCCTCCGCCTTGCGCACCGCCTCCAGTGCCTCCTCGTAGGCCGGCTTCAGGGCCTCGCTGGTCTTCCATTCGAATTCCACGATGGTTCCGTCCGTGCTGGCCGCCTTTTCGCCGAACCGAGCGGCGATCAGCTCGCCCGCATACCTCCGGCCCAGGCGATGCCGGCCCGTCAGGAGGCGCAAGGCCGCCTGCAAGTGGGCGCCGGCGCATCCTGCGGGGATGCCACACAGAAGCTCAGTGAGCCTCGAAGCGCCGCAGCCGGCACGGATCAGTGCGTACATGTCGTATTCGGTAAAGAAGGCGTACCCCTCCGGCATCTCTTCTACACGCTGTCGCAACAGGACATCCGTCAGGTCCCCCGCCGGTGGGACCAGCGGCCAGCCGGCAAACTTGAACCGGATAGAGTCCCGCGTTGCTGTCCGATGAAACTACCCCCGGATTCTCCCCATCCAAATGTTCCTGTAGCCCCACCCTCCCCCCGGCGAAGATGTCCCCCGCATGAAAGTCTCCTGCCTGAAATGCGGCACCGACTTCGAGCGCGTGGACGCGGCGACGCCGTGCCCGAGGTGCGGGACGCCGCCGTCGCAGTTCCTCGCGTACGACGAGGCGGCGTCGCGGACGGTGGTGAGGGAGGTCAAGCCGCCGCCGACGGGGCCCACGATGCCGGGGAGCGCGCCGACGCTGATCGATCTCAGGCGGGTGGGAAGGTACGAGATCCAGGCGCGGGTCGGCGCGGGGGGGAGGGGGGGGCGTGTGCCGGGCGCGCGACGCAGCGGTCGGACGCGTCGTGGCGCGCAGGATGATGATCGCGGGGGAGCACGCGTCGGGGGATACGCCGGTGCGGTTCCAGCGGGAGGCGCGCGCGGCGGCCATGGCGGAGGATCTCGGGCGTTTCCTGGACGTGGAGCCGGCGGCGTCGCGCCGGCGCGAGCTGGCGTACAGGGGGGCGAAGATTGTGAGGAGGCACCCGGCGGCGGGGGAGTCGGACTTTGCCGATCAGGCGAAAGATTCTGGATTTTACGTGGCGTTTCTTGCGGCAGATCCACATAGAGTGTAGGGACTCACCGGGGGAGGTGCTGGGCTATGTGGGAAGCTCCAGAAATTCAAGATGGGAGGCGGTATGTCGCAGCTGGTAGTGGTCGAGACCGGAGATCAACAGCCAACAGCCAACAGCCAACAGCCCCCACTCCCTGAGGACTTTCCGCAGGACCGGAAGGCCTTCCTCGGCAGGTTCTTCCGTAAGCGCGGCTTGCGTGGCGAAGATGTCGAGGATGCTGTGTCCGAGACCGTCGTCCAGTGCCTCGAAGCAGTCCGCCGCGGCACACAAATCCGCCAGGCCGCCCGGTTCGTGACGTGCGTCGCCCGACGCGTCTGGTTCGCAATTCTGAAGAAGCGCCGGGTCGCCGCAATCCTCGTCCACGGGCTCCCCGAGAGGGATCTGGCCGCAGTCCTCCCGGATGACCCTGCGGACTTCGCGCCGGAGGGGATCGAGATCTCGGATCTCGGCCCGGCGATCCTGCTTCTCCCGCCGCGCCAGCGCGAAGTCATCCGCGCGCATTACTTCGAGGAGAAGAGCGCGAAGCAGACGGGAGCGGCAATGGGAGTGAAAGCCAACGCCGTGAGACAGAGGTGCTCCGAG
>JACPRD010000096.1 GCA_016190145.1 Planctomycetota bacterium | reverse complement strand
CTCTTGATGAATTCGCGACGCGTCAACGACATGTCGAACTCCTTTCTTCGCTGCCGGCCCGGGCCGGCAGCGAAGAAAGGAGTTCGACATGTCGTTGACGCGTCGCGAATTCATCAAGAGTTCGGCGGTCGTTGCGGCGGGAGCTTCGTTCCTGCCGGGCCTGTTGAAGGAAGGCGTGGCGTGGGCGGACACGGGGTTCAAGACGAAGAGGGTGATCCTCGTCGCGTTCGCGGGCGGGGTGAGGAGCCGCGAGACGATCGGGACGCCGGAGAACATACCCAACCTGATGCGGATCGCGAAGTCGGGGGTCGTCTGCCCGAACATGAAGGCGCGGAACGTCGGCCACTACGGCGCGGCGCTCGGCCTGTTCACGGGGTGCGTCGAAGAGCTGGGGATCCGCGAGAACCAGCGCGGCAAGAACCCGACGGTGTTCGAGTACCTGAGAAAGCAGCTCGCGCTCCCGGCGAAGGAAGTCTGGCTCTCGACGTCCGGCGGCACGCAGACGCTGAACTACGCGTACGGCGAGCACAAGGACTACGGCGCCTCCTACGGCGCCAACCTGATCAGCGGCGACGGCATCTTCAACGCCGAATTCCGCGACATCATCGACCGGTTCGGGCGGCCGAAGAAGGAAGGCGACGCGGAGGCGAAGCTGCTCGAGAAGCTGGAGAAGTCGATGGATCCCGGCGAGGTGAAGAAGATCGCCGACGGGACGCTCAGGAACGACGCCGAGACGCACAGGAAGGTGAAGCAGTTCATCCTCGACGAGATCTCGGCCAACACGACGAACATCACGGGCCCGGGCGCCGAGGACGCGAAGTCCATCCGCGTCGCCATGAATCTTTTCCGCATCTTCAAGCCCCGCGTGCTGGGCATCGGCCTGATGAACGCCGACGTGGCGCACAACAGCTACAACGCGTACGTCGAAGTCATCCGGAAGAACGACGCGGAGATCGGGAAGCTCTGGGACGCGATCCAGGCGGACGCGGACCTGCGCGAGTCGACGACGCTGCTCGTGCTGCCGGAGTTCGGGCGCGACAAGGACCTGAACCAGCGCAACGGGCTCGACCACGGCGACCGCTCGGACGAGCTGGGCAAGGTGGCGATGTTCGCGGCGGGGCCGGATCTGCGGAAGGGCGGGCAGAACCTGGCGGAGTTCCAGACGATCGACGTGGCGCCGACGCTCTGCCATCTGATGGGGGCGAAGGCGGAGCATGCGAAGGCGAAGGCGTTGAAGGAGCTTTATGGCTAGGCGAAGCGGACGCCGGCGGGCGAAGGGAGGTCGCCCCTATTTCGCCGGCCCGATGACCTTGAGGATGTCCGGCTCCGGCGGCGGATCCGGCAGCATCGCGGATCCGCCCCACGCCATCGCGAGTCCCGCCGCGGCGAGCACGAACGCCTTGACGGCGACCGCGTCGCGCCGGAGGAGCATCACCATGAACGCGAGCGGCCAGACGAACAGCGCGATCCGGCCGGCGGTCGGCGTCTCCCGGTACGCGAGGACGACGAGCCAGAAATACCCGGCCGCGTGCAGGAGCACGCCGGCCACGATGAGGGCGACCGCCACGGAGTCGATTCTACGCCCTTGAACCGCATCCGCCTCTTCTGGATCGTCGGCGCGGCCACGGCCGCCGCGCTGCTCCTCGCCCGCGCGGAGGAGCCCGCGACGCATCCGTCGGAAGCGGCGCCCGACGTGAACGAGGACTCGCCGGGGTGCGTGAAGTGTCACCAGGGGATCGAGGAGATGCACCCCTGGTTCCCGCTTTCGTGCATCGGCTGCCACGGCGGGAACGGAACCGCCACGACGCTCGCTTCGGCCCACGTGAAACCGAAGGAGCCGCCGCCCAACGACGAGCGCGTCCTCGCCCTGGACTTCGACCCGGACTGGATCCGCTTCACAAATCCCTCCAACCTCCGCGTCGCCGCGAAAACGTGCGGCGAATGCCACGCGGCGGAAGCGAAGAACCTCTTCAAGTCCCTGCATGGCACCACCGCCGGCCATCTTTGTGACGGGCTCTACGAGAACGGCGTAGTGAAGACGCGGACGCCGCGGCACTCGATTTTCGACGTGAAGGACGACGACGGGGACGTGCCCGCGGACGGCCTGGCGTCGCTCACGCGGATTCCGGCGTACGAGGATTTCGGGGATTCGGCGAAGGTGGCGGCGCACTACCGGGACGTGCCGCGCAAGTCGTGCATGCAGTGCCACCTGTGGAGCCGGGGGCGCGCGGTGCGCGGGCGGCTGGGGATGGACGGGGACTACCGGAGCGAGGGGTGCGCGGCGTGTCACGTGACGTACGCGGACGACGGGCTCTCGGAGACGGGGGACGCGACGGTGTCGAAGTTCGAGGCGGGGCATCCTCTGCGGCACCAGCTCACGAGCGCGATCCCGACTGCGACGTGCGCGCACTGCCACTACGGCGACGCCTCCATCGGCCTTTCTTTCCGCGGCATGGCGCAGATGCCGCCGGGGATGCCGGGCGGGCCGCAGGTGCCGGGGACGACGCCGATGCGCCTGAACGGCGCGTGGTACATCCGCGACGACAGGGTGACGCCGCCGGACGTCCATCATGCGAAAGGCATGCACTGCGTCGACTGCCACACGGCGCGCGACACGATGGGCGACGGGAACATCTACGGGCAGATGGAGCACGCCGTCGAGATCGAGTGCACGACGTGCCACGGGACGTTCGAGGCGTACGCGGACTTCACGACGGAAAAGGGCCAGGTCCTGGACCATCTGAGGCGCGGAGACGACGGCGTGGCGATCCTGACGTCGAAAGTGGACGGAAAGGAGCACGAGGTCGTGCAGGTGAAGGACGTGGTGACGAAGGGGTCGAAGCATTTCAGCGAAGCGGGCTCGCGGGCGATGACGTCGCAGCACGCGAAGCTCGAGTGCTACACCTGCCACAACGGCTGGACCACGAACTTCTTCGGGTTCCATTTCGACCGCAACGAGTCGTTCAGCCAGCTCGACATCCTCTCCGGCGTGCGCACGCCCGGGCGCGTCACGACGCTCGAAAAGGTCTTCGCGACGTACCGCGAGTTCCGCCTGGGCGTGAACCCCGAGGGCATGATCTCGCCGTACATGGTCGGCTTCTCGACGATGTGCACGGCGCGCGACGCCCGGGGGAAGCGGCTGATCGACCAGGGGATGCCGGTCACGGCCGCGGGGCTCTCGGGCATGACGATGATCCACCACCAGACGCACACGACGCGCCCCGAAGCGCGCGCCTGCGTCGAGTGCCACCGCGCCTCGGCCACGTGGGGCCTCGGCTCGCCGAACTTCCGCCTGATGCGCGACTTCTTCTTCGTCACCACGACCGCCGGCCTCGAAGTCGTCGCGTTCGACCGCAAGAACCCCGAAGGCACCCGCCCGTCCGCCACCGTCCCCGTGAAAGATGCGCGCGGCGTCGCCCTCGTCCTCGACCCCCTCCAGGGCCGCGCGCAGTGGGCGTTCGTGGGAAGCGCTTCCGGCGGCGTCTCGGTGATCGACCTGTCGAACCCGGTCTTCCCGAAGCTGGCGGGGCGGATCGAGGCGTCGGGGCCGTGGCAGCTGGCGGTGGCGGGGAAGCGGCTGTACGTGTGCGACGGGAAGGACGGCGTGCGGATCGTGGACGTTTCGAATCCGGCGCGGGCGAAGGAGATCGGGCGGCTGGCGACGGCGGACGCGCGGGACATATCGGTGAACGGCCCGATCGCGTACGTGGCGGACGGGGAAGGCGGGCTGCTCGCGGCGGACGTGGGGGACGCGGCGGCACCGAAGGTTCTGGGGCGCGCCTCGATGGGGCGTGGGGGCGCGACCTCGGCGGCGGGCGTGACGACGCGCGTGATCACGTACTTCCAGTATTCGCGTCCGGCGCCGGGCAAAGAGCAGCGCACGAAGGCGCGCCTGCTGGCGTTCGTGGCGGACGACGTGTACGGGTTCAGGATCTTCGACGCGACCGAGCCGTCGGCGATGAAGCTGATCCGCGGGTTCGAAAACATGCTCCAGGGCTACCGCGAAGCGCGCGTCGGCGCGATCGCATTCGGGTCGAGCTTCGACCTGGGCTCCGAGGGCGGCCAGATCCCGAGCGAGGAGAACGACTACGTCTACGGGACGCTCGACACGCTGCGCGACGACGGGAACCGGATGGGGTACCTGTGGATCATGAAGGTCACGGACCCTGAAAAGCCGCAGATGATGGCGCGCATCCAGGCGCAGGACAGGAACGAGGCGATCGCGCTGGTGCACGCCTACAACCCGCCGTTCCTCCAGCGTTACGCGGTGCTCTCGACAGGGGACGGGATCTTCGTTGCGGACGTGACGAAGCCCGCGGTCCCCTCGATTGTCGCGGCGTTCGCCGGGCCGCGAGGCGGAGGGGCGATCGCGCTCGAGGCGTTCCCGTTCGACCGGATGATCGACGAAGACGGCGGGGCGCTGAAGGATGTCTCGCACGAGGGGGCGAGGTACCTGAAGAAGGAGGAATTCGAGCGGCTGTTGAGGGTGCCGCTGAAATGAAACGCGAAAACCGAACCCGTTCCCACGCCCGTGCCCGCGCCCGCGCCCGGTCGTTGACTGCGGCATGCGCCGCTGTGATCCGAACGGAACTGCCGGGCGCGGGCGCGGGCGCGGGCGGGGGTACGGGAACGACCCGGCCGGAAACTTGTCGAGAGGATTATCCATGAGCCCCTGCTCCATGCCGTGCTCCTGCAAGACCCCCTGCCACTGCTCCTGCGGATGCTCGGAGCACAAGAGGGTCAAGCGGGAGGCCGCGCCAAACAAAGAGAAGGTAAAGGTAAAGGGGAAGGAAAAGGGAAAGGGCGGCAAATGAGGCCCTTCATCTTCCTCGCTCTCGGTGCGATCGCGGCCGCCCAGGAAATGCAGCCCGAAGCCGAGTCGCCCGCCAAGGTCGCGATGAACTACCTGAAAAAGTACGACGCCAACGAAGACGGCGCGATTTCGAAGTCCGAATACTCCAGCGCGGCCTTCTGGAAGCGCTACGACGGCGACCAGGACGGCAAGGTCACCGCGCAGGAAATCCGCCAGATGGAGGAGATGCTCCGCAAGCAGGCCCAGGCCAAAGCCCCGAAACGCCGCGAGTACTTCCGCGGCCTCGACGACTTCGGACTCCACGACGCGAACGCCGACGGCCGCTTCAATAGGAACGAACTCGCGAGCTTTGTCCACGACGCCGCCGACCGCAACCGCGACGGCTGGCTTTCCGAGGAGGAATACAAGGGCATCGACCGCCGCCCGAGCGGCGACGACGAAAAGGAAGTCGACCTTGAGAGTTTCGAGCAGCAGGACCGGGACCACGACAAGAAGCTGGAGCTGGGCGAGTTCGGCCTGCCGAAGGGCTACATGGACGCGCTCGACCGCGGCAGCGACGGGCTCGTTTCGAAGGAGGAGCTGATCGAAAACCAGATCCGCGGCTGGGGCGGCGTCCCGGGCCGCGACCCCGACGCGGTGCTGCGCAGGATGGACGCGAGCGGCAACGGCGAGCTCGAGCGCAAGGAATTCGACGGCAGCGACCGGCTCTGGAACACCATCAACGGGTACCGGAACGAAAAGGAAGACCCGACGATCAGCCGGGACGAACTCGAACGCTACATCGATCGCGTGAAAGATCTCCGCGGCAAGGCCAACGCCTTCATGACCCGCTACGACTTCAACGGCGACGGCAAAGTTACGCGCGACGAGTTCGAGGGCCCGGAGAACGCGTTTGCGCGGTGCGATTCGAACGGGGACGGGCTCGTCACGCGGGCGGACGGAGTCGAGTAGGATTGCCGCGAGCGGGGACGGGATTTCGCGGGGCTGCCGGCTCCGGACCTGGGTTCGTTCATCGTTTCTCGTGCCTCGTTTCTCGTTTCGCGAGGGCGGAGCCGGCGCGGGAGCCACGGAATTCGCCCTGCGGCCGGCCGACCCGCTCAGGTGAACCCATTTCCCTGGCCATCCTGCGGCGACCGCGGTGTAGGCTGCTCCTTGTGAGGAAGAGAATGCGCGACCATCGCCGGTACACCGTCAGCGACGGGAAGCTCGTCCTGTGGCTGCAGGAGGCGCCGGAAGGCGGGTTCCTGGTCCGCTGCCCCACGGATCCAGAGTTAATTACTGAAGCGGACACCATCCGGGACGCCTTCGTGATGGCGAAGGACGCTCTCAAGGCTCTCGCGCAGTCCCGCGCCGCACTGCTCCGCCCGCGTTCGTAGTCTGTCGGCGGGAATGAGCGGCAATGCTGCGGGCGTTGGAAGTACGGGGACGTGTATCAGGAGACCCGCCATGCAAACCTCCATTCCGCCCGTCCCGGCCGCCGTCGAACCCCGCGCCGGCGAAGGATCCGGATCCGGCTGAGATTCCTGAGGGGAGATGATGCGGATGGAAATGTCCGCTCATCCCTTCAAGGTGGCCGGTGCGGCCACTCTCGGCCTCGCCCTTTTCACCGCTCTCGCCCTGTTCATCGTGCTGGAAATCCTGTGGATCCGGCTGTTCGCGCGGAAGCTGCGCGGGCCGATGTCGCATTGAGAGCGTGAGAAAAACTCGATCTACGGCGTGGTTGGACCCGGTCGCCGTCCGATGTTCGTAGTGGGAATGTGGAGGACGGATGGACGACCGCGACCTGCTCGACCGCTGTCTCCGCCGGGCGCCGGGCGCCTGGGAGGAGTTTCTGCGCCTGCACCGCGGGGGGATCGAGGCGGCGGCGCGCGCGGCGCTCGCGCGGGCGGTGGGGCCGGTGTCGATGGACGACGTCGAGGCGGTGGTGGAGGGGGTGCTGCTCGCGCTGGTGAAGGACGACCACGCGGCGCTGCGGAGGTTTGCGGGGGAGTCCACGCTGGGCGGGTACCTGCGCGCGATCGCGACGAAGGTGGCGTTGAACCATGTGAGGACGGAGATGCGGAAGGGGTGGTTGCGGTTCAAGCCGCTGGAGGAGGTGGCGGAGCCGATGGCGCCGGGGGTGGCGGACGAGGAGGCGCCGGGGAGCGAGGCGGTGAAGGCGGCGCTGGACGCGCTTCCGGCGCGGGACCGGCTGATCCTGAAGCTCTTTCATTTCGACGGGGCGAGCTACAAGGAAATCGCGCGGGTGATGGGGATTCCGATGAACGCGGTGTCGCCGACGCTGATCCGGGCGAGAAAAAAATTGCGTGTACTATTCGGGCGCGGGCGGTGACGGATAGGTATGGCGTGCCCCGGACTCGAAGTGCTGGCGAAGATGGCGGAAGGGAAGCTTCCTGCGGCCGAGCGGGAGCGGGTGCTGGAGCACCTGGCGGACTGTGACGCCTGCCGGCAGGCCGCGGTGGTCCTGGCGGGGACGGACAGAACCACGACTCGCCATATCTCCAGGCCCACCAATGGGTTCCCGTGGGCCGCCGCCGTCACGATCGCCGCTTCCCTCGTGGTCGGGATCCTCGCCTGGCGTACGTTTGGCGGGGCACCGCCCGAGCCCCGGACCCCTCGCGAGAAGCCGGCTGAGGAGGGCGTCGCCGGCACGCGCGAAATCCCGAAAACCGACCCGAAGCCGCTTCCCGACCCCGTCCGTCCGGAGCCTCCGAAGCCCGAGCCGCCGAAGCCCGAGCCGCCGCCGCCGCAGCCGGACCCGCCGGGCCCTGTGGGTCCGAAGGATCCGCCGCCGCCGCAGCCGGAGGCGCCGCAGCCGGAGCCGCTGAAGCCGGAGCCGACGAAGCCCGAGCCCGATCCGGTGAAGCCCGCCCCGGGCCGGCCGCGCCGTCCCGACCCGGCGGTGCTCGCCAGCGTCCGGCTCCTCGACGTGAACGGCGACGTCACGGCGTCGAAGCAGCGCATCGCGAGCGGCGCTTCGGTCCACGACACGATCACCACGTCCACGGGCGCGGCGTTCCGCGTGAACGGCGACCTCGTGGCTATGAAAAAGGGGACCGTCGCCATCCTGGGCCGCGAGAACGACGCGACCTGCCTGTTCGTCGAGGCGGGCGAGGCCTACGTCGAATCCTCCGGCGCGCGGTGGCGCTTCGCCGACGAACCGCTCGCCCTTACCGGCGCGGTCATCGTGACGCCCACGGCCGTCGCCCTCGCCTCCGAACTCGAGCCGAAGGACGCCGCCCGCCGCCTCGCCCCGTTCAACGCCCTCCGGCCCCGCCAGCGCACCTGGCTCCTCGAAGACTACGCTTCCAAACCCGCCGGATTCGAAACCGGCGAAGCCGAAGGCCCGGTCGTCGCGGCCTGGATTTCGCTCGACCGCCCGGCGCCGTGGAGCCGGAACCTGACCGTGCGCCTGCGCGTGCGCACGAACGCCCCCGCGGTGCAGGTCGGGATGCGGCTCGAAAAGCGCGACACCGCGGACCCGTGGACGTCGATCGTCTCCGTGCGCAAGGGGGCGTGGACCGCGCTCACCGTGACGGGAAAGCAGTTCAACGCCGGGCCGACGGGCGCGAAAGAGCCCGCCGCCGGCGAGGGGATCGTGGAGCTGGGGTTCTCGATCGACCCGGCTCTCGTCGGGGGGAAGGACGCTCCGCTGCTCGAGATCGACGACGTGTCGCTCATCGAGGCGGAAATTCAGGGAGAGCGCAGATGACCGCGATTCCGCAGGGGCCGTCGCCGTTCCCGTCTTCGGTCGAATGTGAAGCGCCGCCCGTGCCGGCGGGCGGGGGCGAGTTCCGGCTGCTCCGGCCGTTCGCGGTCGTGTTCGGTTATCTCGCGGGCTATGCGAAGGAGATGGCGGTGGACGCGTGGCGGGGAACGTGGAGCTGGGTCGCCGACCTGCCCGGCGCGGTCCGGAGAGCGTCCCGGCGCCGCGCTCCGAAGGCGCCCGCGAAGCTCACCGGCGTCTGCGTCACGCCGAACGGCCTGCGGGTACCGGAGGGGTGGAAGCGGGCGGGATAGAATGCCGGTGCAGCGGGAGCGGGGAGAGCGTCGCGCGCGCTACCTCCTCCCCGTGCGGATCGGCAGGCGAGGTTCGGCGTCCGGCGTTCGGAGTTCGGCGTTGAGGCAACCCCGCGAATCCGATTTGCGAAAACGCCGAACTCCGAACGCCGATCGCCGAACCCGCAGGCTGTCCGCTGCCCGAACCATGTCGAGCCGGGGTACGCTCGACCCGTCCGACCGACGAACTTGCGTTCACTCGGCCTCGAGCACCTCCACAACTCCGTCCCTCATCCGATAGATTCCCGTCACCCACCCGTCCTCGACCGTCTCGCCGACCTCGAGAATGCCTGTGACCTTGACGGGGCGGTAGTCCGGGTAGATGCCCTCGGAACCCTCGGGCACCGTGACCGAAATCCACTCGTTGGTCATGGGCGTGACGCCGTAGCAGCAGCCGCGCGGGTTGCGGAGCAGGAGGAACTGCACGGCGAGGCCGTTGTCCAGGATCCCGGGGAGGATATACCCGACGGCCGTGATCTTCTTGCCGCTGAGCGCCCGGATCGAGGCCGGGATCTGATCCGGAAGCTCCTCGGGCTTCTGGTCGTAGCCCGGCATGGCGTAGACATACGCGGCCAGGATGTCGAAACCGATCTCGTGCGGGCCGGGCCCTTCGAACGTCCGTCCCGCCAGCGGATCCGCGCCGAGGACCGGGGCGGCGCCGTGGTGGGCCGCGCGGGGCGCCCCGCCCGGCGGGATCTCCGCCTGCGGTGTCGCGGGGAATTCCTCGGGCCAGCCGGCGGGAACGGGCGCGTCGATCGGAGCTCCCGCGACCGGAATCGGCGGCGCCGGCGCTCGCGCGCCGGTGCGGGCGCGCCAGAAACCGTACCCCCAGCAGCCGGCCACCAGGCCGAGAGCGGCGAGAGCGATGAGCGCCGCCCGGACGGTGCCGCGTCTGCCTCCCATTGCCATCACCGCTCCCCCCCCTTCACAGGCGCCGCCTCCTTCATCCGATAAACGCTCGCCAGCTCGCCTTCCCGGTATTCCTCGCCGACTTCGAGCACGCCCGTGAGCGTCACCACGATGGGCCCGGACTCGACCGAGGCGCCCGGGGCTACGCGGGCGACGATCCACTCGTTCGGGCGCGGGGCGACGCCGAAACAGCACTGGTACGGGTTGCGCAGCAGGAGCAGCTCCTCGATGTCGTTGGTCTCGCCGCGCATCTCCAGCGGCATCTGGTAGCCCGTCACCGTGATCCGTTTTCCGGACAGGCACCGGATCGCGTCGGGGATCGCGCCGAGCGCGGTCTCGTCCGCGCCCGGGACCGGCGGTTTCTCGCGCGTGTAGAGGTAGGCCGAGAGGACGTCCCATCCGACGCGGTGCGGGCCCTCGCCGTCGAGCCGGAGCCCGGCGAACGGATCCCCGCCGGCGGCGGGGACGTTGTGGTGGCCGGGCGGGAGCTGCGCCGGAACGGAAGGTGCGGGCGCGTCGATCTCCGTCCCGCGCGGCGCGGCGGCGGGCGGGGGAGG
>JACPRD010000095.1 GCA_016190145.1 Planctomycetota bacterium | reverse complement strand
GGCCTACCTTGCAGGGAGGGGGCGCCTCGGAAGGGGGGGTGCGAGGGGGGGAAACCAAGGCGGGGGAGGTCGCGGCGCGACGGTTGCCCGCCCCGCCCGCCCGGCCGGGCCGCAGGAAGACGGCGGCGGAAGCCGCGGCTATAAGGAGAACCTCGTGCGGCCCCAGCGCCGGCGCGCGTCCCGGAGGGTCCGCCGGAGCGCGCGCCGCCGACGCAGCCGAGACCTTGCCCGAGCGAAGCGAGCCGAGCCGGCGGCGCGCGCGCAGGCGGAAGCGCGCCGGCGCCCGTGCTTACGCGGCAGGCCGCGAGTGTCTGGAAGGCGGCATCTACCGGAAGCGCAACAGGTGGACTTCTTCCGTGAGCAAGTTGACGAGTTCCCAGCGGTACTTGTTTGCCGAGAGGAACTCTCGCACCCGGATGACCTGGTCCGGCTCGCCGCACGAACCGACAAATCGCTCCACGACGATCTGCCCGTTTACGGACTTTGCGTCGATGACGCACGCATCGACGCCGCACAATTCGTGCGTGCGATCTGCCTCCCAGGACATGAGCTTGCGTCCCGGCAGTCCAGCAATCCACAACGGACCGAGGTTGTCGACCAGCGTCAGGATTCGAACGAACTCGAGCGCATCTGCTTCGGTCTGGATGCCGCCCGCGTACGCCAGCAGGTCATTCACCGATTCGATTCGAATTGTCCGCCCGTCGACGAGCATGTAAAAGCGCCACGATGCCGGGTGGGAATCGAACGGATTCACGATCCACAGTTCCTTCTCTCCGAGGTCGAGGGAGGTCTTGACTCGGTCACCGCGCTCTCGGATCCCGTCGCAGGAAAATGCCGGCTCTACCCATGGATCTCCGCTGAACTCCCGCTCATGGCGGCAGCAGGCCGACGGGGCGCACGAGATGATGGCGAAGAGAAACGCCGATCCGGTTCGAGTCAATCTCATCTGTGTCGGATCCTGTGCGGCCTTTTCAGACTTGCGCGAGTTTTCGAACTGCGGTTCTGGCCGTCTTCAGCGAAAGCCCGATTTCCTCGAGGACATTCGCGACGTTTCCCTCCGACGGCGCGAGGACTGAACTCAGAAGGGCGAGGTCCCCCGGTTCCGGGGACTGCCGGATCGCGTCGACGACGTTACGGGCCAGGGGTGACATGGGGAGCATCCGGGCGGCGGCGGGCGCGACGACCCGTGCGGGAATGCGGGATCCGCCTCGGCCGACGCAGGGGGGCATGACGGATTCGACTGCGGCCCGAAGGCGCTCGCGGGAAGTCCGGATGCATTTCAGCCATCTCGCGCCGCGGCTTCGACCGTCCGCCACCGATGCGAGCATGAGATGCAGGGTGCTCACGTACTCGTGCCCCATGAGAGCAGCCTCGCTGCGCGCGGCGGAGAGCAACCGTGTTCCCCACTGGCGTTTGGGCGGTTTCTTCCTCATGGGGTCTCACGTTACCACTCTCCCCACCGGAATCCGAGATCGCGTAAAGGCTCGGGCTGAGGCATCAGGAGCGCGCGTTCCACGAAAGCTGCAGGTCGCCGGCGTCACAGCCACTTCTCCAGATCCCCGAGGACGTCGACGATCGGCACGACATCGATCCCGCGTTCGTGCCAACGGCGGGAACCGAGGTGGAGCAGGCTGGCCTTCGCCATCGGGTAGTCCTGGAGGAATTCGCGCAGCCCGAGGGTGTCGTCGCTTCGCACCCGTTCAGAGACTTTGACTTCGAACGCCCGCAGGCCGCGCTCGCCGTACAGGACGAAGTCGACTTCCCTGCCCTGCGGAGTCCTCCAGAAGTGCAGGGAGTAGCCGAGGTCGCGGTAGTCGTTGTGGGCGCGGAGGTTGTGGAGGAAGAGCGATTCGAGGGCCGGGCCGCGAACTTCTTCAGGGGCGTCGAGCGGGCCGCGCGGGCGGATGGCCTGGAAAACGCCGGCGTCGAAGAAATAGAATTTCGGGTGGCGGGCGACGCTGCGCTTGGCGCGCCGGGTGAAGACAGGGAGGCGGACGGCGACGAGCAGGTCTTCCAGGACGGCGAAGTAGTCCTGGACGGCTTTGACGTGGACGGAGCAGTCGCGCGCGACGGAAGCGATGTTCAGGACGGCGCCCTGCGAGAAGCTGGCGGCTTCGAGGAACCTCGCGAAGTTCCCGAGGTTCCGGGCGAGTCCCTCTTCCCGGATTTCTTCCGTAAGCCAGGTCGCGACGTAGCTCTTGAGGTAATCGCGGGGAACGGCGTCGGTGCACGCGCGGGGCAGGCCGCCGAATTGGACGGCCTTCTTGAGGTCGAAGTCGGCGCCAAGTTCGCGGGCGGTCAGGGGGTGCATGGCCCTCGTGACGGCGCGGCCGGCGAGAAGGTTGACGCCGCGCCGGCGCAGCTTGCGGGCGCTCGAACCGCTGATGGCGAAACGCAGGCGGCGCGACTCGATGAGGCGATGGACTTCATTGAGAAGCAGAGGCAGTCGCTGGATTTCGTCGAGGACGACCCAACCCTGGTGGTTTTTCGGAATTCTCTCGTCGAGCCGCGCGGGTGACGCGAGGAGATCGGTCCAGGTCTCGTGGTGGAGAAGGTCGAAATACAACGCGTCCGGAAGCCGGCTCCGCAGCCAGGCCGTCTTGCCGACACCTCGCGGGCCGAAAAGAAAGAAGCTGCCCTCGGGCGGCTTCAGCATTCGGGTGTACATAAGACCTTTTTATCATAAATTCAGGTCTTAGACATGCCTGATTTCAAAACGACGGCGGGCGAGCCGCTGTCTGCCGCGGTCGCCCGCCGAGGGGTCGGACTCTCCGGACTTCCTCTTCACTAGCGCCTGTGCCAGCGCCAGTTCACGCGCCTCCACTCGCCTCTGTATTCGGGGTGATGCTGGAGCTTCCAGTAGTAGCCGTACGTCCGGCAGCTCCCGCACCAGCGACGATAGACGGAGTGGTTGACGCAGTGATGGTAGTACGGGTCCCAGCCGGCCCTCACGTCGACGATCCACTCCCCAGCCACGTAGACGTGCCCGCAGCTGCGGTAGTGATGGTGATGATCGTCGTGGATGGCCACGCCGTCCCGGTACCAGTGATCGGCGCTGGCAATCGTCACCGGCGCCACGAGGAAAGCCAGGAGGGCCGCGACTGGAATCAGCCGCTTCATAAAGTCCTCCTTTCGCCCACCCGTTATGGGCGGGCCGTATCTGTAAAACAATCGGGAATGGATGCGCCTTCCCGGTTCTTCCATCGAAAAACCGTGCACGCGGGACGGAATCGCACGGGCCGAACGTCTGAAGGGCACGCTGGCGGGCAGGCCGCCGGGCACGCGCGTTGCGATTCCGTGACCGATTCACCCGTCGGTTGGAAGGAGGTGTGCCATGCCGGTCTCCGTTGGCTGCCTGTTCTTCGCGTTCGCGTTCACGACCGTCGTCGCCGGGCTGCACCAGAAACTCCGGACGCCGTCGTGGCTCGTGTTCGCGCTCACGCCCGTCCTCGTGGCGCTGTACCTCGTCGCGATGATGGCGATGCCGTTCGCAGGGTTCCTGACGGAACTCCCGCTCGTGCTCCTGGCCACCGTGGCCGCCTCGGGACCCGTCACGCTCATGATCCGCGCGAACGAGTCGCTGAAGGCAAAGCGCGAAGCCGGCGGGCACGTCGCGGAGTTCCGGGGTGACGTGATGAAACAGGTGAAGTCCGTCGGCAAGGGCATGATGTTCGGCGCCTTGCTCTTCCTGCCTGTGATGGCGATGACGCTTTTCTCCCTGGTGTCGAGGATCAACTATGCGTGCTGGCTGGGCTGGAAGTGCGACGGCCGGATCGTGTCGGTGACGCGGGACGGTTCGAACCACCAGGCTCCGATGATCCTGGTGGAGACGGGCGGCCGGACGGATTCGTTCTCGCAGGTGGACGATGGATTCTGGAAGCAGGCAAAGGCGGGGATGCACCTGACGAAAAAGCCGGGGTCGCCGATGGCCACGCTCGACGGACGTCCGGTGCGTATGGTGCCGCTTCAGTTGAAGTGGTGGAACGATGCTAAGTAAGGGACCCCGGGCCGATTCACCGGCCCGGGGGTTCATTCCCTCACGCGCCGCGCGACGTCCGCCTTCGCGGAGCGCGCCACGGCGACGACGTTCGTGCGGCCGCTCCAGGGCTCGGGGCCGAAGCTGAACGTGCGCGCGTCCGCGTCGTACGAGCCGAGGTCGTAGCCGCGGGCGGCCAGCCAGGAGGCGAGCTGCGGTTCGGAGGCGCCGAAGTCGCGGAGGCGGTGGGTGACTTCGAGGATCCACACGGGCGGGTTCGCGCGCGAGAGCATTCCTTCGGCGCCCTGGAGGACGCGCAGTTCGGCGCCTTCGACGTCGATCTTGCCAAGGGCGCAGGGCTGGCCGGAGAGGAGGTCGTCCAGGCGCGCTGCGGGTACGGACGAGGAGGGTGAGGCAGCGTCCGCGGAGGCGGCGAGGCGGTTTGTGGTGTCCCGGCCAGTGAGAAAACGTGCGCTCCCAGGGGTGTCGGAGAGCGCGAGCGCGTGGACGCGGACGTTGAACAGCCGGTTGAGCGCGATGTTTTCGCGCAGGCGGTCGAGCGCGGGCTGCCCGGGCTCGAAGGCCTCGACCGCCCCGGACGGGCCCACGAGCGCCGCGGCGAGGAGCGTGTAGTAGCCGATGTTGGCGCCGACGTCGACGAAGCGGTCGCCCGGGCGGAGGAGGTGCTGGACGAGGCCCATTTCGTGGTATTCCGGGCGCGCGCTGTAGCAGACGAGGCCTTTCGCGACGCCGCTGTCCGGGTAGACCTTGAGGCGGAGGCCGCCCATCGCCTTGAGCTCCGTCGGCGTCCCCATCACCGCCGAGGTCATCCGCCATGCCGTGGCGCACGCGAGCGCCCGGAGGCGGCGGCCGCGATTCGAAGGGTGGCGCCAGATGCGGCGGATGAAATGGACGATGCCGAACATGAGGGGCACTTTAAGGGATGGGGGCCGTTTGGCGAGCGGGAGCCTCCGGTCGCCTCCATCTGCTTTCATCTTCCTTTATCCGCAACCAGGCCTTTCCTATCCCCATTCATCCAGTCGTTCATCTTGCTTGAAAAAAACGGATGAAAGGCGGATAGGCAAGGCCTGGTTGAGGATAAAGGAAGATGAAAACGGATGGGGTCTGCGGTCAGTCTCCCATCAATTTCAACGCCCTCAGCGCCATCCCCGCCCCGTAATGCCTCCCCATCGCCGAATTGTCGCAGAACCCTCCATCCTTCGTCCTCATGTACAGCACGTCCTCGAGCAGCGCCGCGCGGTACTTCTTGCGCTCCTTCTCCGGCAGTTCCGACAGCGACTCCGCCGACCACGCGTACCCGTAGAGCAGGTAGTACGATGCCGCTCCCTCCGGCGACGTGTGGCACAGGCTCTTCCCCCGTTCCGTCCTTACGTGTTCACGGTGCTCGATGTAAATGTCCAGCGCCGCCCGCAATTCCGCGACGTCGCCCTTCCCCGCCCGCCTGAGCACGAGCGCATACATCGGACTCCGGAGCGACGCCTCCCCCTGCCGGTCGCCGGCCTGCGGGCGCCCCATGTACCCGAACGCGCCGTCGTCGGCGCGCAGCGCGGCGACGACCTCGACCGCCTTCGCGACCATCGCTTCCGGCACCTCCGCCCCCGCCTTCTCCGCGGCTCCGAGCGCGCAGACCGCCGCGGCCGTCACGAACCCGATCGAGACTCCCCCGCCGCCCTCAGGACGGAAGTAGGCCCAGCCGCCGTCGGGGAAGCGGCCTTTCTTCATTTCGCGGACGGTGTCGTTCATGGCGTCGAGGAGTTCGTCGGCGTCGCCGGCGCCGGCCGCGCGGCATTCGGCGAAAAACCGGAGCGAGAAGATCTGGCCCCAGATCGTGTAGTCGAACAGGCGCGCGGGGTCGGAGCGCAGCTCGACGGCGAGGACGAATTTCAGCGCCCGGGCGACGGCGTCCGCGACGCCCTCATGCCCGCGGTGCGGCAGCAACCCCGCGGCGCATATCGACGTCACTGCGACCGCGCCGGCCCCGCGCGGCTCCGCAAGCGACATCGGCGTCGGCCACGAGCCGTCGGGAAGCTGCGATTCGAGGAGGAACCGGATCGCGTCCTTCTCCGCACGCTTCGCGTCCTTGCCCGGTTTCGCCGACGCGATCGCGCACGCCGCGAGCCGCGCCTCCTCCGGCCACGCCGCACGGTCGAGCCCCGACGCCATCCCCTTTCCGCACAGCATCGCCGCGCCGCGCCACGCCCACCGGTCGCCGGGGTGCGCCGCGGCGAGTTCCTCGAGTTCCTTCCGGATCGGCTCGATGCCGAGGCGCATCCCGCGACAGAGCGCGCGCCAGAAGACCGCCTCGGGCGCCTCCACCTCCCGCAGCAGCCGCTCCGCCTGGTCGAACTGCCCCATCCGGATCCGGATCACCGCCTCGTCCACCTCCGCGCCCTCCGCCCCCCGGGCTCGCGCCTCTGCGATCGCCTTCAGCGCCTCCGCGCCCTTCCGCCGCTTCCGCAGCAGCGCCGCCCGCAGCCGGAACTCCTCCGCCGTCTCTGGCGCCGCCAGCAGCTCCTCCGCTTCCTCGAAATCCCCGCGCCGCAGCCGCTCCGCGGGATCGCCGGGGCCGACCGGAGGCCCGCCCGGCCGCAATTTCAGCGCGGCGCGTGCGGCGTCATAGAAGTAGAAGGGGTTAAAGCTGACGCCGATCGCGACGACGTTGCCTTCCGCGTCCGCAAAGAGAATTCCCTGCCCGAACGTCGAGGGACCGAGGCCGTAGACCTCGGGGGACACGAACGGCGCTTCCATTCCGCCCTTCCACCGGAATCCCACGAACCGCGCGTTCATCAGCTCCACGACGTCGGAGTCCATGAAGAGCGCCGACGGGGCGTACTGCTCGCCGATCACGCCGCGATACTCCTCGACCACCACGGCGACGAGCCGGTCCTCGCGGGCCGCGCGCGCCGCGGCGTCCTTCCACGTCGGCGCCCAGTCGATTTCGCTTCCGCACCGCGCCGTCAGTTCGCGCAGGAGGGCCTGCGTTTTGCGCTCCGCCGGGTCGGCGAGTTCCGTGAATTCGAAGCTTTTGAGGAAGGGCTTGAACCCGTCCGCCTCGAACTCATCTTCGGGGGCGGCGCACTGAAGGATGAACAGCATCTCGTGGTGAACGAGGTCGTACTGGCGGATGGTGTACTTCGTACCCGCCACGTCGTACTCGAAGGCGACCCAGGGGGCGGTTTCGCCGCCGACCTTTCCCCTGCCGCGGCGGACGCCCGAGCACTTCGGATCGACCTTGCGCGCGGCTTCGGTCGCGTCGCACGCGGCGCCGGCGTCCTTCAGTCCCTTGAGTTCGAGCACGAACACGGTTGCGCTGGTTTCCGTTTTCCCGTCGGTCCGGGAGGTTTTCAAAGAGAAGAGTGTGCCCGGTGTGGGGGTCTGGCTGAAGCTCCAGGACGCGTCCGGGCGGCGGATGCGGAAGCCGTACTCGCGGCTTGAGAACTCGTCGCCGGCCTGTGCGGCGGCGGCGAGGGGGAAGGCGAGGGCGAGGAGGATCGGGAGGAGGGGTTTCATCCGGATCAGTTTACAGCGGATGGGGCTCCCGGGATTCGCCGGATGGGCGGCGGCCTCGGGAGTCGGCGTCCGAGTGAGTATCCGCTTTCATCCGCACTTATCGAGACTGTGGCCGCGAAATCGGGAGTTTCTCTCGCTCCAGCAGTCCCACCAGTCTGCGGGGCGAAGCGGCGGTTCGATATCAGGGAATCCGCGCTCGTCGCCGTATCCGTTTTCATCTCTTGTGATCCGCGACTCCGCCGTTCTTATCCGGCTTTCATCCTGCTTTTCCACCTCATCCTGTCCTTCTCCCCAGGCGCGTCTCCATCACCCGGTATTCCTCGACGCGGAGCGTTCCGAATCTAAATGAGCGCCCGATCTCGGGATCGCCGCTGCGAAGGATAAAAGTTGATAGGAACGGCGGAGTCGCTGATGAAAACGGGTGAAAAAGGATACTGCGAACGCGCGAACGGAAAAGTCTCTCGCTTCAGCAGGGCATACTTGAGCAACTGCCACCCGGCACTATTTTCCGCTGACCTTCGCTGGGGGACTGCCGGAATTCTCCCGACTTTCCTGCTATAGACTCCATTTATCAGCACTTTCCCCGCCGCTCTTATTTTCTTTTTCTTCCCCAGAAATTGGATGAAGAACGGATACGAACGGCGGGGAAAATGCTGATGAATGCGGAGGAGGATTCCCCTCTATCTCCCGAGCGCCTTCAGCACCTCCGGAACCCAGGCCTCGACCCGAAGCCTCGTGTCCACCCTCACATGCTGGCCCGGTGGAAACTCGCCGATCGGCTCAAATCGCCCCTTGAGCAGCCTCCACTCCGCTTCCCGCGCGTCCGAAACCGACGCCCCACGCGCCCGCTTCCGGAGCCGGCGCCGCGTCGTGGCGTCGTCGCACCACGCCTCGACGAGCAGGAACGGCAGCTTTCCGGCGAGCTTTCGCGCCCGCGCACGGAGCGCGCGCGCTCCGAACGTCGCGTCGAGAATCACGCCGCGCCCCGAGCGGAGCACGACGCGTGCGCGGCGGAACAGCTCGCGGAACGTGCGCCGCGAGAACGCCTTCGTGTACAACCCCGGCCCGCCGCGGTCTCGCAGCCCGAGACCGGCGAGCGTCTTCCGCGTCGCGTCCGACGACACCACCGGGTACCCGAGCGCCCGCGCCACCGCCTCCGCCACCGTCGACTTCCCGCTCGCCACCTGCCCCGCCACCACGATCACGCGCGGCGTCTCCCATGGCGGCCGCGTGCACGCCTCCGCCAGCGCGAACCCCGCGGAGGCCTCTTCCGATTTGCGAAGCGCCTTATCGGGGGGAGTGGAAGGGTCGTCCGCGACGAAGCAGGCGACCTTTGCGCGGACCCAGGCGCGGTAGGAGATGTAGAAGTCGAGGACGGTGAGGAGGTCGAAATCGCCGGTTTCGAGGGCGAAGCGGCCGAGGAACCACGACGCGAGGTCATGGCGGCCGCGCTGGACGAGCTCCATCGCGAAAAATGCGACGTCGGAGGCGACGTCGCCGCAGCGGAACCGTTCGTTGAACTCGATGCCGTCGATGGCGGCGGGACCGGAGGGGAGAAAGTAGACGTGTTCGAGGCGCAGGTCGCCGTGCCCCTCGCGGATGCGCCCCGCGCGGACGCGCGCGCGCAGTGCGCCGGCATGAGTCCGGAGGAATTCCTCCTGCCAGCGGCGCACGGACGCGAACCGCTCCGGCGCCACAAACCTCCCCACGAACGGCGCCACCTGCTCGAAGTTCTCGCGGACGTTGACGCGGATCGCCGCCGCCGTCCCGAAGCGCGGCGTGCGCCGGCGCCCGGGATACCATGCCGCGAGCCGTGCGGCGAGCGCCGCGAGATGGCCCCACGCCAGCCGCCCCGCCTCCAGCATCTCCCGCGCCCGCGCCCGGTCCGGGAGCCGCTTCATGCGCACCGCGTAGTCCACGACCCGTCCGCCCCGCCGCAGAGAATGCCCGCGCGCGTCGAGCCGGACGGGCGCGACGCCGCGGTAGACGCCGGGCGCCAGGTCGCGGTTGATGCGGACCTCCTCACGGCAGAAACGCCGCCGCTTCTCGAGCGTCGTGAAATCAAGGAAGCCGAAGTCCACGGGCCGCTTCACCTTCCACGCCTCGGTGTCCGTGAGGAACACGTGCGAAATGTGCGTCGAGGCGAGCGTGACGCGGCGCGTCCGGCCCGGGAAATTCTCCGGTCGGAGGAGGTCCCGGACGAGGTCGTGCGGCTGCGGTGGTGGCGAGGCAGGCATGCGAGAAACCCGGCAACACTGTACCTCGCAGGCAATCACCTGCTTGCGATGTGTTGGGATGCGGTCAGCCGCCGGGTTCGGCGTTCGGGGTTCGGCGTTCGGCGTTTCGGAAACCGGGGTCAGGATCCGATTTCCGGCCTCGTGCGGCTGATCACGATCAGGCGGTCGCCTTTCTGGAGCGAATACCCGGGTTCCGGGTTCAGGGTCATTTCGCGTTTCCGGGGCCCGGCGGCGGGCCGCTCGACGGCGATCGGGATCGCGCCGTGGCGCGCCGTCACCTCCCCGACGACGTCCGAAAACCTCTTCCCTTCCATGCCCGCCGGCACGTCGAGCTTGAAGAACTCGTTGCCGTACTGGACGGAGAGAAGTTCGCCGATGATGTTGGAGATGCCGCTGTGGATGGCCATGCTGGAGATGAGGGTCGCGCCGTATTCGGAGACGCAGACCACGTCTTCGACGCCGGCCATGCGGAGGTGGGCCTCGTGTTCGCGGTTCAGGAGCTCCGCGCAGGTGTAGATGTTCCTGTTGAGTTTCTCGATGGTGAGCGCGGCGAGGATGGTGCGGGCGTCGCGGTCCTGGTCGGTGCGGCTCGCCCTCTTGTCCGACATGATGATGGCTTTGGCGGCGCGGCGGATGCCGGCCTTCTCGAGGTTCTCGGCGGACGTGCAGTCGCCGGTCACGAGGTAGACCTTTTCGCGGTCGACGATTTTCCAGTTCAGTTCGGGAAGCGTCTCCAGCTCCGCGACGATGACGATCGGCCGGTCCCGCTCGTCGCTCGAGTGCTGCAGCTCCTCGATCACGAGCGGCGCGCGGCGGTCCCAGCCGCAGATGATGATGTGGCCTTCGAGCTCATCGAGGTCCATCGCGTACACCTCCAGGCTTTTGAGCCGCTGGGTCATCAGGGCGGCGGCGGCGCCGGTGATGACGGCGAAGATGCAGAGTCCGGACAGCGTGAGGACGAGCGCGATGCCGCGGCCGGTGGTGGTCTGCGGAATCCCGCCCGACGGCTCGCCGCTGACCATGGAGAACACCGACCACCAGAGGGAGTCCCCGAGCCGCTTGAACCCGCCGCCGTTGTCTCCCTCGATGACGAACAGAAGCGACCCCGCGAGGACGAGCACCATCACCGCCAGGGCGAAGATGGTCGCGAACTCCCCTCCGGCGCCCTGCATGTACCGCCGGCGCACCAGGGCGCCGACCCGCATGATGCGGACGAGCCTCACGAGCCGCAGGATCCGGACCGCGCCCCACGCCGGCGGCCAGGGGCCGATCGCGAGGCAGGCAAGCAGGTCGAGCCAGTACTTCCGCATGAACTTCCCGAACCGGTGGTACGACCAGCCGCGGAGGGCGAGTTCGACGATGAACAGCAGCGTGATGCCGTCGCCGACCCACTGCACCCAGAGCCGCACGTGGTCCTTCAGCTCGCGGTCGATCTCCACGACCGCGAGCGTCACCGAGATCAGCGTGAGCGCCATGATCGCGAACTCGACCATCGGCCGGTGCAGCCACCGCCGGACCCGCAGTTTCACCGGCTCATTCGGAGCCCGCGGCGGGAAAACCTCGGTGCGCGTGTCGGGAAGAGGGGTCGCGACGGCCATGGCGGGACATGGTATGCGGGAAGGAGGAGAGATTGAAGCGAGGGTTGGTACGAGGCGTTCCTCGTTACTCGTTACTCGTTCACGCCTGCAGCACGCTCGTGGGGCAGCGAGGCTCGCGCGTTCGGGAGGTGCGTGCTTCGTGCACCGTGAATCGCTCCGTGGACACGACGCACGAAGCACGGCGCACGAGGGCGCCCGAAGCTGACCACTATGCGCTCTCGCACCGCCCCCGGCCGGAGTGCCTGAACGAGAAACGAAGAACGAGAAACGAGGAACTCTAGCTTTCCAGCTCGCGGAGCATCTCGTCCGCCGTCGGCCGCTTGTCCCGCTCCTTCGCCAGCATCCGCGGCAGCAGCTTCCGCGCCCACGCCGGAATCTCGAACGTCACGTCGTCGATGAACGGCGTCTCCCGCACCTGCGCCATCAGCACGTCGTCCCGCTTCCCCGAAAACGGCAGCCGCCCGAAGATCATCTGGTAGAGGATGATGCCGAGCGAGTAGACGTCGGCGCGATGGTCCAGATCGAGCCGCCCCAGCGCCTGCTCCGGCGACATGAACTCCGGCGTCCCCGCCGTCGTCTCCGACAGCTCCCGCGTCTGGTTCCCCGACGGCTCCGCAAGGCCGAGGTCGCACAGCTTCACCTGGTCGTGCCCCGTGACCAGCAGGTTGTCCGGCTTGAGATCGCAGTGCACGAATCCCTTGTCCCACAGAACCCGCACGCCCTTCGTCGAGTCGATCAGCACACGCCGCGCGACCGGCCCGATGATCGGCCCCTGGTTCGCAATCAGGTGCGAAAGCGGAAGACACGGCACGTACTCCATCACCACGTACGGCAGCCCGTGCACCGCCCCGCGCTTCAGACCCTTCACGATCCACGGCGAATCGATGTTGAGGAGGAGCTGGATTTCGGTGGTGAAGCGGCTGACGTAGGCGGGGTTCTTGGCCTTTTCGGGGTAGAGCATCTTGATGGCGACGACCTGCCAGGTCTCGAGGTCGACGGCCTTGAAGATCGCCGCGAATCCGCCCGTGGCGATCTTGCCCTGGACTTCGAAGCCGGGGATGGTCTGGGTGTCGGGAGCCGTCATGCGATCAGCGTATCATGGGGACTGGGGCAGGGCGCGCCGGATCCGCGAGACCACCGAGTCGTGCTCCTTCGAGCTCAGCGGGCGCGGCTTGTGGTCGAACGACCAGATCGGCTTGTTCCACGCGGGGTCGTCCGTCCGGCGCGGAATGACGTGCCAGTGGATGTGCGGCTGCTGGTTGCCGAGCAGCTCGATGTTCATCTTGGCCGCGTTGAAGACGTCCTTGAGGATCTTCGCCGCGCCCGCGACCTCCTCGATCCCCGCGGCGCGTTCTTCGGGGGTCAGATCGAACAATTCGGAAACGTGTTTCTTCGAGACGAGCATCGACCAGCCGGGCCAGGTCTGGTCTTCAGCGAGGCGCCAGACGTGAAGGGGCCAGTCCGCGATGAAGAAGCCGTCGCGTTTGGCGATGACGTCGCACATGTGACAGTCCATCCGGTCTTCTCCGACCCGCGCGGCGCAGCCGCGCCCCTTTACCTTTACCTTCCCCTTTACCTTTCCCTGGATTTTGCCGCGGCGAACGACAGGGAAAGGCAAAGGGGAAGGTAAAGGTAAAGGGGGCCGCTTCGCGGCCTTCTCACCGCGGCGGCCCCCCTTGTACGTCAGCGAGACTTCCCTACTTCCGGTTCTCCATCCACAGGTCCACGAACCCTTTGTAATTCTTCGCGACCATCTCCACCGCCGCGTTCCGGTCGTGCTTCTTCTCTTTGAAGCCCACGAGCGCGTCCCAGAACACCGTCCTCCCGACCGCGAATCCGATCACGCCCGGCACCTTCGCCCCCACCTTCAGCCACTCCTTCACCTTCTCCGCGCTCTCGCCGCGCCCGAGCACGATCACGCCCACCTTCGACCGGCCGCCCGCCCGCGCCGCGTCCGCGACCTTCCGGGCGTCCCCGGGCTTCTCCACCCCCTCGAGCTTCCACACGTCCGGCTCGACACCGGCCTTCTGAAGGGTCGAGATGGTGTCGCACATCAGCCCCGGCCGCTTCTCCAGGTCGTACCTCCCCTTTTCCCCGCCGCACTCCTTGAGCTGCGCCTCGGTGGCCGGCACGAGCAGCTCGAAGATGAACTTCCGGTTCTGCTTCTTCAGATACCCGTTCAGCTCCTGCAGCCGCCCCGTCTGCCGCGTGTTCATCCCGGCGTCCCCGCCCGTGTTGTACCGGACGAGCACCTTCGTGAACGCCGGATCGAATTTCTCGATGTGCGCCGCGTACTCCCTGCCGTACTCGAAGTCGAACTCGTCCTGCCCCGACTTCTCCGTCGGCATGCACGTCATGATCCCGCTCTCCTTCGCGTCGAGCAGGCACTTCTCCCCGAACTGCTCGTCCACCAGGATCGCGCTCTTGTCCTTCGGCACGCCGAGCGTCAGCGCCTTCTTGAACCCGTCGTAAATGATCTCCTTGAAGGAGCAGACGACTTTCGCCTCCTCCGGATTCGGCTGGCGCCCCTTGATCCCGAACAGTTTTTCAAGGAACGAGCCGCGGTGATCGAAAGGCATGACGAGCAGGTCGCGGGTGTAACCGAGTTCGCTGGCCATCGGAAGGTCTCCTTGTCTGGGGTCGATAGTGAAGACCGTTCAGCGTAGGAAGAGGGGCGGATGGCGTCAAGGAAGCGAGCCGTTGATCAGCGGGCCGCGCGCAGGCGACTCAGCGCCTGCGCGAAATCCTCGGCGTTCACAAATCCTTCCAGCCTGCCCAGAACCTGTCCCTCGGGCGTCACCGCCACCGCCGTCGGGACAGCCGCCACGCCGAGCGCCTTCGCGTCCGCGCGAGCAGTCGCGAGGTCCAGGCGTATGAAGACCCAGTTCGCCAGCTCCGCCTTCACCGCCGCGTCGGGATACGTCTCCGCATCCATGCGTTCGCACGTCGCTCAGCCGGGGCCGGAGACGTCGATCAGGAGCGGGAGGCCGGCGCGGCGGGCCTCCTCGAAGCGGCCGCGCAGGGAATCGGAGAGGGTCGCGGGGTCGATTTCCCGGACCGCGGCGGCCGGCTCTCCGCCATCGGGAACGACCGCCGGCTCGTAGCCCTTCGCGCGCACGGTTTCGAGCATCCGATCGACCGTGACGACCGCCGGATCGAAACGGATGTCGAACCGGTCGTGCTCGAGGACGACGGTCAACTCGCAGATCCCGGGAAGCGCCTCCAGCGCTTCCTCGACGGCGTTGGGTCAGCCGAGTCAGGTCAGGCCCTGGGTCTTGACCATGCCGTCTACGCGGATCGACACGCGCTGCTCCGCCGGGGGGGCGGAAGCGCACCCGGCGAGCAGGGCTGCCAGCAGCGCGGCTCGCTTCACCGGGCGAGCGCCTCGAGCTCCTTCGCGATGGCTGCGGAGTCGCCGTCGATGTCCGCGGTGCCGGCGAGCTTTCCTTCGGCGTCGAGGACGGCGAGGCCGGGGATCTGCGCGCCCTTATGTTCGTTCGCGAAAGCATAGGCGTGGGGGCGGCGGATGATGACGCGGACGAACTTCTCCGAGGCTTTCACGACGAAGGCGTCGCCGAGCTTTTCCGAGAGCTCACGGCTCTCGAAGCGGGTCGTGGGTCATCACGTCTCCGCGCCGCTGATGCCCACCAGCACCTTCCGGCCTTCCTTCTTCGCGGCCGCGAGCGCCTCGTCGAGCTGGCCGGGGCCGGCGAAGTCCCAGCGGATGCCGGCGAAGGCGGCGCCTTTCTCCGCGCCCAGAGTCACCGTCAGCGTTTCTTCTTTCTTCGACTCCGCTCGCATGGCGCGCACCTGGACCTCCGCCCCCGGCGCGGCCGCGCGCAGAAAATCGTCGACGTCGTCCCGCGAGTAGACCAGGTTGTCGCCGAGTGCGAGGAGCGCGTCGCCCGTTTTCAGGCCGGCAGCTTCAGCGGGCCCGCCCTTCTCCACCTCCGTCACGATCTGCCCGTTCACGCGTCCTGCGATCGCGCTCCCGAGCCCGAGCGCCTTCGTTTCGTCCTTTGACGGACTGCGCGAAACCGCGCCGAGCACGGCGTGCTTCTCCGCGGGCGGCTCCTCAGCGACCACGGCCAGTCCGAAACAGACGACCCCGATCCACGCACGCTTCATGGCTGGCCCTCCCTCAGGGTTTCGATAGCTCCCGAACGCCGCCCTCGCTCCTCCTATTCCCGCCTATCCACCTCTCCGCGAACAGGAAAACGAAGAACGCCGCCGCCCCCAGCCCCGCCGCAACACGCATCAGCGCCTCGGGACCGTGCTCCTTCCAGATCCACGCCCCGAGAATCGGCGCGGGCCAGATCAGGAACGCCCGGATCCCCCAGTACGCCCCGACGGCACGCGCGCGGACTTCCGGCGCGAAACGCGAAGTGATGATCGCCTTGCGCGCCGGCTCGCCGATCTCTCGCAGCCCCCACAGCGCGAACGCCGCCACCAGCATCGGCATCGTGTGCGCGAACGACAGCGCGAGAGGGAACGCCGCGAAAAAGAAGAACGTCAGCCGCACGAACGCCGGCGGCGACGTCCGGTCGGCCAGCCAGCCGATCGGAAGGTACGTGAGGAGCGAGACGATCATCATGAACGACCGCAGGAATCCGTAGTCCTTCGACGAAAAACACAGTTCCTCGATCACGTAGAGCACCACGAACTCCCGGATCAGCCAGTCGCACCACCTGACCAGCACCTCCGCAACGAGAAGCCTCTTGAGGAAGGGGTCCATCGCGCGGAGCGCCGCGCCCAGCGAGGCGGGCGGCCCTTTGCGCGGCACGTCCTTGAGGAGCACGAGCTGCGTCACGAGCGAAAACCCGACGAAGACCAGCGAAACCCAGAGGCACGCGCGCGTCCCGTTCACCACCCCGACCGTGAACAGCACCACCCCGCCCACCGCCGGCCCCACGATCTTCGGCAGCCGCTTCTGGATCGACTGCACTGCGAACGCCATCGTCCGCTTCGATTCCTTGAGCGCGCTTCCCACCACGTCGAACGTCGCCGGCACCACGAGCGGTTCCCAGGCGGCGATCGCGAGCGTGCCGGCGACCGCGACCCACGGGCCGCCGCCGGAGAGAAAGATGGCGTAGCCCGCGAGGGGAACGAGGGCGAACAGAGCCATGGAGCGGCGGACGCCGATACGGTCGGCGAGCGAGCCGCCGACGAAGAAGTAGAAGCCCTCGAGGAGGTTGATGCCGGCGGCGTAGAGGGCGACCGTGAAGATCGTGCCGCCGGAGGCCTTGATGTACTTCGGAACGAAGGGCAGCCAGAGTTCCTCGCCGATGCCGACGAAGAGAATGGCAAGGAGGAGGGCGCCGGTCTGGGCGTTGATGCCGAGGAAGTCGGCGAGGCGTTTCATGCGAGAGTTGCGGAGTCCAGGTGGCGGTCGCCGTCGAGGGAGCCAGATCGGTGTTTCATCCTCTTTTATCACTTTCCAGAGACGTTCCTATCCATTGAACATCCCCTGACATCCCCCATGGATATTCCGGGATGGATTTCGGGGGATTTACACAGGATGGATACTCCCTGGAAGGTGATGAAAGAGGATGAAACACCGATGTCCCACGATGTGCCGGAGACTTCATTTTCCCGCCGGCGCGTTGACGAGAATCTCCCCCACCACGATCCTGTTCGGATCCGGCCGCGCGGCGAACTCCCGCAGCATCATCTCGAAATCCACCTCGACCACCCCGTTGAACACCGTCGCCCCTTCCCACTTCACCTCGATCGGCTTCGCCAGGTCGAACAGGTCCGCGAACACCAGCACGCGCGCGCTCTTTACGTCCTTCACCCGCAGCTCCACCACGTTCGGCGCCGTGATCTCCCCTTCCAGCCTCGCCCGTTCCCCATGCTCCCCCATCTCCAGCCACCACGCGCCCGCCACCCGCGTGATGCCGGGGAACGTCTTCAGGAACAGCTGGTCCCACGTCCACACCACCTTCTTCGGCCACACGATCCGCCTCTGGCCCTCGATCACCTTGAGCACCGTCTTCGCAATCTCCGGGTCCTTCCCGAACCATGTGTTGTGGTCCCCTCCCTCGTACTCCTTGTACTCGCACGGCGTCCCGATCTTCTTCAGCCACTCCACGCCCTTCCGGTCGATGTCGACCGGCACGTCCTTGTCCAACTCCCCGTGCCACACCCAGTACGGCAGCTTCCCCACGTGCTCGTACGGCCCGCGCTCGCCCCAGTTCGCCGGCGGCCCGCCCGCCATCGGCATCACCGCCGCCCACCAGTCCGGGTACCGGAGCGAGAACCACCACGACCCGAACCCGCCCGCCGAAAATCCCGACAGGCAGATCCGGTTCCAGTCGAGGTTGAACTTCTCCCGCCAGGCCTTCATGTGCGTGAAAAAGAACGTCTCCTCGTACTCCTTCGGGTCCGTCGCACCGTCCACCGGGTGCCAGTACTGGCGGTTGGGGGAAGCGGGAGCCACGAGGATCGCGCCCTTCGAGGCGGCCCAGCCGTCCCAGGGGCCGATGCCCTGAGGTCCGTTGGAGCCGTGGAGGTAGATGAGGAGGGGCGTCGGTTTCGCGGGGTTGTAGTCCTTCGGTACGGCCCACTGGTATTCGAACTCCTTGCCGCCGACCTTGTACTTTTCGAGGCCGCGGAGAAGGGGCTGACCTTTCGGGTCCTTGAAGAGTCCGCGCGCGGGCACGTGTCTGCGGAGCATGTCGAGCTCTTTGGAAGCGGCGGCGGCGGGCACCGTCAGCCATTTCGCCGCCTCCGCCATCGCCAATGTTTTCTTTTCGGCGTCGCCCGACAGGAACTCCTTTACCCTCTTCTGCCGGATCGGCGAGTCGGTCTTGAGCTTCTTCGCGGGCGCGTCCTCGGCGAACGCGGCGAGCGGGAGCAGGAGAGCGAGCGCCAGCGCACGGGTCATCCGCGGAAGTATACGGTTTTGCGCCGGAGGAACGACCTCCGGTGGGAATGGACCCTTCGCCCCCGAAGTGCGAGGATTCCGGTGGCCCGGAACCGGAGTGCCCCTCGTGCCCGCAACCGAATCGCAGGAACGCCGCGTCGTCTGCGTCGTGTTCGCCCAGGCGTCCGGCCTCGCCGAACTGCCGGAGTCGGAACGCACCGCGATTGCCGACGCGCTCTTTCGGCGCCTCCGCCTCGTCGTCGAAAGTCACGGCGGGTCGGTCGACAAATTCATCGGGGACGTCGTGATGGCACTCTGGGGCGCCCCGAAGGCCCACGAGGACGACGAAGCCCGCGCCCTCAGGGCCTCCCTCGAGATGGCCCGTGAAACCGCGACGTTCGCTTCTCATCACGGCGTCGCCCTCGGACTGCGTGCGGGCGTCAACCGGGGCGAAGTGCTCTACGGCCGGGTCGGCGGCGACCGTGCCACCGTGATGGGCGACGCCGTCAACGTCGCCCAGCGCCTCGAGGCTGCCGCCGCATCGGGACAGGTCTTGGCATCCGCCGCGGTAGAGACCCTCGCGCGCGGAGCCTTCGAGTTCCAGGCCATCCCGCCGCTGCATTTGAAAGGCCGCGAAGAGTCCGTCTCCGCTTTCGCCGTAACGGGAGGCTCCCCGGGCCGGACGGCGCGGCTTGACGCGGCGCCGATGGTGGGGCGCTCGGCCGAGATCGAACGCCTGACTTCGGCGGTCTCGGCAGGCCGGGGCGCATTCCTGTGGGTGGAGGGGGAAGCGGGCGTCGGGAAAAGCCGGCTGGTCGGAGAGCTGCGGGCCCGGCTCCGGCTCCTGCGGCCGGGGCTGCGAATCGAGACCGGTCGCGCCACCGACGCGGCGAAGCTGCCGATGTACGCGCTCGGGGAGGCGATCGGACAGACGCACGGAGAGCGCCTGGCGCCGGCGCTGGCGGAGGCGCTGGCCGCCGCGGGCGCGAGCGCCGGCGACGCGCGCAACTGGGGAAACCTGATCGCAATCTCCCTCGGCCGCGCCGTCGAAGACTCGAACGCGGGCGCGGTCGAGCCTGCGCGACTGAAGGCCGAGACGCACTGGGCCTGGGAACAATGGATGCGGGCGCTGCTCGCGCGCGGGCCGCTTCTCCTCTGCCTCGAGGACCTTCACGTCGCCGACGACGGAACCATCGACCTCCTGGCCTGCCTCGCCTCGCGCCTCGCCGCCGAGTCCTTCGCCGTCGTCGCCACCGCCCGCCCCGGGGCCCGCCGACCCGGAGGATTCGAGGCGGTCGCGCTCGGCGAGCTCCCCGCCGACGCCGCGACCGCGCTCGCCGCTTCCATTCTCGGCGGGCCGCTCGCCCCGGACCTCGAGGCGTTCCTCGCGAAGAAGTCGGGCGGCAACCCTTACTACATTGAAGAGCTCGCCCGGTTCCTGCTCGAGAATCGGCTGGCCGTCGGCCTGCCGCTGCGCCTGGCCTCGCGGACGGAGAGGGTCCCCGACGGCCTCCAGGGACTGCTCGTCGCCCGGCTTGACGGGCTCGCGGCGGATGAAAAGGAAGTCGTGAAGGGGGCGAGCGTGGTCGGGCAGGAATTCTGGGAGCTGTTCCTGGCGGGCCTCCTGGACCGGGAGGTCCACGCTTCCCTTGCCGAGGCTTCGCGTCGCGGCATGGTCCTCGACCGGCCCGCCTCCCTGCTCCCCGGGGAGCGGCAGTCGGCGTTCCGCCACGCCCTCTTGCGAGACGCGGCGTACTCGCTCGTGACGAAGAAGGAGCGGGCGCGCCTGCATGGCGCGGCGGCCGACGCGTTCGAGAAGCGGGCCTCCGCCGCGGGCCGGATCGCGACCGTGCTGGCGGCGCGGCACCGGGAAGCGGCCGGCGCGCCGGGCGAGGCGGCGATTCTGTGGATGAGGGCGGCGCGCGACGCGTTCGCGGCGCCGGCGTGGGAGGAATCGCTGTCGTATGCCGCGGAGGCAGAGCGGCTGGGCGGGGGGACCGACACCGCGCTCTTCACGGGCAATGCCCTCCTCCATCTTGCGCGGTACCCGGAGGCGCTCGAGCTGTTCGAGTCCGTCCTCGCGGATCCCGCGACGCCGCTTCGCTCGCGCGCCCTCCTCCAGAAGGCGCGGATCTGCAGCAAGACCAGCCGGTTGGCGGAGGCGGAGGAAGCCACCGGTCTTGCCCTGGAGCACGCGGATGACGACGAGTTCCGGATCGAGATCCTCGGCTTCCGGGCGGAGTTGCAGTCGCGGCGCGGCCGGGCTGAGGCAGCGCGGGAGAGCCTGGCGCTGGCGCACGGGATCCTGGCAGGGCGTCCGCCCGGATCCCGCTCCGCATATTTCGTCGCCCACGCGGAGGGGCAGGTGCTCTTCTGCTGCGGCGACTCCCAGGGGGCGCTCCGCGCCTTCGAGTCGGCCCTCGAGTTTCAGCGGAGGCATGGCAACGCCTTCGGCGTCCTGGGATGCCTGAACAGCCTCGGTCAGACCCGCCACCGCCTTGGCGACTTCGAGGGCGCCGCGCGGGCCCTGGAGACGGCGATCGCAGGCCAGCGCGAAATCGGGGACCGGCGCGGGGTCGCGACATGTCTCCTGAATCTCGGCCTTGTCCACCAGTGGCGTGGAGACTATGCCAGGGCGGTGGAGGCGGAGGAGGAGTCGCTGCGTCTGCACCTGGAGATCGGCGACGGAATCGGCGCCGCCTCGGCGCACTCCAACCTGGGGATCGCCCTGTTCCGATCCGGAAAGCCGGAGGCGGCGCTCGCAGAGCATCGCGCAGCCCTGGCGATCCTGCGCGTTTCCGGAATCCCGGCCGCGCTGGCGAACTGCCTGGGCAACATCGGGAACGTGCTCTTCGACCGCGGCGAGTACGCCGAAGCCGCGCTCGCGCAGGAAGAGTCGATCGCGATCCAGCGGCGCGTCGGAAATCGCCTCGGCCTGGCGTGCAGCCTTGGGAATCTGGCGTCGATCCGGCTTGCGCAGGGCGCCTGCGAGGAAGCGCTGCGCGGTCACCTGGAGGCCCTGGCGCTCAAGAGGGAAATCGGAGACCTGCCGGGCGCCGCCAACTCCCTCACCGGCGTCGGAACCACTCGGCATGCGCTGGGAGAACTGGCGGAGGCGGCCTCGCCGCTCGAAGAGTCGCTCGACCTTCGCAGGCGGCTCGGCGACCGGCCGGGGATCGCGGAGTCCCTGGCCTCCCTTGCGGCCCTCCTGGCGAGCCGCGGGGACTTCGAAGCGGCGATCCGCGCGACGCAGGAGTCTGTCGCCATCTCCGCCGAAATCGGAAACCGCTCGCTGGAGGCTCTCGGCCATTTCGAAACGGCGCGCGTGCACCACCTGCGCGGCGACGACGCGGCCGCGTGCCGGGAGATCTCGGTTGCGATCTCCCTTCGGCGCGCCCTGGGGGAACGCCCGGGAGTCGCCGAAGGACTAGCCTTCGGCGCCCTCTATGAACTGCGAGACACTTCCCCGGCTGGCGCCGCGAAGCTCCTGGAGTCGATCGGCGAAGCCCGCGCCGTCGGAGAGGGCTTCTGGACTCCCCTGCTCAAGGCCGTCGCGGACGCCGCGCGCGCGTCGGCGGGAATGCCGGCCGGGGAGGACGGGGAGACCGGGCGACTCGCCTTCGCGCACCGTTTCGCCGTCGCGGAGGCTCGCGCGCTCGCGCACCGCGCGCTGGGCGATCCGGTCGAGTCCCGGCGACTTCTGGACGAGGGGATCGCGCTGGCCGAGGCGCATGGCGCGCCCGGCGAAGCGGCGCCGCTGCGGGCGCTCCGGGAAAGAACATAGCCGGGGAGGGGGTTGAACCCTCACGACCCTTTCAGGTCACGGGATTTTAAATCCTGTGCGTCTGCCAGTTCCGCCACCCGGCTTGAACGCCGGGATTATGCCCAATCGGTGCCCCGGGCGGGGGATTTGCGTATTCTCAGGGACGCATGAAACCCGTCCTGCTCCTCGACATCGTCGGACTGACGCCGCGCCAGATCGGCCCCGACACGCCGCGCCTGGCGGAACTCGCGCGCGCGGGCTCGGGGATCGTGCCGATGAAAGGCGTGATCCCGGCGGTGACGTGCAGCGCGCAGGCCACGATGCTCACGGGCCTGCTGCCCCAGGAGCACGGCGTGGTCGGCAACGGCTGGCTGCACCGCGAGACCGGCGAAATCCGCTTCTGGCTCCAGTCCAACGCCCTCGTCGCCGGCGAAAAGGTCTACGAGGCCGCGGCGAAGCTCGACCCGGCCTTCACCTGCGCGAAGATGTTCTGGTGGTTCAACCAGGGCGCGCGCGTCGACTGGTGCGTGACGCCGAAGCCGCACTACGGGGCGGACGGGTCGAAGGTGTTCGACGTGCAGTCGACGCCGGCCGGCTTCGCGGCGGAACTCACGGAGAAACTCGGCCCCTTCCCGTTCTTCAGCTTCTGGGGTCCGAAATCCGGCCTGCCCTCCTCCGACTGGATCGCGCGCGCCACCGCCGAGGTGATCCGCCGCCACGCTCCCGCGCTCACGCTCTGTTACCTCCCCCATCTCGACTACGACCACCAGCGCCAGGGCCCCGGCAGCCCCGCCCTGCTGCGCGAAATCGACGCCTGCGCCGGCGTCGTCCTCGACGCCGCGCGCGCGCAGGGCGCCTCCGTCGCCGTCGTGAGCGAGTACGGCATCCAGCCCGTCAGGCGAGCCCTCTTCCCCAACATCCATCTCCGTGAAAAGGGCCTGCTCGCCGCCCGCGACGGCCCCTTCGGCGAAATGCTCGACACGTTCGGCTCGAAGGCGTTCGCGGTGTGCGACCACCAGGTGGCGCACGTCTACGTACGGGAAGCGGGTTTCGTCTCCGAGGCGGCGGAGGCGTTGCGCGAGGTCGGCCGGGCGTTCGCGGGCGACGCGCGGCGGGAGCTCGGGCTCGACCATCCGCGGGCCGGGGACATCGTGCTGCTCGCGCCTGAGGACGCGTGGTTCGCGTACGACTACTGGCTCGACGACGCGCGCGCGCCCGATTTCGCCCGCACGGTGGACATCCACCGAAAGCCCGGCTACGACCCGCGGGAGCTGTTCGCGGCACCCGGCGCCGTCACGCGCACGGCGTTCCGTCTCGCGCAGAAGAGGCTCGGGATGCGCTACCTGATGGACGTGGTGCCGCTCGACACGACGCTGGTCAGAGGCAGCCACGGCCTCGAGCCCGCCGATCCGCAGGACGGGCCGGTCTGGATTTCGAGCGAGCGCGGCGCGCGCGCGGAAGACATGACGCAGGTCAAATCGAGGATCCTGGAGCTTCTCGGCCGGTGAGGGCGTTCCTCGTTTCTCGTTCTTCGTTTCTCGTTCCGTGCGGCGGTGCGACGACAGGTGCCTGCGCGACCTGGTTCGGGATTGCGGAACGAGAAACGATGAACGAGAAACGAGGAACGCCCTTACCCGCACATCAGGGAATTGCATTCCGCAAATCGTCGTGTATCCTGCAACGGAACCCTTTGGAGAAGCCGCCCATGGCCGACCTGCCCAATGCCGCCGTGAAACGCATCCTCCTCGCCAATGGCGTCGGCCGCATCAGCGCCACCGCCGTGACGCTCGCCGCCGAGGCCGCCCAGGAATTTCTCAAGAAGCTCGCCGCCGAGTCCGCGCGCAGCGCCGGCGAGGCCAAGCGCAAGACGATCATGGACGAGGATATCACCGCCGCGAAGACCGCACTCTCCGGCGGGCGAACCTGGTAGCCGGAGAATGACGGAAAAGGAGTTCTTCGCCCTTCTCGCCCGCCGCGCCGGCGCGCGCGGGAAGGCGCGGGAAACCATCGACCGCAGGCTCCGCACCTGCGAACGCCCGGGCGCCATCCTCGTCACCGACTACAAAAACTTCTCCCTCTTCACCGAACTGTTCGGAATCCTCCATTTCCTCACCCTGATCGCCCGCGGGGAGCGCGTCCTCAACCCGCTCGTCCGGAAACACGGCGGGCACGTGCTGAAATGGGAAGCGGACTCGCTGTTCGCGCATTTCGACACGGCGCGGCAGGCGGTGGAGGCGGCGGTGGAGATGAACCGCGCGCTCACGCGCCGGAACGCGGGACGTCCCGAGGCGGAGCAGCTCCGGCTGTGCTGCGGCGTGGGATTCGGGCCGATCTTCCGGTGCGGCCACGAGGCCTACGGGGCGCAGGTCAACCGCGCCGCGAAACTGGGGGAGGATCTCGCCTGCGAGGAGCAGATCCTGGTGACGGAAGAAGCCGCGAAGTCGGCGGGCTCCGCGTACGCGTGGGGCTCGCGCAGGATCGCGCGGTTCGGAGCGGTCAAGGTCCCGTACCGGGAGCTGGACTGGACCCCGTGAGCCTGTCCGCGGACGATCGGGCGCGACGCGGCGCCGCCTGGGCGCTCGTCCTGGCGACGCTGTTCTGGGGCGCGACGTTCTTCCTGATGAAGGCGGGGACCGTCGCCATCGAGCGGCACCTAGCGCCTGGCACGGGCGCCTGGGCCGCCCTGGTCTTCCTCATGTGCCGGTTCGCGCTCGCGTCGCTCGCGTTCCCCCTCGTGTTTCCCTGGATCCGCAGGGCGCCGCGAAGCGCCTTGAGCTGGGGCGTGTGGGCCGGAATCCCGTTCGCCGGCGGATTCGTCCTCCAGATCTACGGGCTGCGCGAGGTCGATCCTTCGATCTCGGCGCTCTTCACGAGCATGTTCGTCCTCTTCACGCCCCTGCTCATGCTCGCCCTCTTCCGCAAGGCTCCGGCCCGCAATCTGGTGCTCGGCATAGGCTTCGCGGTGGGCGGGCTGTGGCTCATCACCGGCGCGAGAGGCGCCACGCTCGGCGCGGGCGAGATCCTCTCGCTGCTCTGCGCGCTCGTGTTCTCGGCGCACATCATCCTGACGGACATCGGGACGAAGCGGACGGACCCGATCGCGATGGCGTGGCATTCGACGACGTTTGCGGCGGTGGTGTGCGCGCTGCCGCTGGCGTTCGTGCGGCCGACTCCGTTCGCCGCGCTCCCGGCGATCCTGCGCGAACGGGACGCGCTCGTCGGCATCGCCGTCACGGGCCTCCTGGCGACGGTCGGTTCCATCGCGCTCATGAACCGGTTTCAGAAGCTGCTCTCGCCCAACCGCGCCGCGGTGATCTACACGATGGAGCCCGTGTTCGCGGGGATCTTCTCGTGGATCTTCTTTGGAGAGGCCTTCGGCGAACGGAAGCTGATGGGCGGGGTGTTGATCCTGGTCGGGAACGTGATCTGCAATTCAGGATGGGCGCGAAGAGAAAGCCAGAAGCCATAGGCCATAAGCCATAAGCGGCGCGCTTCGCGCGCCCCATGGTGCGGAGGGGACTTCAGGCTTTCCGACCCCACGGTGGCCCGGGAACTCTGAAGTCCCTTGCGCCCGGGGTAGCGCGCGAAGCGCGCCGCTTATAGCTTATGGCTTCTGGCTTATGGCTTCTGTTTTACGGCTTCCCCTTCCGGCCGGCTTTCGCCCACTGGAGTTTCTTCACCTTCTTCCAGCTCTTTATCTCCGCCTCGCGCCTCAGCGCCGCGCCCTGCGACCGCCGGCATTCGCTCCAGAGGACCTGCACGGGTCCGCGCCCGCGCGTGTAACGCGCACCGCGGCCGGAATTGTGCTGGGCCAGGCGGCGCTCGAGGTTTCGCGCGATGCCGGTGTAGAGCGTGCCGTCGGCGCAGCGCAGGAGGTAGACGGTCCAGCGGCGGAGGGAGGGGGGGAGCATCTGGAGGAATTATCGGCAGTCGGGGAGGAGATTTCGAACGGAATTCCGGCGCGGTCACGGACGTTCGAGTGCGCGTGACTCCCGCGGCGCCCGGCGTACACTTCAGATCGGTGAACCTGCCCGCCGCCCCGGATCCCCATGCCGACCTGATGCGCCGCGCCGCGGCGGGAGATGCGGCGGCGTTCGGGGAATTGGTGAAGGGGACGAAGGCGCTGGTGGCGGGGGTGATCTACCGTTTCCTGGGGCACGCGCGGGAAACGGAGGATCTGGCGCAGGAGGTGTACCTGCGCGCGTGGGCCGCGCGCGGGCGGTGGCAGCCGACGGCGCGGGTGACGACGTGGCTCGCCACGATCGCTTCGCGGCTCTGCCTGAACGAGCGGGCGAAATTCGCAAGGCGGCACACCCTTCCAGAGCAGGAAGTTGCGGCGCCGACGGACGAGCGGCTGGGAAGCGAAGAAGCGCAGCGCGTCCGGCAGGCCGTGCTCTCCCTCCCCGACGACCAGCGGCTCGCCATCGCTCTCAAGTATTTCGGGGAACGCACGGACCGCGAGGTCGCCGAAGCCATGGAGCTGTCGCTCAGCGCCGCGCAGGCGCTGCTGTTCCGCGCGCGCCGGAAGCTCGTGGACCTCCTGAAATAATTTTCGCAAGCGCCTTGCCCACTTCCGGTTTAAACGGGCATGAACTGCGAAGAAACGCGCCGGGCGCTGTCGGACAGCGGCGAAGTCCCGCCTGACGCGGCGCGTCATCTCGGGACGTGCGCCGAATGCCGCGCCTGGGCGGACGCGCTCGCCGCCCTGCCCGCCCGCCTCGCCACCTGGGCTGCCCCTTCCCTCTCCGACACCTTCGAGGCGAAGGTCCTCGCCTCCCTGCCGATCCGCCGCCGGGCGCCGCGCTGGGCGCGCGTCGCCGCCGAGTTCCTCATCTTTGCCCTCGGAGCCCTCGCGGGCCTCGGGGCAATCCGGGTTTTCGCGCCGGGCGGCGATGCCGCGGCCCGGCCGGCCGACCCGGCGGCCCTCGGAGGCGGCGTGGACCTCGCCGATTTCGTCACCGGAGACTCGCCATGAAAACCTGGATGCTCCACGCGTGCGTCTTCCTCGCCGGCGCCGGGCTCGCCGCGTTCGCCGTGCCGCAGGACCGCGGGGCGAAGAAGCACGGGCTGGAAGCGGTGTATGCGGAGCTCGGGCTGACGTCGACCGTCGAGGCCGAAATGAAGAAGCTCGACGCCGCCGTCGGACCGGAGTGCGCGGCCCTGGGCGAAAAACGCCGGGCGCTCTACGCGGAACTGAAAAAGGAACCGTGCGACCGCGCCCAGGTGGACCGGCTCGCCGCCGAGATCGCCGCGACCCGCGCGCGCATCCAGAAACACGTCCTCGACCACCTGCTCGCCGTCAAGCCCCTCCTCACGCCCGAGCAGCGCGAACGCCTCTTCTCGCGCCTCGCCGGCGAACCTGCGACCCGCTGAATCCGGAGACTCCCCCATGAACCTCGTCCGCTGCCTCGCCGTCTTCGCCGCCTGCGCCGCCGCCGCTTCCGCCCAGGAAGACCGCCTGCGGGCGCTCGAAAAGGAGATCGCCGCCGCGCGCGGGCTCGAGTTCAGGGAGCCGGTGCGGGCGAAGACGATCGAGCGGCCGAAGGACGCCTCTAAGCACGTTCAGGGGTACTACAGCACGGGCGACAAGACGCTGTACCTCTACACGGACGTGTCGGGCGCCTATGAAAAGGGCGTGCTGATCCACGAGATGGCGCACGCGCTGCAGGACCAGCATTTCGGTCTCGCGAAACTGCACCAGGCGACGTTCGAGGGCGAGGCAGAGCTGGCGCTTGCGGCGCTCATCGAAGGAGATGCGACGTACACGATGATCGAGGTGCTGAAGAAAGAGCAGCCGAAGGTGGGGGCGATGCTGAACTCGCCGCTCGAGAAGGCGCGGAATCTGCAGGGCGCATTTCTCTACGCGCAGGGGGCGCGCTACGTGAAGGCGCTGCGGGAGAAAGGCGGCTGGGAAGCGGTGAACGCGGCGTTCCGGAGTCCGCCGCGGTCGACGGCGGCGGTGCTGCACCCGGAGGGCGTGAACGCGATCCGGGTGGGGGGCGGCAAGGCGGTGGGCGAACTCGGGATCATCGGGATGCTCGCGGCGGATCCGGCGACGGCGGCGGAGGCGGTGAAGGCGGCGGCGGGCTGGAGGGGGGACGGGGAAACGCCGTCCGGCGGGGCGAAGCTGTGGGAGGTCGCGTTCGCGACGGCGGCGGACGCGGAGGAATTCGCGGCGGCGCTCGCGCGGCTGCGTTCGGCGCAGAATCCGGCGCTCACGCCGCTCGTCGAGGAACCCGGGCTGCGCGGATGGGCCGGGCCGGAGAAGACGCTGCTCGCGATCGCGGTGCGCGGCGACCGCGCGTACGTGGTCGAAGGCCCCGACGGCGCCGCGTTCGCGCGGCTGCTGGAGCGTGCGCGGGGAGAGGAGCCGGAGTTCAGCGTCTTCTCCACGAAGGAAAAGCGTGCGATCTCGTGGGGCGAGTTCGTCGACCGGTTGCTCGAGGCCGATGTCGTCTGCGTCGGCGAAACCCACGACAGCGAATTGCACCACCAGGTCCAGCTCCGCGTGATCAAATCGCTCTTCGCCTGCGACGAAAGCCTCGGCGTCGGCATGGAAATGTTCCAGACCCCCTTCCAGGACGCCCTCGACCGCTATGTCGACGGCGCCTCCGATGAGAAGCGCTTCCTCGAAGAATCCGAGTGGGCGAAGCGCTGGGGATTCGATTGGGGCCTGTACCGGCCGATCGTCGAGTTCTGTCGGCGGAACGGGATCGGGCTGGCGGCGCTCAACGCGCCCGTGGAGCTCACGCGCAAGATCGGGATGGGAGGGTGGGACTCGCTCACGCGCGCCGAGAAAAAGCAGCTTGGCAAGGTGGATTTCGGCGTGAAGAAGCATCGCGAGCACTGGTTCGAGCTGCTGAGCTCGATGCACGGCGCGCGCACGCCGTCGCCGGAGCAGCAGGAGCGGTCGTACCAGGTGATGGCGACGTGGGACAGCGTGATGGCCGCGTCGACCGCGCGATTCCGGAAGGGCCGAGGACTGCGCCGGATGGTCGTGGTCGCCGGCTCCGGACACGCCGGGTTCCGCTTCGGCATCCCCTCGCGCGCCGCGCGCCTCACGGGCGGGAAGGCGCTGATCGTGGTCGTGGACGCCGGGGACGGCGCCCCGACGGAAGGGGACGCGGACTTCGTGGTCAAGGTGAAATGAAACGCCCCAACCCCGATTCCCCCCGAGCGTATACCATGGGGAATTCCTCCACCATGAAACGAGCCCTCCTCGCGCTCCTCCTGCCCCTCGCGGCCGCTTCCTGCGGCCCGGCCGGGGGCGGTCCGCCCGAGGGGAAATGGGGCAAGAAGGGGGGGGACGCGCCGGCGGAGGCGGTGCCGGTGAAGGTGGCGGGACTCAAGCGGGGTCTGATCGCGCAGAAGCTGCTGACGACGGCGACGGTGGACCCGGTGCGGCGCGTGGACCTGGTGTCGAAGGCGTCGGGGGTCGTGAAGGAGATCGCGGCACCCGAGGGTTCGGCGGTGAAGGCGGGCGACGTGGTGGCGCGGCTCGACGACGAGGAGCTGGCGCTCGCGGTGAAGAAAGCGGAGGTCAACGAGTCGAAGGCCAGGGCGGACTACGAGCACTCGGGAACGCTTCTGAAGGAGAAATTCGTCAGCCTCGACGAGTTCCGGAAGGTCGAGCAGGCGTGGCGGACGGCGGAGCTGGAGGTCGAATCCGCGGGGCTCGCGCTCGCGAACGCCACGATCAAGGCGCCGATCGCGGGGACGGTGACGCGCCTCGACGTTCAGAAAGGCCGCTACGTGTCCGCGAACGCGGCGCTCGGGGAGATCACGGACCTGTCCGAGCTCGAATGCGTGATCCACGTGCCGGAGAAGGACGCGCTTCGCCTCGCCGAGGGCCAGCCGGCGGAAATCGCGAGCGAATCGCTCCAGGCGGCGTTTCCGGCGAAGGTGAAGCGTGTGAACCAGGTGATCGACCGCACGAGCGGGACGGCGAAGGCGTACCTGGCGCTCGAGGACGCGAGCGGGCGGCTCAGGCCCGGGATGTTCATCGACGTTTCGATCGTGATCGAGCCGCACCCGGACGCGCTGCTCGTGCCGAAGAAGGCGCTGGTTTACGACGAGGGGCGGCCGGGGGTGTTCGTGCGCAAGGGGGAGTCGGTGAAGTGGAGCGAGCTGACGCTGGGGTTCCAGGAGAAGGACGAGGCGGAGGTCCTGAAGGGGGCGGAGCTGGGGGACGAGGTGGTGATGGTGGGGCAGAGCGGGTTGAAGGACGGGGCGAAGATACGGGTCATCGTCGAATGAGCGCGCTCAACGACAATTGTGAATTTTTAATTTTGAATTTTGAATTTAGGGCCTGCGGCGCAGGTCGGGGTATCGACGGCCGGACAATTCAAAATTCAAAATTCAAAATTCAATATTGCCGTTCCGAGACCCGATGAAACCGAGCGGCTTCTTCGGCTTCACGGTCACCCGCCCCGTGGCCGTCTTCATGATCACCACCGCGGTTGCGGTCTTCGGCGCGGTCTCGTGGCGCCGCCTCGCGCTCAACCTCGTTCCGGACATTTCGTATCCGAGCATCACGATACGCACGGAAATGGAGGGTGCCGCTCCCGAGGACGTGGAGCGCGGCGTCACCGAGCCGATCGAGGAGGCCGTGGGCGTCGTGGGCGGCCTCGTCCAGATCTCCAGCGTGTCGCGCGCCGGCGCGTCGGACGTCACGCTCGAGTTCGAGTGGGACACGAAGATGGACACGGCGCTTCAGGAAATCCGCGAGAAGCTCGACCACCTGGTGCTGCCCAGGGAGGCGAAGCGGCCGATCCTGCTGCGCTACGACCCGAACCTCGACCCCGTGATGCGGGTGGGCGTGACGGGCAGCCGGACGCTGGTGGAGCTGCGCAAGATCGCCGAGGACGACGTGCGGCGGTCGCTCGAGAGCACGCCGGGCGTCGCGGCGGTCAAGGTGCGCGGCGGGCGCGAAGAAGAAATCCGGGTGGAGCTGCACCGCGCGGCGCTGTCGCAGCTCGGGCTCGACCCGCGGCAGGTGGCGGAGAAGCTGGGGCAGGAGAACCTGAACGTCGCGAGCGGGTCGCTGATCGAGGGGGACGTGGAGTACCTCGTCCGCACGCTGAACGAGTTCCGGACCGACGCGGAGATCGGCTCGATCGTCGTGGCGCGCAAGGGCGACGCCGACGTGCTGCTCTCGCAGGTCGCGAAGATCCGGCGGGTGTCGAAGGACCCTCAGGTAATCGCCCGCATCGACGGAAACGAGGCCGTTCTCCTCGACATCTACCGCGAAGCCGACGCGAACATCGTCGCCGTGGCCGACGCGGTGCGCGTCCGGCTCGAGGGCGAGCCCGAGGCGTGGTACGCGAAGTACACGAAGAAGTTCGCCCAGGGCCGGGGCGGCGCGCCGAAGGAAGAGGAAACGGAGGGGCGCGTCCGGCTCCCGAAAGGCATCCGCGCCCCCGTGCTGAGCGACCAGAGCACGTTCGTGCGGGACGCCATCGCCTCCGTGCGCGATGCCGCATGGCAGGGCGCCCTCCTGGCCGTCGTCGTCCTGTTCCTCTTCCTCCGGTCCGTCCAGGACACGCTCATCATCGGCGTCTCGATCCCCCTCTCGATCATCGGCACGTTCGGGGCCATGCACGTCTCCGGCGTCTCGCTCAACGTGATGTCGCTCGGCGGACTCGCCCTCGGCGTCGGCATGATGGTGGACGCTTCCATCGTCGTCCTGGACTCCATCGCGCGGTGCCGCGAGGAAGGGGACGACCGAGCGGGGGCGGCGATGCGCGGGACGAAGGAGGTCGGGCTCGCGGTGTCGGCGAGCACGCTCACGACGGTCGTGGTGTTCTTCCCGATCGCGTTCGTCGAGGGCATCGCCGGGCAGATTTTCCGCGACCAGGCCCTGACGGTGTGCATGTCGCTCATGATGTCGATGGGCGTGTCGCTGTTCTTCGTTCCGATGCTCGCCTCGCGCCAGTGGGCCGCTTCGCCCGCTGAATCCAGGCGCGAGATCTTCCGACTCTCGTCCCTCTCCTACTTCTCGCGGATCCGCGAAGGCTGGGATTCCGGCTTCCTGGGTCGGCTCGATGCGGCCCTGGCCGCTCTCGTACTCCCGGTTGCCCTGGCGCTGGAGATTCCGCTGCGCATACTACTGGCGATCGCCTTCGGCCTCGCCTGGATCGCTTTCCGCGCCGCGCGCCTGCTCGGCATCGCTCTCGGGTTCGCCATCGCTCCGATCCTCTGGGTGTTCAACCGCTTCATGGGCGCCGTCAACGAGGCCTACCCCCGCGCGCTCCGCGTCGCGCTGAGCAACCGCGTCGTCGTCGGCGCCGCCTGCCTCGCGGCGTTCGCGGCTTCCTTCCGCCTCGTCCCGGGGCTGGCGCAGGAGCTGATCCCGACGATGCACCAGGGCGAGTTCGTCCTCGAAATCGCGCTCCCCGTCGGCACGCCCATCGAGCGCACCGACCTGCAGGTCGCGGAGATCGAGAAGTTCGTGCTCGCGACCCCCGGCGTCGCCTCCGCCGTCACCGCCGTCGGCGTCGAGGACGACGCCAACCGCCGCGAGTCCGAGGGCGAGAACACCGCGCGCATCCGCGTCCGCCTCCACCCGGCGAAAGACACCGCCGCCGCCGAAGAATCCGTCCTCGCCGCCCTCCGCGAACGCTTCCGCGACCTCCCCGACGTCACCATGAAAGTCGCCCACCCCGTCCTCTTCTCGTTCCGCACCCCCGTCGAGCTCGAAGTCCGCGGCCACGACCTGGCCGAAATCCGCCGCGCCGCGCGTGACGCCGAAGCCGCCCTCGCAAAACTGCCGCAGCTCACCGACGTGAAATCCACCGTCGGCCGCGGCAACCCCGAAATCCGCATCTTCTACAACCGCGCCCGCCTCGCCGAGTACGGGCTCGACATCAACGCCGTCGCGACGATCGTGCAGCACGAGGTGCTGGGGACCGAAGCGACGAAGCTGGCGGAAGCGGAGCGGAAGGTGCCGGTACGCGTGAAGGGGTCCGATGCGGACGTGGCGGAGCTGGGGCGCGTCGAGACGATCGTGGTGAATCCGGGGGCGCCGATCCCGGTGCGGCTGGGGGCGGTGGCGACATTCGACCGGGCGGAGGGGCCCAACGAGATCCGCCGCGTGGCGCACCAGCGCGCGGCGCTCGTCCGCGCCAACGTCGCGGGGTACGACCTCGGCGGCGCGGCGCGCTCGATCGAGGAAGCCGTGGCGGGGCTGCCGAAGTCCCGCGACGTGCAGTTCTCGGTCGGCGGACAGAGCCGCGAACTGCGCGCTTCCGGAGATTCCCTCGTCCTCGCGCTCGTCCTGGCCGCGTTCCTCGTCTACGTGGTGATGGCGGCGCAGTTCGAAAGCCTGCTCCACCCCTTCCTCATCATGTTCACGCTGCCCATGGCTTTCGTGGGCGTCATCCTCGCGCTCAAGTGGACGGCGACGCCGGTGTCGGTGATCGTGGCGATCGGGGCGATCGTGCTGGCGGGAATCGCGGTGAACAATGCGATCGTGCTGATCGACGCGGCCAACCAGCTGCGCCGGGCGGGCGCGGACCCGACGGACGCGATCGTGCGGGCCTCGAAGTCGCGGCTGCGCCCCGTGCTGATGACGAGCCTCACGACGATTCTCGGGCTCCTCCCGATGGCGATCGGGCTCGGACAGGGCTCCGAACTCCAGTCCCCGCTCGCCGTGACCGTGCTCGGCGGCATGCTCTCGAGCACGTTCCTCACGCTGATCCTGATCCCCGTCCTCTGGCACGCCGTGGAGTCCCGGAGGGCCTCGTGAGGGAGAACTGGCTCGCGAAGACGTCCGTCGCAAAGCCCGTCACCGCGACGATGATCCTGTGCGCCATCGTCGCCGTCGGCGGGCTCGCCTACAACCGCATCCCCGTCCAGCTCCTCCCCGGCGGCTACTCCGTGCCGTTCCTGTTCGTCCGCATCCCCTACCGCGACGGCACCCCGCGCGAAGTCGAAAAGTACGTCACGCGGCCGGCCGAGGAAGCCCTCGCCACCGTAGCCAACGTCGAAACCATGTCCTCCCGCTCCGGCGCCAATGAAACGCGCATCTGGATCGGATTCACCAACGGCACCGACATGGACGTCGCCTACTCCGAAGTCCGCGACCGCATGGACCGCGCCATGGGAGAGTTCCCCGACGACGTCGAGCGCTACTCCGTCTTCAAGTACAACCCGAACTCCGAAGCGATCATGGAGATCGCCATTTCGTACCCGGAGGACGAGGAAGACCTGACCCGCCTCGAACGCAAGCTCTCGCGGGAAATCGAGCGCATCCCCGGCGTCGCGAAACTGGAATTCGAAGGCCTCGTCGACGAGTCCATCCGCATCGAGGTCGACCGCGACAAGGCCCGCGCGCACGGCATCAACCTCTACCGCCTCGTCCAGCGCCTGCGCACCGAAGACTTCACCATGGGCGCGGGCACGCTCGAAGAAGGCGGCAAGGACCGCGCCCTCCGCTCCGTCGCGATGCTGAACGGCGCCGAGGACGTCGCCGCACTTCCCGTCGGCCCCGGCCTGAAACTGGGCGACGTCGCCGACGTCCACCCCGCCCTCTCCTGGCGCGACGTGATCTCCCGCATCGACGGCAAGCCCGCCATCACCCTCGAGATCTACAAGGAATCCGAAGGCAACACCGTCGAAACCTGCGCCGCCGTCCGCCACGCCGTCGAGCAGGAATTCCCCGCCGACCCCGAGCTCCGCGACGTCCGATTCTTCGTCCTCCACGACTCCGGGACGATGATCACCGAGTCCATCGACACGCTCAAACACTCCGCCCTCCAGGGCGCCTTCTTCTCCCTCGTCATCGTCTTCGTCTTCCTGCTGCGCTTCCGCCTCTCCCTCATCATCAACCTCGCCATCCCCGCCGCCTTCCTCATCACTCTCATCGCCATGTACTTCACCGGCGACACCCTGAACCTCGTCTCCCTCATGGGCCTCACCCTCGCCATCGGCATGCTCGTCGACAACTCCGTCGTGGTCTCCGAGAACATCGACCGCCTCCGCGCCGAAGGACTCCCGCCCGCCAGGGCCGCCGTCCAGGGCGCCTCCGAAGTCTCCCTCGCCGTCACCCTCTCCACCCTCACCACCGTCGTCGTCTTCCTCCCCCTCGCCCTCATGTCCGGCGAAGGCATGATGCAGTTCTTCATGGGCCGCCTCGCCATCCCCGTCTGCGTCTCCCTCCTCGCCTCCCTCTTCGTCTCCCTCGCCCTCGTCCCCGCCGCCAGCGCCTTCCTCGCCGGCCGCCGCACCCCCAGAACCCTTCCCCCCGTCCGCTGGGCCGCCGCCGCCGCCGCTGCCATTACCGGCTGGTGCCTCCGCCACCGCCTCGAAACCGCCCTCGCCGCCGCCGCCCTCCTCGCCTCCGCCTGGTGGCCCTACGACCGCCTCGAAAAGTCCATGGAGCCGAAGGAACAGTCGAACAACGTCGAAATCTTCTTCCGCTTCTCCTCCACCGGCGGACTCTCCGACGTCAACCGGAACATGAAGATGCTGGAAGCGGCGGTCGACGCGCACCGCGCGGAACTCCAGGTCGCCAACGTCCGGACGCGATTCCGCGAGACGTTCGGACGCATGACGCTCTACCTGGACAAGCGCAAGCGGACCGACGAAGAGCGCAAGAAGCTCTCGGAGCGCGTGCGCGCGATCCTGCCGGTCCTCGCGGGCGTCGAGCCCTCGGCGTCCTGGCGCGGCGGCGAGGGCAAGGGGGGCGAAGTCCAGGTCCAGCTCACCGGGGAGGACTCGGAAGTCCTCGCCGACCTCTCCGAGGAGGTCAAGCGCCGCCTCAAGGCCCTTCCCGGCGTCGAGGACGTCAAGACCGACCTCGAATCCGGCAACGACGAAATCCGCGTCCGCGTCCGCCGCGACCGCGCGGCGCGCGCGGGCATCGACTCCTGGGTCGCCAGCGGCACCGTCTCCACCGCCCTCCGCGGCTCCCGCCTCCCCGACCTCCGCGTCGGCGACCGCGAAGTCCCCCTCATCCTCCAGTTCCCCGCCGGCGACCGCGAGAACCTCACCCAGCTCGGCGCCATCGCCCTCTACCCGCCCGGCGCCACCTCCCCCGTCCCTCTCTCCACCGTCGCGGACTTCGAGTTCGCCAAGGGCCTCGCCGGCATCAACCACGAAAACCGCAAGACCTCCATGGGCGTCACCGTCGTCGCCTCGGGCTCCGACACCATGGGCCTCTCCAACGCCCTCCGCGCCGAGCTCGACCGCTTCTCCTTCCCCCGCGGCTACGGCTACGACATGGGCTCCTGGTCCCGCCGCTGGCGCCGCGAAGAAGGCGACTACGGCTTCTCCATGGCCATGTCCGTCGTCTTCGTCTTCCTCCTCATGGGCATACTCTTCGAATCCTGGGTCCTTCCCTTCTCCGTCCTCGGCTCCATCCCCTTCTCCTTCGCCGGCGTCTACTGGTTCCTCTGGCTCACGCACACGACGCTCGACCTCATGGGCATGATCGGCATCGTGGTGCTCGTGGGCGTCGTCGTGAACAACGCGATCGTCCTCGTGGATCGCATCCTCCATCTGCGCGCGGGAGGCATGGACCGCCTCGCCGCGTGCCGCGAGGCCACGCGCTCCCGGTTCCGCCCCATCTGGATCACCGCGCTCACCACGATCGTCGGCCTCGTCCCCATGGCCTTCGGCGAGTCCGGCATCGCGGGCGTCCCCTACGCCCCGCTCGCGCGGACCGTGATGGGAGGGCTGCTCGCCGCGACCGTGATGACGCTCTTCATCGTCCCCGTCATGTACACGGTCTTCGACGATCTGCGCGAAATGGTCGCGAGGCTGGCGGCGAGGGTGGCGGGGCGGAGGTAGGGCGAGGCGTTCATCGTTTCTCGTTCATCGTTTCTCGTTCGTACCTTGGAAGCGCCGGATCCAGCGTGCCGGGGGCCTCGCGGAGTGGGACGAAAGGCGGCAAACCTCGTGGCCGGAACGAGGCGGGGAGCGCGATCCATCAAACGAGTAACGAGTAACGAAGAACGAGGAACGATCCGCGACACCGCTCCCTACTTGTCCCGCCCGGTCTTCGCCTTGATCTTCTTCACCGCTTCCGCGAACCGCGGGTCCTTCCGCATGTTCGCCAGGTCGGTGTCGTTCTTCTCCATGTGCTCGACCTGGTCGAAGCCGCGGTCGATCGATTTGTCGAGGGTCTCGAACGCCTTGTCCAGCTCGTTCGCCAGCGAGTGACAGCAGGCCATGTTGTAAAGCGCGCTCGCCGCGGCGTCGTCGCCCTCGCCCCAGCGCTTGAGGATCTCCTCGAAATCCTCGATCGCAAGGTGCCAGAGGCGTTTCTGTTCGTCCAGCGGGCCCGACGCCAGCGCGATCGCCTGCATCGAGCGGTGGATGCCGCGGGCGTTGAAGTCGAACTGCGTCTTCAGCGTCAGCTTGTCCCGCAGCTCGTTGAACTTCGGGTCCTTCTGGATCTCCGCGTACGTCTCGATCCCCGACTGCGACCGCGTGTCGCTCACGATCGCGAAGCCGGGCAGCTCGGCGTCGCACACCGACTGCACGGCTTCGAACAGCTTCGCCACGTCCTTCTTCTTCGCCCAGTAGACGAGCCAGGTGATCTTCGGCCGCCGGTCGTTCGCGTCGATTTTCGCCGCCGCTTCGATGTCCTTCGCCGCGCTCTCGAAGTTACCCTCGCGGATGTACCCCTCCGCGCGCTCGCAAAGGCCCGCCACCGTTCCGAGGGGCGCGGCGTCGCGCTGGATCCGTTTCGTCGCGTCCTCGATCTTCATCCGGAGCGCGCCCTGCTCCGCCTCGGTCAGCGCGAACTTCTGCATCGCCTCGTAGTCGCGCACCGCGCCGTACCAGTCGCGGTTCTTCATCCGCACCTCGGCCCGGAGCGCGAGCGCGTCGCCCATCTGGACGTCCCAGGTGACGGCGTTCGTGAGCGCCGCCTCCGCCTCCGCCATCTTCCCAAGCTCGAACTGCGCCCGCCCGCGCAGAAACGCCGTCTCCGCGCCGCACGGGGCCGCAAGATCCGCCGCGTCGAGCGGCGCCAGCGACTCATCCCACTTCTTGTTCTTCTGGAATACCTTCGCCTTCGCGACGTGGATCCACGCCACCTTCGGGTACTCCCCCGCCAGCGCATCGAGTTTGCGGGAAGCGGCATCCCAGTCCGACGCGCCGTCGAGAAGCGCCTTGGTCGCCTGCACCGTCGGGTCTTCGGGCGCCTTTTCGAGCGCCGTCGCCACCGCCGCGGCGCCGAACACGTCGGGCGCCTCGTAGTGGCAGATCGCCTTGAACCGGAAGACGAGCGGAATCGAGGAATCGTTCTTCGCGACTTTCTCAAAGTCCGCGATCGCGTCGTCCCACCGCCCGATCATCATCCGCTGGAGCCCCGAGCCCATGTACGCCCACGCCCCCTGCCCGCGCCGCTTCAGCCGCTCCAGCTCGTCCCACGCCGCCGTCCGGTCGAGCAGGCCGTCGAGCAGCGTGACGGCGCGCCAGAAGTAGGCGGCGGAGGGGAAGTCGTTGGAGGAAGCGGCCTCCGCGTGGGCGAAGTCGGCGAGGGCGAGGAGCGGGTCGGTGTGGCGCAGCTCGGCGCCGCGGCCGGTGAAGGCGTCGACGCTCAGCGGATCCTTCGAGATCGCCTGCGTGTAGAGGTCGATCGCGTCCTTGCCATGCCTGCCTTTGGCCTGGTCGACGAGGGCCTTGGCCTGGGCCTTGGCGTCGGGAGCTTTCTCCTGCGCGACGGCCTGCGCGGCGAGGGCGAGCGTGAGGAAGACCGCGGCTGAGGGCTTCATGGTGCGCTACTCCTTCTCCGTGACGTCGACTTCGCACCCCTCGGCTCTCAGCTTCGCCGCCAGCGCGTCCGCCGAGCCTTTCGTCACGCCCTCCATCACCGTGGACGGCAGGTCCTTGAGCATCGCCTTGGCGCCGCTCTCCGGCACCTTCATCGCCTGCGCGATCGCCGCGGCCGACTCCGAAACCTTTCCCTTCGGAACCGACCTCACCACCACCTGCCACTTCCCCTCGGCTTCCGACCGGATCTCCGCGATCGGCGGGAACAGCTCCGACGGTAAGGAGTACCCGGCCGCCTTGAGCTGCGCCTTCATCTTCCCGAAGATCGGCCTCAGTTCCTTCGCCTCGTACTTCTGGTCCTTGCCCGCGCGGTCCAGCGACTCCATGATCTCCTGGAACTGCGCCTGCGTGACCTTCGACTTCTCCAGCGCTTCGATGTACATCGGGATCATGTCGGAGGCCTCCTTCTTCTCCGCCTCCGTCATGTCGCTCGGCTTGATGATCCCCTCGATCGCGAGGCTCCCCATCCATTTCTTCCACTGCGTCCCGATGATCACCATCCCGATCACGCCCAGCACCGCGAGGATCACCGCGGCGATGCAGCAGCCCTTGAAGCAGCCGCCGGATTTCGCGGGTGCCTGCGGCGGCATCTGGCCGGGAGGGTAGCCCATGGGCTGCTGGGGGAAGGGATTCTGCGG
>JACPRD010000099.1 GCA_016190145.1 Planctomycetota bacterium | reverse complement strand
TCGGCGTTCGGCGTTCGGAGGTCGGGCGTTCGGGGGGGCGGGGGGGCGGCATTGGGAGCCTTTGGGAGCTGGGAGCGTGCAGGAGCGGCCGGAACCCCTTATGGGCTTCAAGATCTTGCTGGATTTGCTTGCGGGACCTCTTCCCCGGGCCCGGATCGGAGTATTTCGCAATTGACGGATCACCCTATCCCACATACAATTTACGGCTCGTTGAGGCCATGTCAGGCACACACCCGGGACAGCGGAGGCGCCTTTGAAAGCGCTCTTGCTCGGGGCGGGGTACGGAACGAGGCTCTACCCGCTCACGAAGAACTGCCCCAAACCCCTGCTGCGCATCGGGCGAAAACCGATGGTCGAGTGGATTCTGGACCGTCTGCTGCCCGTTCCGGGGCTCGACGGCGTGGCCATCGTCACCAACGCGCGGTTCGCCTCGGCCTTCGAGGACTGGAAACGGGAGTTCAAGTGCCCCGTTCCCGTCACGATCCTGAACGACGGCACGACGTCCAACGAGGACCGGCTGGGCGCGGTCGGCGACATCGGGTTCACGCTGAACGAGGGCAAGATCGACGACGACCTCCTCGTCGTCGCGGGCGACAACCTGTTCGAGTTCGACGTGGCCCGGCTCGTCGCGTTCTCGCGCGAGCACGGCCCCACGATCGGCCTCAAGGACATGGGGAAGATCACCCCACTCCTCAGCAAGTACAGCGTCGTCACCCTCGACAAGTCCTCGCGCATCACGGACTTCGAGGAAAAACCCGCCCGCCCGCGGACCTCCCTCATCTCCATCTGCCTCTACCACTTCCCCCGGGCCACGCTTCCACTCATCGGCCGCTACCTGGCCGACGGGCACAACAAGGACGCGCCGGGCTGGTACATCCAGTGGCTTGTGCAGCAGGTGCCGACGTACGGATACGTGATCGACGGCGTTTGGTTCGACATCGGCGACATCGATTCGTATAACAAGGCCAACGAGCTGTTCGAGAAGCGTTGATCCACGGGAAATCTGGGAGGGGACATGGGGGCCCGAAGTCTGCTCGGACTCGACATCGGCTCGCGTTTCGCGAAGGCCATCGAGCTGTCGGAGTCGAAGGGAAGCCTGGCGCTGACGGGGTACGCGATGACGGAGATCCCGACGCCGGAGGCGACGCCGGACGCGATCCGGGACATGCTGAGCCACGGGGGGTTCCGGTCGAAGCAGACCGTGACGGCGGTCTCGGGGCGGAGCGTGATCGTGCGGTACATCACGCACGCGCGGGTGCCTGACGAGGAGCTGCCGGCCTCGATGAAGTACGAGATCGGCAAGTACATCCCGTTCGAGCCGGACGACTGCTACATCGACTTCCAGAAGCTGGAGGAACCCGGCGCGGCGGTGGGGGGCGAAGGCGGGGCGGCGGGCGCGGCGGCGGAGCTGCGCGTGCTGCTCGTGGCGGTGAAGAAGGACTACATCGACGAGCACGTCGGGCTGCTGGAGAAGCTGGGGTTGCGGCCGCAGGTGGTGGACGTCGATTCGTTCGCGCTCGGAAACGCGTTCGAACTGCGCGGCGCCGTGAGCCCCGGAGCCGCCGCGGCCGACAAGGTCGTCGCGCTCGTGGACATCGGCGCGAACAAGACCAACATCACGATCATGAAGCCCGCGTCGAGCTATTACTTCACGCGCGAAATCTACGTCGCCGGGAACGACTTCACGGAGGCCGTCGCGCGCAAGATCGGGTTCGACAGCGCCGCGGCGGAACAGGCCAAGCGGAACCAGAACGACCGGGTGGAGGAGATGAAGGAGGCGGTCAGCTCCCTTCTCGAGGATCTCTGCCACGAAATCCACCTGTCGTTCGACTACTTCGAGACGCAGTTCGAGCGCGAGGTCGACGACATCTACGTCTCCGGCGGCGGATCGCGCATGCCGGGGATCGAGGACGTGTTCCAGAGGACGTTCGCCAAGCAGCCCCAGCGGTGGAACCCGACGGAAGCCCTTCAGATGAACAACGACCGGATCAACCCCGCGGAACTGCAGGAGAACGGGTCTCAGCTCGCCATCGCCGTGGGACTCGCCAGCCGGATCCGGAGAGACTAACCGATGATCAAAGTCAACCTGCTGCCGATCGAAAAACGCAAGGCGGAAGGCACGCCGCTGCCGCGGTTCATGGCCATCGTCGGCGGTGTCGTGGCGTCGCTTCTGCTGCTCGTGGGATTCGCGTTCATCTGGCTCCAGGCCGGGGCCGTGGACCGCGAAATCGGCGACCTCGACAGCCAGATCGCCCAGGCCAAGCAGAAGACTCTTCAGAAGAACGCCCTCGAGGCCCAGGTCAAAGGTCTTCGCGGGCGCAACGACGCGATCGTGGCGATTGAGAAGTCGCGGTCGGTGTTGTGGGCGGAGCGGCTGGACCGGCTGGCGCAGGTGCTGGACAAGCAGGCGCGGAAGGTCTGGCTGGTGCAGATCAAGGGGACGGACACGCCGACGGCGGGGCCGGTGGGGGTTCCGCAGCCAGCGGGGGCGGCGAAGCCGGCGGTGCTGGAGGCGACGTTCGAGCTGGGGTGCAAGAGCTGCAGGGACCTCGACCGGGGGACGGCGGTCGGGATCGTGACGGCGGACTTCGTCGAGGCGATCCGGCGGGAGTTCATCGAAGGGGACAACAAGGATTTCACGCGGTACGACCCGATGTACTCGGAGTCGCTGGAGGCGCAGGACCGGTTCGTGGAGGGGTTTGCGAACACATTCACGCTGAAGCTGTTCCGCGAGCGGTCGCAGACGCCGCCGAAGCCGAAATAGGGGGACTGATGAAGAACTGGGGCGAAAAGCAGTGGATGATCGCGACGATCTCGGGGTTCGCGGTCGTGCTCCTCGGCCTGGCCGGGGCCTGCTTCTACGAGTGGAGCAGCGTGCTGTCGCCGAAGCAGAAGGCGCGCGAGGAGCGCAAGGCGGCGCTGGCGACGGAGAAGATGAACGAGCAGCAGATTCCGAAGCTCGAGGCGGAGAAGAAGAACCTCGAGAAGCAGCAGTCGGAGTTCAAGGAGAAGCTGCCGACGGCGAGCGAGGTGCAGCTGGAGGCGTTCCGCAAGACGCTGACGAACTACGCGACGCAGTCGAACGTGATCATCACGGGGATCCGGCCGGTCGCCGCGGCGACGGTCGGGCCGGGGGTCGCGGGGGCGCAGGCCAAGCCGTTCGACGAGATCTCGTTCAACCTCGACGTCAAGGGGACGTTCGCGACGCTGGGGAACTTCGTGTACCTGATCGAGACGCACCGCCGGCTCATCAAGGTGGAGTCGCTGGATCTCAAGCCGGAAGGCACGGGGACGACGGCGGGCGAGGAGCTGCCCAAGGTCATCCCGGCCAGCCTGACCCTGAAACTCACCACGTACCAGTTCAAGTAGGAGCGCGGAATGCACCGTCTGATGACGATCGCCGTCCTGTTCGCCGCCGCGGGAGCCGCGCGCGCGCAGGAGCGGCCCTCCGAAATGAAGGAAGACCTCTGGTACAAGGTGACCCGGGCCGGCGACGAGAGCAAGTACGTCGGCTTCGTGCACCTCACGGTGGACACCGTGACCGAGGAGGGGAAGACTTTCTATCACCTCTATGAGGAAGGCTCGATCTCCGAGACCGGGATCGAAATCGGGTTCCGCGAGGACTACCTGTTCGACACCGACCTCGTCCTCGTCCGCGGCGAGTCGCTTCAGCGCTCCCAGGACAACGAAGTCAACGTGAAAGCCGTGTTCGACGGGCGCGTGCTGACGCGCGCGTGCGTGACGCCGCCGCTCGAACAGGTGACCCCCTGGTCGCGCGAGAAGACCTGCTGGCCGCTTCACTTCATCCCCGTCGCCCTCATGCGCAAGCAGGGCCCGTGGGAGGCCGGCAAGGAGATGGAGGTGTCGACGTTCGGGCACGACTGGAAGGTGGTCAAGGACACGCAGGGCAAGGAGTCGCTGGAGTTCGTGCTGATCGAGCCGCTGTACGTGTACGTGGTGAAGGGTCAGGGGCGGCGGCAGGTGGTGGACATGGAGCAGAACTGCTGGATGCTGGAGGCGGTGCGGAAGGACCGGCCGCAGGCGGGGATCGTTTCGCTCGTGGTGGACTCGCGCGGGTTCATCGTGGAGATCCTGGACAGCCGGTTCGTGATCCGGCGGGTGAAGGACGACGTCACGGCGCGCAACGGAAACAAGTTCATCTGGGCGCACGGCGGGCGGCGCGATCCGTTCCGGCATCCGATGAAGCCGAAGGAGATCAAGAAGGTGACGCCGGGGACGGAGAAGCCGCCGGAGGTGCTGTCGCCGCAGCAGATCCGCCAGCTCCTCGACAAGGCGAACGACCATCTGACGGCGATGCAGGCGGCGACGAACCTTCCCGAGATCGAGCGCGAGAAGATCCTGGCGCAGAAGAACACCGAGATCAACCTGATCGCCGGCACGATCCGGCAGACGGGGGATCCCCAGGCGATCCAGCTCATCAACAACATCCTCTCCGGCGCGGGGAAGCTCTACGACCCCGTGCGCGCGGCGGTGGCGTCCGCGAGGGCCATTCTCATCGACATCACGGACAAGTTCCGGACGGGCGAGAAGGAGCTGCTCGCGAAGATCCCGGCGCTCGTGGACCGGATGCGGACGATCGCGCAGGCGCCGGAGCTGTCGGGCCGGCCGGAGCAGCCGCAGGTGAACCAGATGCTGGACTCGGCGGCGACCTACGAGAAGCGGGCGAAGACGGTGATCGAGGGCAAGGAGAAGACGAAGGACCTGAAGCCGAACGGCATCATGTACGTCCTGACGCCGAAGCCGTTCGACGTCCAGCTCGGCCTCGAGCTGCTCGGCGCCCGCCTCACCGCGGCCACCACGCTCACGCTTCCCGTCTCCGAATCGGTCGTGCTCATGGGCGCCGGATCGTACGTGGAAGGCGACCTCCTGAAGGAGATCGAGGACTGCACGGTGATGTCCATCCGTCCCGACGGCGTCGACCTGAACTACAAGGGCGAAAAGATCACGCTCTCGCTCAGCGAGAACAGAAGATAGAAATTCCGGGGTGGGTCCCGGCCCCCGGCCGGGCCCGCCCGGCGGCGCGCGAAGAGGGGCGCCGCCGGGAGCCTTCTTAGAGGAGGGTGTTCATGACTGACCGTTTCAGGGTCGGGGTCGCTTCCGGTCTCTTCGCGCTCGCGCTGGCCGGTGCCGGCTGGGCGCAGGAGAAGCGGGAGACGGGCGCGGGACAGGAGGACGTCCGCAAGGAGTTCGCGCTCGTGTCGCTCGACGTGAAGGGGCTGCCGCTGGTCGACGTGCTGAAGAAGCTGTCGTCGGACAGTGGCGTCAACATCGTGCCGGACCTGGGCATCGAGGACCGGGTGACGGTGACCCTGGTCGACGTGCCGTGGCGCGAGGCCCTGGACGTCGTCTGCCAGCAGACCAAGTGCATCTACAAGGAGGTTTCGCCGCGGCTGATCCGGGTGATGAAACCGCCGCGGGTGACCGCCGACTTCAAGAACTCGCCGCTGGTCGAGATCATCGACATCCTGGCCAACAAGGCCGGGTCGAACATCGTGATCTCGCCCGACATCGACGCGAAGATCAAGATCACGATGCGATTCCAGAACATCCCCTGGGAGGACGCGCTCGACGCGCTCGTGCGGACAGCCGGGTACGCGAGCGTGACGGAGCCCTCCGGGATCATCCGGATCGTGCATCCCGACAAGCTCGTGACGCAGATGGAGACCCGCGTCTTCACGTTCAAGTACATGAGGCCGCCCGACCTGTACCGCCCGAAGATCAAGGGCGACACGATGGTGGGCGACCCCAAGGGGATCGACGACGCGCTCAAGGAGTTCACGGTCATCGACGCGCTCAACTCCTCGCTGTCGAGGAAGGGCACGACGGTCCTGGGCTCCCTCAAGTACATCCAGTCGACGAACTCGGTGATCGTGACCGACACGAGGCCGGTGCTGGATCAGATCCAGAAGATCATCGACCGGCTGGACACCGAGCCGTTCCAGGTCCACCTCGAGGTGAAGGTCGTCTCGACGCGCAATTCGGACCTCGCGCAGGTCGGCATCCTGTACACGACGGGCGCCGTCCGCGGCATCAGCGTGGGCTCGAGCACCGTCTTCACGCCCAACAGCCCGCACTCGGGCCCCGACTACTTCGGCGACCCGCCGCTCGTCGGCTCCACGTCCACCTTCCGCCGGTCGCGCCTGCCCTTCGGCATCGGCCACGACCTCGTCGGATCCGACACGTTCTTCGCCACCAACTTCAACATCACCGCGACCCTTCGCCTGTTCCAGCAGGACACCGACAGCAAGGTCGAACAGCGGCCGAGCATCTCGGTCCTGTCCGACGCCGAAGCCACGCTGTTCGTCGGCGAGGAAGTCCGCTGGGCGGAAACGAAGGCGGAGCAGGGGCAGGCCGGCGGACTCAGCTTCACCCTCGAGGAAGCCGAGGACTCCCCCATCCAGGTCGGGTTCCAGCTGATGGTGATCCCGCACGTCGTCCCCGGCACCAGCAAGATCGTGATGACGATCATCCCCAAGTCGAACACGCTGTCCGGCTCGAGCACCATCCTGCCGGGGTTCGACGAGTTCTCCCTCATCGGCGGCGCCGCCCCGCAGACCATCTTCCTGCCGCGGGTCGCCACCTCCACCGTCGTCACCCGCATGCTCGTCGAGAGCGGCAACACGGCCGTCGTCGGAGGCCTGATCGAGGACCGCGAAACCCAGATCCTGGACAAGATCCCGCTTCTGGGCGACATCCCCCTTCTCGGACACCTCTTCCGGCACACCGACAAGAGCAAGACCAAGAACCACCTGATCATCTTCATCACCCCCCGCCTGGTCCGTCCCTCGGGCGACACCATCACTTCGCTCAACTCCAGGACCGCCGCGGCGGGCGCCCGCGAAAAGGGCGAGCACGAGCGGCTGCGCGAGGGCATGAGCCGGGAGGAGTGGGAGGAGAAGATGAAGGCGGCGCGTGAAGAGGAAGCGAAGGAGCACGAGCGGCTGAAGAACGGGAAGTAGGCCGAACCCGAAGAAAGGCACGAGAGGGCCGGGGCCCAACGGGTCCCGGCCCTTTCTTTCCGATGAACCGCTTCCTGTACCGCCTGAGGTTCGCGAAAACCGGCCGGGCCCGGTTCTTCTCCCACCACGACATCCTGCGCGGGCTGGAGAGGGCTCTTCGGAGGGCCGGTCTTCCGCTCTCGCTGTCGGAGGGATACAACCCGCGGCCGCGGATCACGTTTCTGTCGGCGCTGTCGCTCGGGGTCGAGTCGCTGGACGAGTGGGTGGAGGTGGAGTTATCGGAGGGTGTGGAGGCGGCGGAGGTGGGGGCGCGGCTTTCGGGGCAGCTTCCGGGGGGGATCGAGGTCCTGGAGGCGGCGGCGGCGGAGGGTCGGATGGCGGCGGTGGCGGCGGCGTACGAGGCCGAGCTGCCCGAGGGGGCGGCGCCCGACGCGGCGGCGATTCTCGCGCGCGAGCGGATCGTGGTGGAGCGGAAGGCGGGCGAAGGGACGCGGGAGGTGGACATCCGGCCGTGGATCGAGTCGGTGCGGGTGGCGGGGCGGAAGGCCGAGTTCACGATCCGGATCACGGACAGCGGTTCCGCGCGGCCCGAGGAGCTTTTGAGGCTCCTGGGCGCGCCTGGGGCGCGCGTGGTGCGCGTGAAGACGGTGCTGGCGGCCCGGAAGTAGGAGCGAGGCATGCAGAGGCGGATGCTGGTGAACGCGCTGGATCCGGAAGAAGTCCGGGTGGCGGTCCTCGACGACGGGATTCTGCAGGAGTTCTACATCGAGCGGGCGTCGCGGGAGACGCTGGTCGGGAACATCTACAAGGGCCGGGTCGTGAACGTGGTCTCGAGCCTGCAGGCGGCGTTCGTGGACGTGGGACTGGGCAAGAACGCGTTCCTCCACGCGACCGAGGTCGTGGCGCCCGACGCGGCGCCGGCGGCCGAGCCCGAGGCGGAGAACGGGGCGGAAGCGGACACCGCGCGCCGCTGGGGCGACAAGCCGGAGCGGCGCGCGGCGCCGGCGATCAAGGAAGTGCTGCGGCCGGGGCAGGAGGTGCTGGTGCAGGTGACGCGGGACACGGTGGGCGACAAGGGTCCGAGCGTCTCGATGGACATTTCGATCCCGGGGCGGTACCTGGTGCTGACGCCGGCGACGCGCCGGTGGGCGGTCTCGAAACGGATCACGGACGCGGCCGAGCGCGAGGGCCTGAAGGCGGCGCTCGCGGAGCTGGAGCCGCCCGAGGACCTCGGTTTCATCATCCGCACCGCCGGAACCGGCCAGAACCGCCGGGACATGAAGAAAGACCTGGAGTACCTCGTGCGCCTGTGGCGCGCCGTCGCGGCGCGCGGCGCGGAGGAAAAAGCCCCCGCGGCCGTCTACCAGGAAAGCGACCTCGTCATCCGCACCATCCGCGACCTCTTCAATCCCGACGTCGAGGAAGTCCTCATCGATTCCGCGACTGTGTACGAGCGCACCACGGAGTTCGTCGCCGCCGTCATGCCCAAGTTCCGGCCCCGGTTCATGCTCTACGAGGAGGACGAACCCCTCTTCCATAAGTTCGGCGTGGAGCCGCAGATCGAGGGGATTTACCGGAAGCGTGTGGACCTGCCGAGCGGCGGGTCGATCGTGATCGAGGAGACGGAGGCGCTGACGGCGGTGGACGTGAACAGCGGGCGGCTCGTGGGCGAGAGTCCGGAGGAGATGGCGTACCGGACGAATCTCGAGGCGTGCGAGGAGATCGGTCGGCAGCTGCGGCTGCGGGACATCGGGGGCGTGATCGTGATCGACTTCATCGACGTCCACGAGGGGCCGCACAAGCGGGAGATCGAGCGGGCGTTGAAGGAGGGGGTGAAGAGGGACCGGTCGCAGACGACGGTTTTGCGGATGAGCCGGTTCGGGCTGGTGGAGATGGCGCGGCAGAAGATCCGGCCCGGGGTGAAGCTGGTTTCGTACGGGGAGTGTGAGGCGTGCCGCGGGACGGGGCTGGTGAAGAGTGTGGAGAGCATGGCGTTGGGGCTGCTGAGGCTGATCCGGCACGAATTGAGTGTCGGGTACGGGCTCGGGATCGAGATACGGATGAATCCGGAGGTAGCGCAGTTCCTATTGAACACGAAGCGCAAGGAGGTGATGAGGCTGGAGGAGCGGTATGGGAGAGGGGTTTCGATTCGAGGGGAGGCGGGGTTTGGGGTGGAGAGGTACGAGGTAGAGCGGGTGCAAGCCTGAACTACTACCTTCGAAAATCGTCGCGCGGCGCGACGATATGGCGGCGGTGGACGGTCGCGATTGGCCACGAAAAGGCACAAAAGGCACATAGAGGAGACGGTCGAAGAGGGGGGGCTCGCTCGACGGATGCCGTCCGAGCACGAAGCTCAACTCCCCGGATACTTGAGGGCTTCGAGAATCCGACCAGGATTGCTGGTGAATTTCGGCGCCTCGGAGTACCAAGTCACAAAGGACATTCTGTGACCTTTTGTGAATTCTGTGCCTTTTTGTGGCCATTCCCAGAGTTCGTCGTACGGCGGGACGTACTTTGGCCTCGGCCGACGGAGCATCCCAGACCGGTTTCTTCTCAAACTCTGGATTTCGTCTGGATTTGCGAGTTTCAATTTGAATTCCTTGGATATCGACGCACAAAGCATTAGTGCTCAATGACTTGCAATCACAATCGGCCAGAGTGTCTGCGACCAGTATTGTTCCGTTTCGAAACAGAAGAAACAGCGAGTATTGCATAATGATTATGTCATAATGATTACATCCACAACGCATTTCAGCGCCATGCTTTATGATCCGAATCCCAGAGGCTCCCGAAATTCGGAATTGGCCTCATGTTTGCGATATCAATCCCCCGCAACGAGATCGACACCTAGATTCGTGCCCTGGGCGCCAATTTCCCTCCCTCACTACCCTGATCCTTTCGACCGCCCAGGGCACTTTTTTTCACCTCTACCTCCCCCGCCGCCACCCCGTTGACGATTCCTCACCCCGGCGCTACAGTCGATCCCCTCATGGCCTTCACTCCCATCCCGGAAATCCTCCAGGAAATCCGCGCCGGCCGCATGGTCGTCCTCGTCGACGACGAAAACCGCGAAAACGAGGGCGACCTCTGCATGGCGGCGCAATTCGCCAACCCGGAAGCCGTCAATTTCATGGCGAAATTCGGCCGTGGCCTCGTCTGCCTCGCCGTCACTCCCGAACGCGCCGACGCCCTCGACCTCGCCCCGCAAACTCCTCACAATACCTCCCGCTTCGAAACCGCCTTCACCGTCTCCGTCGACGCCGCAACCGGCATCACGACCGGAATCAGCGCCGCCGACCGCGCCCGCACGATCGAAATCGCCCTCCGCAAGGACTCCCGCCCCGCCGACCTCGTCCGCCCCGGCCATATCTTTCCGCTCCGCGCCCGCCCCGGCGGCGTCCTCGAGCGCGCCGGCCAGACGGAAGGCGCCGTCGACCTCGCCCGCCTCGCGGGCCTGAACCCCGCCGGCGTCATCTGCGAGATCATGAACGAGGACGGGACCATGGCCCGCCTCCCCGAACTCCACGAGTTCTGCCGCCGCCACGCCCTCAAGCTCGCTTCCGTCGAAGACCTGATCGAATACCGCCGCCGGAACGAGAAGCTGATCGAGAAGATCGCCGTCGCGAACCTTCCGACGCGGTTCGGGACGTTCCGCGCGCACCTCTACCGGTCGCTCACCGACGAATACCTGCACATCGCGCTCTGCGCGGGCGGCGTCGGCGAACCGGGCCCGGACGGGCGCGCACTTCCGCAGCGCGATCCAGTCCTGGTCCGCGTCCACAGCGAATGCCTCACGGGCGACATCTTCGGCTCCCTCCGCTGCGACTGCGGCGACCAGCTCCAGGCGGCCCTGCGACAGATCTCCGAGGCCGGCAGGGGCGTCCTCCTCTATATCCGCCAGGAAGGCCGCGGCATCGGCCTCGCCAACAAGATCAAGGCGTACGCCCTCCAGGACGCCGGCCAGGACACCGTCGAGGCCAACCAGTCCCTCGGCCTCCCCGCCGACCTCCGCCACTACGGCATCGGCTGCCAGATCCTCGTGGACCTCGGCCTCTCCAAACTGCGCGTCCTCACCAACAACCCCAAGAAACTCGTCGCCCTCCACGGCTACGGCCTCGAAATGGTCGAGCGCGTCCCGATCGCCGCTCCCCCGACCCCCGAAAACCTCGACTACCTCCGCACCAAGCGCGACAAGATGGGCCACCTCCTGGAAGACCTCCAGCTCCCTTGAGCCCCACCCTCACCGTCGGCGGCGTCCGCTTCGGCGGCCCCCACCTCCCCCTCATCGCGGGACCCTGCGTCATCGAAAGCGAGCGGCACTGCCTCTCCGTCGCGCGGCGCCTCGTGAAGATCGCGGGCAAGGCCGGCGTGCCCCTGGTCTTCAAAAGCTCCTACGACAAGGCCAACCGCACGTCGCTCGATTCGTACCGCGGGCCGGGGCTTGCGGAAGGGCTTCGCGTGCTGGCGAAGGTGAAGAAGGAGTTCGGGGTCCCGGTGCTGACGGACGTGCACCAGGTGTCGGAGGTCGGACCCGCGGCCGAGGTCTGCGACGTCCTTCAGCTTCCGGCCTTCCTCTGCCGCCAGACGGACCTCGTTGTGGCGCTGGCGAAGAGCGGCCGTCCGGTGAACGTGAAGAAGGGGCAGTTCCTCGCCCCGTGGGACGTGCGCAACATCCTGGAGAAGATCCGGCGGTTCGGGGGGGAAGCGCTGGTCACGGAGCGCGGGGTTTCGTTCGGCTACAACACGCTCGTGAGCGATTTCCGTGCGATTCCCGAGATGCAGAAGTTCGGGGTGCCTGTCGTCTTCGACGCGACGCATTCCGTTCAGCAGCCCGGCGGCCGCGGCGACGCGACGGGCGGGCAGCGCGAGATGGTGCCCGTCCTCGCGCGCTGTGGCGCCGCGGCGGGCGCCGACGGCATCTTCCTGGAATGCCACGAAGACCCCGATCGCGCGCCCTCGGACGGCCCGAACATGCTTCGCCTGGACAAGCTTGGTGCGCTGCTCGAGCAGTTGAAATGGATCCGGGAGGCGGTGAAAGGCCGGGAGGTTCGGAAGGGGCCCGCGGGCAGCCATAAGCCATAAGCTATAAGGGGCGCGCTTCGCGCGCCACATGAGGCGGACTGGACTTCAGTGTTCCCGGACCACCGTGAGCCCGGGAACACTGAAGTCCACTCCGACCGGGGTGGCGCGCGAAGCGCGCCCCTTATAGCTTATGGCTTATGGCCTATGGCTATCCCGGACAGCAGCACCCTTGCCTTGCAGCGCCCGAGCAGTTACGCTCCCGCCATGTCCGACAGCGCCCGTGAACGCGCCCTCGTCAAGCTCCGCACGCCCGCGGAGCTGCGATACAAGTTCCTGTCGAAAACGCGCCAGGACCCCGAGCAGGAACAGATCTACGAGGGTTCGAGCCAGTCCCTGTCCGCGCAGGGATGCCTCCTCCAGGCGCGCATTCCGAGGCTCGACTGGCTGTCCGACCTGCTCACCCACAAGATGCTCCTGGGCGTGAACCTCCTGCTGCCGTCGGATCCCGAGCCGGTGAAGGCGCTGGGAGAAATCTCGTGGATCGAGAAGATCGACGAGGAAAGCGGCCGGTGCCTGATGGGCGTGAGCTTCCGCGACATCCAGCCCGCGGACCGGAACCGGATCTTCGCGTTCCAGGTGAAGGCGCAGCTGCCCAGCGCCTGAGAGTCTGAGAAAAAATAGAGCTCCGGCGCGGTGGCACGGGCCGGCGCGGGCACCGGGGTGGATATGCTCGTCGTGGTGTTTTCGTGCCCGCGCCGGCCCGGCCACCGC
>JACPRD010000100.1 GCA_016190145.1 Planctomycetota bacterium | reverse complement strand
TTCTCCTCAGAATTCGACATGACTTCCTCCTCGCCGGCGGTACCCACGCCGTTGGGGAGGAGGGACTATCTCACGCTATTTCCAAGGCATCGCATCGGTGAGTTGTGGTGAGGAGGACATCGCATCGGCGATGGCAGCCGCGGAGATACCTGCAGAGGTCCTCGGTCACGTGGATGAAATGCGGAAGATGGTCAAGGCGCATTGAACGGAGTGTTCCTGGCGGCCCGGATCAGCGATTCAGCCTTGGAATTCCCCTGACACTTCTGACCGCCCCGAACATCGGACTATTCCGTGATCCGGTCCCTCGACGCCCCCCACGCCCCGCCGTAAGATCCCCCCATCCCCATTTCCCGGACCCCACCCATGCCCCTCCCCCGCCGCTCGTTCCTCACCACGCAGGACTTCACCCGCCGCGAGCTCGAGGTGATCCTCGCGACCGCCGCTTCCCAGAAGAAATCCGGGTGGAAGGCGCTCAAGTCGAAGCCGAAGTTGGCGCTGCTGTTTTTCAACCCGTCGCTGCGCACGCGGTCGTCGTTCGAGCTGGCGGCGTTTCAGCTCGGGGGGCACGCGACGACGCTTCAGCCGGGCAAGGACGCGTGGCCGATGGAGGTGCGGGAGGGGGTGCCGATGGACGGGGAGGCGGAGGAGCACGTGAAGGACGCGGCGCGGGTGCTGGGGCGGTTTTTCGATGCGGTGTGCGTGCGGTGTTTCCCGAAGTTCCAGGACTGGGCGACGGACCGGCAGGACGCGATGCTGCACGCGGTGGCGCGGTACGCGGGGGTGCCGGTGGTGAACATGGAGACGATCGTGCATCCGTGCCAGGAGCTGGCGCTGGCGCTCACGATGAAGGAGAAGATGAAGAAGACGGACGGGAAGAAGTTCCTGCTGACGTGGACGTTTCATCCGAAGGGGCTGAACACGGCGGTGGCGAACAGCGCGGCGCTGATTTCGACGAAGATGGGCATGAACCTCACGATCCTGCGGCCGCCGGGGTACGACCTCGACCCGATGTTCATGGACCAGGCGCGCGAGAACGCGCGCGCGAACGGCGGGAGCGTGGAGGTGACGGACAGCATCGAAAAGGGGTATGCGGGGGCGGACTTCGTGTACTGCAAGAGCTGGGGGAACCTCGCGTACTTCGGGAAATGGGAAGAGGAGAAAAAGGTGCGCGAGCCGTACCGGCATTTCATCGTGGACGCGGAGAAGATGCGCAGGACGAACGACGCGTGGGTGAGCCACTGCCTGCCGATGCGCCGGAACGTGAAGATGACGGACGAGGTGGCGGACTCGAAGAAGTGCCTGATCATCGACGAGGCGGAGAACCGGCTGCACGGGCAGAGGGCGATGCTGACGCATATCCTGGGGTAGCGGTCAGAACGGAGAGGCTCGATCAACCGCCCTTCGTGCGCCAGTAGTAGTCCCCGACGGCCTCTTTGAAGTCGTTGGAGGGCGTAACACCGGTCCCGGGAGTGGGCTCGACCGGACGCAACTCCGATTCTCTGACCGGCCGCCACATGGGATCCCGCAGCTCAGGCCGCGGCTGTTTCAGATTCTGAACGCTTTTCAACCATGCTTGCTGGTGCTGCATCAGGCTCAGGCGATTCGCCCCGCGCATGCGAGGAAAGCGAAGTTGAACGTCGTCGTCCTCCCAGCCGCAAACGATACAGATGTTGAAGCTGCCGAGCGGCTCGTCGAAGGTCATGTAGCCGCAACCAGGACAGGGAAATCTGGGCGCTGGTCGAGGCGGAGGCATGCGGGGCGGAGATGCTACAGGAGCGCGGCGACCGTCTTGCCGCTGAACGACAGGAGCGCCTTCATGTACCGCCGAAGTCGCGACTGATCGTCGGCCTCAGGCACGACCGGACTCTGCCGGTACGTTTCCAGCACCAGGAGCGCGACTTCCATCTGGCCGTGGGCGACAGCCGCCCGGAGTGCGTGATCGGTGGGCAACTTCCGAATCCCCATTATCTGCACGCCCACGATCCGGGCGTCGTCTTCCGCCTCGTACACGGTGAGAAGGTCGTCGACGCGCACGGCCCGGTAGGGGACGTCCTCGAGGTGATAGAAAACGCAGTCGGAAGACGCGCTGTACCACCCGCCGGGGCGCGCGGGTCCGGCCGCGCTTGCCGCCGCGGTATTCAGGAGTTTCTGGATGTCGGTTACTTCCTGCGCCATTTCAATTCTCCGAACCGGATGTCGCTTCCCACGGGTGCCAGCGGATCCGTCGCACTCGCGGTTTCGAGACGCCACTCGGCGACGTCGAGACTTTCGTAGACGAAGACCAGGAACACGGTCCCTGCCGGGGTCGGGTACGACTCGTTCTCCGAGTTCTTCAGCCTGTCGGGGACGCCGACGTAGCATCATCCGGACCTGGAGTCGACCTTCGTCTCCCGGATGCCTGAGTATATACGTTTCGGCGAGCGCAGGATCTCGTAGGCCGTATGGAGGTTGTAGAATCTCCATCGGCTGTGCAGGAAGATGCGATTCAGGTCTTCCGCTGGGACCCAGAGGGAGATCGTTCGGCTGCCGTGCGGATCCTCTGGATCCTGGATTTCGTCGAGGCGGTGCCTTCCCGGGCGATCTTTCGGCATGTCGACCATCCGGGAAGGCTAGCAACGCCCCAACGGCGCCGCCAGAGGTCGGGCATACAAATCTAGATGAAATTCGCCGCGGGCAGGACGAGCGATGGACAGAGCCGGGTGCCGGGGCGATTCCTGCAGCCGTGTCTCCTAGTCGTTTCACCGGGCGAGGCGTGGATCCTGTACCTGCTGTTTCTGGAAATCGCCAGGTCGATTCCCTGTTAGGCTTTCCCGAATGAAGCCCGTGTTGGTCCTCCTTCCCGGCCTCGATGGAACCGGCGTCCTCTTTCGACCGTTGCTCCCGTTTCTGTCTCCCGAGTTCCAGCCGGTCGTCGTGGGGTATCCGCCCGATCAGCGGCTCGGGTAACGGGAGCTCCTTCCTGTCGTCCTTGCCGCCCTTCCCAGCTCCGGTCCGTTTCTGCTCCTCGGCGAGTCCTTCTCGGGGCCCCTCGCTCTCCTCGCGGCGGCGACTCGGCCGGCCGGGCTGGTCGGTGTCGTTCTTTGTGCCAGCCTCGTGCGCAGCCCACTGTGGTCCGGTTTCATCTGGCTGGCGCCTCTGGTACGTCCGTTCGCCTTCCGCCTCTGTCCGCAGTTCGTAACATCCAGGGTTCTGCTTGGCGCCTCCTCCACCCCTGCCCTCCGTGCCCTCCTGGCCGAAGCTCTCTCGACGGTGCGCCCGGGCGTTCTCGCCCATCGATTCCGCGCGCTGCTGCGCGTCGACGTTCTCAACGAGCTTCAGGCGTGCCCGGTCCCTGTTCTCTACATCCGCGCTTCGCACGATCTCGTCGTTCCTGCGCACAACGTGGCACGTATCACGGCGGCGCTGCCCGGCGTTCAGGTCACGCACATCCAACGCCGCTTCAAGCCCCTCCTCGTCAGGATGGTCAGCGGCACGCTGTACCGGATCGAGAATCCGGAGAGCATCGTCGGCCGCAGATCCGTGGCGTTCCTTCTGCCGGACGGCGCCATCGAGGTCGTGGCGCTGGAGTTTGTCGAGACGATCCGGCCGATTCACGGAAATGGCGCGGGGCGCGCTCCCGGAGGCCGGAAGCGCCGCAGGGCCTGACTACCCCTTCATCGTCCTGAGCTCCACGACCCTCTCCCCCTGCCGCGGGTTCACCATCGCCCCGTACGCGGCCATGCCTTTCGTGCGCGCCGCGAAGCCCGGGTCGCCGCCGGCGCCGAGCTTGCGGAGGAGGGAGACGCCGCCGATGGATGGGCGGCCCCGGGTGTCGACGGGCAGCAGGGCGGCGATGCGGTCTGTGGTGAGGTCGTCGGGATGGGGCATCTCTCATCCACTTTCATCCTCCTTTATCCTTTTCCCAGGCCTTCCTTATCCTCGTTCATCCCGTGGTCATCCGCCCTTGTTCTCACTCCCTTTTCATTCATGAAACAAGGGCGGATGAACGACTGGATGAACAGTGATAGGAAAGGCTCTGGAAAAGGACAAAGGCGGATGAAAGCGGATTTCTTTCAAGGCGGGGAGTATGCTCCGCGCTCTCAGAAAGGACCCCCTCATGACGCGATTCGCCTGCTGCCTCGGCTCCGGATTCCCTTTCGCCCCCGAGGACACGAAGCCCCAGTTCCTCCCCGACACCACCTTCCGCACCGAACACGTCCGCATCCGGCTGACCCTGGACCTCGAACGAAAAACCGCCGCCTGCGTCTGCACGACCACGCTCACGATCCTCGCGCCGGACGCTCGAAAGGTCGTCTTCGACGCCGTCGACATGAAAGTCCTCGGCGTGCACGCGGCGGGACGGAAGCTCGCCTTCCGGCACCGCGGCGCGAAGAACCTCGAGGTGACCCTTCCCTCGAAATGCCCCGCCGGAACGCGCCTCGAGCTGGAGATCGCCTACCGCCTGTCGGACCCGCGCGGAGGCCTGACCTTCGTCGGACACGACCGGCACCACCCGGGCCGCAGCCCCCAGGCCTGGACGCAGGGGCAGACCGACGACGCGCGCCGCTGGTTCCCGTGCCGCGACGTCCCGGCCGAGAAAGCCACGACGGAAGTGATCGCGACGGTGCCCGACGGATTCCGCGCGATCTCGAACGGCATGCTCGACTCGGAAGAAGCGGGCCCCGGCCGGGGGATGCGGACGTTCCACTGGCGCATGAACCGCCCTCACTCGCTCTACCTCGTGACGCTGACCGTCGGCCGCTTCGGCGAAGTCGCCGAAGAATGGGACGGAATCCCGATCCTCTACTACTGCGAGCGCGGGCGCGAAGACGAGGCGCGGCGCGGGTTCGGAAAAACGCCCAAGGCCGTCCGCTTTTTCTCCGAGTACACCGGCGTGCGCTACCCGTACGAAAAATACGCCCAGATCGCCGCGGCCGACTTCCTCGGCGGCATGGAGAACACTTCCGCGACGACCCAGATGGATATCGCGCTCCTCGACGCGCGCGCGGCGCTCGACGTCGACTTCGACGGCCTCGTCTCGCACGAGCTAGCCCACCAGTGGTTCGGGGACCTGGTCACGTGCCGCGAGTGGTCCCACGCGTGGCTCAACGAGTCGTTCGCGACGTACTTCGAAATCCTCTTCCTCGAACACGACAAGGGCCTCGACGAAGCGCGCTACGTGCTCTGGCAGTACGCGAACGAGTATTTCGAGGAGAACGCGCAGGCATACTCGCGGCCGACGGTGACCCGCCGGTGGCGCGAGTCGTTCCAGCTCTTCGATTGCCACCTCTACCAGCGCGGCGCGTGCGTGCTGCATTTCCTGAGGCACGTGCTGGGGGAGGACGCGTGGCGCGGGGCGCTGCGGCACTATCTCGAGAAGCACGGCTACGGCTGCGTGGAGACGCGCGACCTGGTCGAGGCGTTCCGAGTCGCGACGGGCCGCAATCTTGACCGGTACTTCGAGGAGTGGCTGTTCCGCGCCGGGCATCCGGAGCTGCACGCGGCGCTCTCGTGGGATCCGGCGGCGAAGGAGGCGACGCTGAGGATCGCGCAGAAAGGGGCGATCGGCGGGCCGAGGAACGCGTACGAGTTCCCGATCGACGTGCGGTTCCAGACGCCGGGCGGGACGTTCGACGCGCGGGTGGAATTGAAGGAGGCGGAGCACGCGTTTGTGTACCGGCTTCCGGCCGAGCCGGAGATGGCCTGGATCGATCCGGACGGCCATCTTCCGATCGTGAGGACGGAGTGGGTGAAGCCGGCGCGGTGCTGGCGGAACCAGCTTGCGCGGGATCCGCACGTCGCGGGCCGGATCGCGGCCGCTGAGACGATCGCCGGCTGGGGAACGACGGAGGCGGCGGCGCTGCTCGAGCGGGCGCTCGCGCGCGAGAAATTCTGGGGCGTGCGCGTCGAGATCGCGCGGGCGCTCGGCCGCATGCGCACTGCGGCGGCGCGCGAGGCGCTGCGTCGGGCGATGGGCGTCCCGCACCCCAAGGTGCGCCGGGCGGTCGTCGAGGCGCTGGGCGAGTTCCAGGATCCGTCGCTCGTCGACGCGTTTGCGCGGATCGCCCGTCGCGATCCGAGCGTCCTCGTGAGCGCGGCGGCGGTGCGCGCGCTCGGCCGGACTCGCAGCGAGCGCGCAGCGGCCGCGATCCGGCGCGCGCATGGCGTCGCCTCGTGGGCCGACGTCGTCCGGGCCGCGGCGGTGGGCGCCACGGTGGAGCTGGCCGGAAAATGGGAAGCGGCGCGGCCGTACCTCGGTCCCTCGCACCCGCCCCGCGTGCGCGCGGCGGCGATCGGCGCGCTGGCTTCGCTCGCGCACGGGGACCCCGGAGCGGCGCGCGAGCTCCTGAAATGGGCGAAGGACCCGTGCCAGCTCGTGAGGATCTCCGCGATCCGCTCGCTGCGGCGCGTCGGCGACCCCTCCGTCCACGCCGAGCTGAAGAAGCTGGGCGAAAAGGCGGGCAACTCCATGGAGCGGGCGATGATCGACAGCACGCTGCGGTCGCTGCGCGCGGGGCAGGCGACGGATCTGCCGAGGCCCGAGCGGCGGACGCCGAAGCCGGGTCGGAACCGGCCGCGGGCTACCGGAAAGCGTTCAGCGGCTCCGCGGCGCACCTGAGGAAGAGAAGTTGCTCCCGGCAGGCGCCCGCATTGCCCAGCGCGGCCGAACCCCGCAATCCCTCGAACCCTCTGTAAATTGCCCGCAGGGCGGCTTCCCCGTCGGGAGACCATGGAATTCCTGCACGCGCGTCCCGGTAGTTGAGAAATTCCGCGACCTCGGCGACGGCGTCCGGCAGGCGATCCTCGCCGATCAGCGCCTCGGCCGCCGCGAGACTTCGCAGAAGGAGGCGAACGGAGACCCGGCGTCCCCGCGCGTCTTCAGGCCCGTCCGGCTCGTGCGTAAACCGGGGTTCGGGAAGACCGATCTTCGGCGTCCAGATTTCGAACAACCTCGACGGCGCGGGCTGCGGCGTGACCATGTTCAGGTCGAAGTAAATGCGGTTCATTCCTTCGGCGCCGCCACCCGGGTCCAGGTCCAGATAGATATCGCGGAATGTCCAGACCTGCCAGCGCCGATGCCGGTCGAGCAGCAGCACATGATATCGCGGCGCCTCCACCCATCGGACCCGCAGGCGCCTCCGAAGACCGGACTCCGTGTCCGCCAGATTGCGGCGACTCGGGGGCGTGTTGATCCGGTGCTCTTCGACCCCCGGTTCGTCAATCCGCTCCCTGTGGACGCCCGCGATCGGCGTCACGCCTTCGTTCGTCTCCGCCAGCACGAACATCGCCACGGCGCGGGGGGGAAGACCGAAGACGGAAATCTCCGTGTCATAGGCGTTCTGAGAAATGCAGCCGGAGACGAACGCCGCGCACGACAAAGTCGCGAGGATCCGACCTATGCCCTGGAACTCACCGTCCACGGAACAGGCTACCCATCGACTCGCGCATGGCTTTCAATTCCGCCCGCGCCAGCTCCAGGCTGGGCCGCGACGCCGCCTTGCGAAACCTCTCGGAAGCCGCCCGCAGCGTCTCCAGCGCCGTCGCCTCCGCTTCCGGCCAGACCCGGTCGAAGCAGGGGTCCGCCGCTGCCAGAAGATCGACCGCCGCCGCCTGAGCTTCCTTCAGGTCCTCCCGCTCCAGGGCGAGCGCCGCGCGGTCGAGACAGGGTTCCGCGACATCGAGGAAGTCGCTCAGGAACTCCACGTCCTCCCATCTCCAGACTTCCTCCTCCGCAAGTCGCCCCGCGTGCTCGCGCTCCCGGGGCGACAACGGGACGGCAGCCCGTTCGTCGGCTTGCCAGTCCGGGTCAAGATCGAGTCCGAAGAGGTTCGTGAAAAAATCGATCAGCTCTCCCGGGGAAAACCCGATCCCGATGCCGAGGAAGAGAATCCAGACCGAGACCTCGATGTCTCCCGCCTGAATCCACCGATAGGGATGAAGACCCCGCTCGTCGCCCCCCGGAATATCCCTGTACTCCGCGGGCGTCATGTTCCTGGTCAGCGGCGGCAGCAGCCCGAGGCAGAAGCAATCCCTCGGTACGGGCGTGTCCCCATGGACGGCATGGCCGATCGCGGTTTCTTTGTGGACCAGAACCGCTTCCCATTCGTAAGGGAATTCCGAGTAGGGCTGGTGCGACCAGACCTGCTCTCCGCCGATGGAGCCCCCGATCCCGGTGTGCAGCAGGGCTCCCGCACGCGCGCTGGCGCGGATCCCGAATCCGGCACCCGCGCGCACGATGAAGATCTCCCCCAGATCTCTTACATGCTCGCTGGAAGAGCAACCGCACGCCAGCGGGAGCAGAAGCAAAGATGCGCGCCGTGCGAGTCTTGCGCCGATCGTCGAATACGGCGCCGCCCTGGCCGTCCTCCCGGATCCCATCCGCGCCTCCCTTTGACGGCAGGCATCCTACCGGATGTTCCCGGATGCCGCTCATTCGCGTGACACCGCGGGAAACAGGTCGCGCGGCGCAGCCGCCTCATTCCGGTACGTGGAACGCCCCCCGCCAAGTACCATAGCCCCCACTTCACCCGGGGTGGGACATCTCATGCGCCTGTCGCCCGCCGCCGTCCTCTTCACAATCGCCCTCCTCCCGGGGTGCGCGCCGCCGCACACCGATTACGAAGTCGGCGAGCTCGAAGAAGAACGCGTCCTGCGCGCGGTGAAAGGCATCGCGGGCGGCATCGAGATGCGCGATGCGGCCCTGGCGGTCGCGACGTTCGCGCCCGACTATGCGGATCCGGCGTTCGACCGCGGGCTCATGATGCGCGTCGCCGCCGCGGACGGCGTCGTCGTCGCGGACTGGTCGACCGGCAACGAAGCGCCCGCCGACGGCGTCGTCATGCGCGAATGGTTCGCGGGGTACGTCGCGGAATGGAAAGTCGTCTCGCGCGCGCAGGCCAAGGTGCGGCGCATCGACGTCTCCGAGGACGGCCTTTACGCCGACGGACTCTTCTTCTTCGACGTCTACGGCGTGTCCGCCGCTTCCGAAGCCCGCGAAGACCACATGTACGCGCACCTCAAGATCGAGAAACGCAGCGGTGCGTGGAAGGTCACGCGGTTCCGCATCGTGTCGCTCCGGTGCATGTTCGCGAAGAAGGCGCAGTTCCGGAGCGTGGCGAGGGAGGCGGGGGCGGAGGTGGTGCACACGCACATCGAGGGGTGGAAGGGGGCGCTGGCGATGCCCGAGGTGGGGGCGGACTCGGGGCTCGCGTGCGGGGATTTCGACGGCGACGGGTTCTACGATCTCTACCTGTGCAACGGCGGGCCGAAGACGCTTCTCCGGAATCGGGGCGACGGGACGTTCGAGGACGTGACGGCGCGCGCGGGGCTCGCGGAGGCCGGGGACGAGGGGCGCGGGGCTGCGTTCGGGGATTTCGACAACGACGGCGATCCGGACCTGTTCGTGTCGAACACGACGGGGACGCCCAGCCGGCTCTGGCGGAACGACGGCGACGGGACGTTCACGGACGTGACGGGCGCGTCGGGGATCGACTTCAAGGGTTTCGGCACGAGCGTCTCGCTCGCCGACGTCGACCGCGACGGGCTCCTCGACATCTACCAGTGCCAGTACGGGGACTACACGTCGGAGTACCCGGTGCCGCCCGCGCAGAAGCACACGGGCACGAACCTGCTCTGGCGCAATCTCGGCGGGCTGAAATTCGAGGAGGTCGCGGCGGACTACGGGCTCGACGACCGCGGGTGGAGCCTCGCGGCGACCTGGGGCGACGTGAACGACGACGGCTGGCCGGATCTCGTCCTCGGGAACGATTTCGGCGACAAGAAGCTCTACATGAGCGACGGCGAGGGCGGATTCGACGAGGTCGCGGAAGACATCGGGATCTACGACCGCGGGTTCGGCATGTCCGCCGCGCTCGGCGACACCGACAACGACGGCGACTTCGACGTCTTCTTCTCGAACATGTACTCCAACACCAACTGGATCTTCACCCAGCACGAACTCCTCCCCGTCCCGTGGTTCCTCGGCTGGTTGCGCACCATGATCCTGGGCGACCTCCGCGAAATGACGATGGGAAACGCCTTCTTCGTCAACGACCGCGGCACGTTCCGCAACGGCACCGCCCGCGCGGGCGTCGGCTACGGCCAGTGGGCCTGGTCCAGCGAGTTCCTCGACTTCGACGCCGACGGCGACCTCGACCTCTACTGCGTCAACGGCTTCTACAGCGGCGTCGATGCCGAGGACTTGTGACCCCCCTTCTGGAAAAGTGTGGTTCCACACGCGGCGGATTTCAGGAAGGGCACGAGGAAGTTCGCGATGCAGGGCCGGTCGCTCAACGGCTACGAAATGAACCGCCTCTGGCGCAACGACGGCGACGGCCGGTTCACGGACGTCTCGGTCGCCTCCGGCGCCGCCGACATCCACGACGCGCGCGGCTTCACGGCGTGCGACTTCGACCGCGACGGCGACCTCGACCTCTACGTGCGCAACTACCGCGCCCCCACCGTCTACCTGCGCAACGAGGGCGTCGAAGGCCACTGGCTCACCGTGCGCCCGCACGGCACCACCTCGAACCGCGACGCCATCGGCACGAAGATCACCGTCGTCGCCGGCGGACGCAGCCAGATCCGGTGGATCACGGCGGGAAGCGGCTACCTGAGCCAGATGCCCAACGAGGCGTACTTCGGTCTGGGCGACGCCGCGCGCGTCGACCGTATCGTCGTGCGCTGGCCCGACGGCAGAGAGCAGGTGTTCGGCGGCGTCGAGGCGGACCGGCACGTGTCGGTCGTCGAAGGCTCCGCGGAACTCACCGTGAAACCCGCTTCCCCCCAGTCCCTCCTCCCCTCCCTCGACTCCGGCCGCCCCGACCCGATCCTCGCCGCGCTCGCCGCCGCCGATCTCCGCGACCTCTCGGGCGCCCGTTTCGACGTCGCCTCCCTCCCCGGCCCGCGCCACGTCGTCTTCTGGGCTCCCTGGTGCAACACCTGCCGGAGCGAGTTCGCCGCGCTGAACGATCTCCACCGCGCGCACCGCAACACGGCGGCGGGAGTGCTCGCGATCGCGGTCCTCGACGATCACGGGCCGGCGGTCGAGGAGACCATCGCGCAGCTCAAGCCGGAGTTCCCGATCCTCACTCTTCCGCGCGCGGACTACGACAGGATCTTCGGCCAGGACGCGGCCGTGCCGCGGGCGATCGTCGTGGACGGAACGCGGGTGGCCGCCGTGCTGGAAGGCCGGCTCAGGCCCTACCTCGTGCGGTCGTTCCTCCTCGAGGCCCTCCGCGGACGATAGATCCCTTCCGCATCGATTCGAGGCGCATGCTCCACCGTGTTGCGTGACCTCTCCTGGGTGGGCCTCGGAATTCTCCTGGCGTACCAGGTCTTCGCGGTCGCTGCTTTCCAGCTCGGCCGGCGCATGGGAAGCGCCGAGCGCCGGCCGCGGATCGCATGGGGCGCGGCCTGCCTCGCGGGCGTCATCTTCTTCCTCGCCCTCCGACTCCGCCCCGACGCCGCCCTCGTGCTCCTGCCGCTGGAACCGCTCGCCTGGCTGGAAGAGGTCCTCCCCGTCCCCTTCGCACTGGGAGTGATCGGTGCGGCGCTGGCGCCCGCGCTGCCCCGCCGGCGCCGGGCCGTGCTGCAGGGGCTGGCCCTCCTCGTCTTCCTGTACGGCGTCGTCGCGTCCGGCGTCCTCGTCTGGCCGTACGACCGCTCGTCGCTGGGCTCGCACACGGTGAACGGGGTCTGCCTCCAGAGCCGCGACGAAACGTGCGTGGCCGCATCCCTCGTGACGCTCCTGAAGGAACTGGGACGCGACGCCACCGAGGCTGAAATGGCGCGAGAAACGATGACGGTGCCCGGCATCGGCAGCTCCACGCTACGGGCGTGCCGCGCATTGAGGCGGCGGTTGCCGGCATCGGAAATCCGCATCCTCCGCCCGGCGTCCTCGCGAGAACCCCTTCCCACTCCCTGCCTGGTCCCGATCCGCTACGGGTTCCGCGACGAACACATGGTCGTCCTTCTCGACGTCCGCGACGGAAACTACGTCGTCGGCGATCCGATGTCCGGTCGCTGCGTCTGGACGCACGAGCGATTCGAGAGGAGGTGGACCGGGATTGTGATCGCGGTGCTGGAACCGGGCCGCGGACGGAGCGCTACAGCAGCGAGAAATCCCGCGCGATCCGATCGGCCCGGACTCGACCCAGGCCTGCCTTCTTCGCAAAGCGCGGCCACTCCGAGAGCGCGTCGCGCACCTCGGCAAGGATTTCCTTTGGACGCCGGATGCCGAAGCGGTCGGCGTCGGCCAGCAGATCCGCGCGGGTGATGCCGTCGAACTTCCCGTGCACGCTCATCAGATGCTGACGGGTCCACTCCCCCTTCGGGTTGTGGGCGTGGGTCACGTCGTAAGCCGGGGCGAGATCCCAGTCTCCACGCTGTTTCAATCGAAACGCCGTGTTTTTGGTGTGGTCGTCGCAGTTCCGGGCCATCACGTTGAAAGCCATCCGCCGGAAGATCTCGCGCAGGGCCGCGTCGTCGAGTCCCAGTCGCGATGCGGCCAGGAACGTCGCGGCGTACGGGTGCGTGGCGCGCTGCCTGTAGTCGAGATGATCGAGGGCGCACAGCGACTGGACGTGGCGCTTTTCGTTTGAGTCGCGATCGAAACGGCGGGTCATGAAATGCGCCCGACCGTTTTCCTCGAGGAGGCGGCAGGGCGTCATGTCGATGCCGGCCGCCGCCGCCATGAGATGGTAGGCGTATTCGATCCGGCCATAGTCGCCGCCGGGTCCGAGTTCGTTGTCCTTGCCGACGCCGTCGAACTTGAGCAGCCAGTGCTCGAAGCCGCGGGGCAGGTCGAACTGCCCGCTGCGGATTTCGCCGGTCTCCGGATTCCACGCGACGACCGCTTTAGCCCGCGCCCCGCCGGCCGAGACGCCGACGCGGATGATGTTCGCGAGCGCGGCAAGCGCTTCGGAATCTCCGGCGAGATCCCCCCGAAGTGCGCGCCGGGCGGCTTCCACGAGGGACTTCATATCGAGCGGCGCGGCGCTCTCGCGCGACGCGCCCAGAACCGGCTTGAACTCGAGCGCGCCGATTCCCCGCTTCCCCATGTAGGCCAGCCGGTCGAGGGACGTCACCTCTTCGCGCGCGACGCCCCGGCTCGCCATCCACGCGTCGACGAGGGAGTTGCCGAAATCGTCCGGAAGCGCATCCGCCAGCAGACCCGGAAGTCCGAGGAACGAGCGCCTTGGCAAGGCGGGGAACACGAAGGGATCCCGATAGCCGCGGGCGGGCATCGTCAGCGGCGCAAGTTCGATTCCGGCCTTCAGCCACGCCGGGTCGTAGCCGAACGCATACGCGCCGTGTCTGGGATCGAGGGCCACGGCGCCCACGCGTTTCTCCCAGATCCGGACTTCGACGATTTCGACGTGCCTCATCACCCGGACTCCGGCGGTTTCCCGTGGGTGCGGCGGACTCGCTTCGGCTCACGGCGGCCCCGGAGGAGAAGGTCCATGGGGTCGATTCCGGGCCTCGGGGCCAGCGCATCGAGCCCGTCCAGCGCGCCGACGGCCCGAAGAACGCGCAGGAATGTTTCGACCGTCGAGCCCCGGCCGGTTTCGAGATTCCGGAGCGCGCGCTCGGAGATGCCCGCCTTCTCGGCAGTCATCCGCTGGTCGAAGTTCCGACGAAGCCGCAAGCGGCGGATTCGCTCACCAAGGTCACGCACGAGGTCTTCGATGCTTTCGAAGCTTTGTCGCATAATCAGCACTTTTATGCCTGTTAGTTATATATATGATGGTAACCGGCAATATAGTTCCTATCAACTTCAATTCTAATTCGGTCCCAAAGTCGGACGCCTGCCGACGAACACAGCCTCGTGCCGCGTCTCCGCCAGCCAGCCCTCTTTGAACTCCAGCACTTCGAGAGAGTGGAAGAGGCTACTCATCTCGCCGTCCCCCAGCAGATGCCTCGCCGATGGGTGCGCATGTCGCTCGAGATTCCGCCGCGTCGGATGAACCAGCACCAGCACCCCGCCCCGCCGGAGCGCCCCCGGCAGCCGCTTCCACACCCGCCGCTGCAGATAGTGGAAAACCAGGATGAGATCCCACGGGCCGCGGGGAAGCGGATCGCGGTCCAGGTCGCGGCGGGTCGTGGCGATGCGGACGCCGGCGGCGCGCGCCCGGCGGCGGGCGAGGGCGAGGCCGGCTGAGGAGACGTCGGCGACGGTGACCCGAAGCCCGCGGCGCGCCAGCCAGATCGCGTGACGCCCGGCCCCGCCCGCGAGATCGAGCGCGCGACCGCGGCGCGGGAGCAGGCGGGCGAGCACGGTGACGAGGCGCGAGGGGCGCGAGGGAGGCGGGTCGTCGCTCCCGTAGCGGGCGTCCCAACGGCGGCGCTCGGCCGAGCTCATTCCGCGATGTCCTCGTTCCACAGCTCGGGACGTTTCGCGATGAAGTCGCGCATCATCGCGACCGCCTCCGGCAAGTCGAGGTCCACCACCTCCACCCCATGCGATCGCAGGAACTCCGGCGCGCACGGAAACGTGACGTCCTCCGCGATGACGACGCGCGGGATCTTGAACTGCACGATCGTCCCCGAGCACATCCAGCACGGCGCGAGCGTCGAGTAGAGCACCGTGTCACGGTACGTGCGCTGCCGCCCCGCGTTCTCGAACGCGTCCATCTCGCCGTGCAGGATCGCGCTCCCCTTCTGCACCCGCCGGTTGTGCCCGCGCCCGATGATCGCGCCGGCACGGACAAGAATGGAACCGATCGGGATGCCGCCTTCGGCGAGCCCGAGGCGGGCCTCGGTGAGCGCCTCTTCCATCAACTCGCGGTCTGTCTTCGTCATTTGATCCTGAGCCGCGCGACCGCGTCGAAACCGTAGTCCACCAGCACCTCCGTCCGCTTCGAAAGCCGCTCTCCCCCGTTCGCCTCGTCCGTCACTTCGGACTCGAGCCGGACCAGCCCGCCCTTGCACGAGGGCTTCCCCTCCCATTCGATCCCCTCCGCGGACTCCTTCCCGCGCCAGTCGTACACAAACGGCATCTCTTCGCTCAGCCAGATCGTGCTGCGGACGCGAAGCGAGAGCACCTCCGACGAATACACGACGTCCACTTCCACCTTCTCGCATTCGAAAGGTCCGCCCTTGACGCGGAGAACCTCCGTCGTGACCTTCCCCGTCCCCTCCGCCTTCAGCTTGTCCCCGCCCGGCTTCCCTTCCGGCATCGGCGCCACGTCGATCGCGCGCGCATCTTCCCCGGGCTTTCCCCACCAGGCCTGCAGGATCTTCCCGCCCTTACGGGCGATCTTGAAGCGCATGAGCGTCCCCGGATGGGACTCGACCGTCGTCGCGTCGGTCTCGATCCAGACGTGGTCGGCGTCTTCTTCGACGCACGCGATGGTGAAGGGGATCTTCTCGTCGCCGTCGTCGAGCGTGAGCTCGTACTTGAGCCGCTGCCCGAGCTTCGTCGCGGTGAAATCGTAGTGCGCGAGCGCGCGGTCGAGGACCTGCGGGGGCGCGGGGTCTTCCGCTCCGGCGCCAGGACAAGCGAGGGCCATGCAGACCGCCAGCAGGACTGCGCGGGACCGGTGGACCGACATTACAGTGCCCCCTGAAAATTGAAGCGGCCCCCGGGATACGCCCCGGGGGCCGGTTAGTGAGCGCCTACCAGTTACCGATGTCGTCTCCCGCTCCTCCGTCGTCTCTCGAATTCGGACCGAGCGAATACAGGTCGAAGCTCGCGCCCTTGGAACCCGGCGACCGGAACACCAGCGGATTCCCCCAGGCGTCGATCACCTCGCCCTTGCCGTTCAACTCCGACTTGTCGAACCGGTAGTGCCCGCCACCGCGCCTCATGGATAGCGCGTTCACCATCCCGCTGTTCACCGAATGCGGAAGGAACCCGTAGTCCGACTCGAATGACTTGAGCGCCGTCCCGATGTCCGAAACCTGCTTTTTCGCCTGCGCGCGCAGATCGGGCTTCGGCGGGTCCGGCCTCGGAGGATCGGGCCTCGGTGGATCAGGCCTCGGATCCGGCTTCGGCGGCGTGGCCTTCACGAACCACCAGAGAATCACCGACTTGTCCTGCGAGCCCGTCGCCATCACCTTTCCATCCGGACTCCACGCCACGCACAGCACGTTCTGCGAGTGCTCTTCCAGGCTGTAAAGCTCGTCCCCCGTCGCCGCGTCCCACACACGGACCGTGTTGTCATGGCTCGCACTTGCGATTTTGGTGCCGTCCGGACTGAAACAGCAGCCGAACACCCACTTGTCGTGGCCCGCGAGCGTCCTCGTGAGCCTTCCAGTGGCGGGATCCCAGAGCCGCACCGTGCCGTCGGTGCTGGAGGAGACGAGCGAACTGCCGGACTTGTTGAATGCCACGCAGCGGACTTCCTCCGTGTGTCCCACACACCTCGAGACACGCTTCCCGGTCGAATTGAAGACGTTCACGATCCCCGCCTCATCTCCTGAAGCCAGCATCGTCCCATCGGCGCTGTAAGCGATGCCCCAGATCGGCGCCTTCACCGGCATCCGCCGCAGGACGGCATAGGTCCGGGCATCCGTCACCATGACGTTTCCGTCCTTGCCGCCCGTCGCGAACTGCAACCCGTCCGGCGACCAGGCCACGCAGTGCACGCCGCCGACGTGCCCCTCCAGCTGCCGCAGCTTCCGGCCCCTCACGCCGTCCCAGAGGATGATCCCACCGTCTTTGCTCGCGGAAGCGATCATCTTCCCGTCCGGGCTCCAGGCGCACCCCAGCACCCAGTCCTCGTGCCCCTGCATCTTCGCCTGGCAGGTCGCGGACTTCACGTCCCACAGGCGCAGGTTTCCGTCACCGCTCGCAGTGACCAGCCTCGTGCTGTCCGGACTGAACGCCAGGAACTCGACGAAGTCCTCGTGTCCGAGAAGCGTCTGCGCCTGAGGCTCGTCGGCCCGTGCCACAGACGCGATCGCGAGCAGGATCGGCACGCACAACACTCGATGTCCCATCGTGACCTCCCTTTCCCCCTGCCTGGAAATGCCTCGGCGGAGCATTGTGTCTTGCCGGACGCCTTCGGAGAAGTGTTACCCGATTCAGCTCCGGACGAGCATGAGAAAGTGCTCGGCCTTTCTCTTTTTCTTCGCCCCGAACGACCACTCGCTGCGCTCCTGCGACACGCCCGCCGCGACGCGCGCGCCGAGTTCGTCGGCGATCTCGCGCAGGAGCCGGTCGGCCTCCACGGTTTCCGTCGCGGTCCGGCCGTCGCCGACGAGCATGATGAACGGCGCGCCGGGCACGAGCGCGTCGAGGACGCGCGCGATCACGCGTTTCATGTCGTCGCGGTAGCGCGCGACCGCGTCCGGCCGCCGCTTGAAGTCGCGCCGCGCGCCGATTTCGTGCTCCTCGGCGAACGAGACGTCCTCGCCGAACAGGGGGAAGCGGAGGCGGTGGTGGAACATGTAGTCGTACGTGCCGGGGTACGGCGGCGAGCTGAGCGCGAGTCCGTACGCGGCGCGGTCGAGATTCACGGTGCGCGAGTCGCTGAGGAAGAATTCGGGCTCGAGCCAGGGCATGCCGCGCCCGCGCATGTCCTGCGCGAGTTCCGCGTAGCTGCGAGACAGCTCGCTGCACTTGTCGGCGAAGAGCTTGTACGCCGCCTTCGGCCGCCACGGGGAGTAGTCGCGGTCCACAACCGTGATGGAGTCGCTCGCCTGCTTCGAGAGGCGCACGAGGATCGACGACAGCACGACGCGCAGCACGCGCCGCAGCTCCGGCCGCCGCACCTCCTCGATCAGCTCCGAGAGCAGCCCGACCTCCCGGAACGTGTGCGGTGAAAACCAGTCCTCGATCCCCTCCCCCCACTCCGGCTCCCGGAGATCCGACGCCCGCGCCCGCGTCGCCCGCTCCGCAATCTCGTGCCCCTCGCGCTCCACCAGCCGCGCCTCGTCCGCCCGGAACACCCGCGACCGCGCCCACGCGATCTCGAGCGCCACCGCGCTGATCTCCACCCCCGTGAACGCCAGCCCCGCCCGTACCGCTTCGAGCGCCGTCGTCCCGCTTCCCACGAACGGATCCAGCAGCCGCGCCGGTTTCGGGGCGAAGCGTGCGATCGCGCGCGCGGCGGTTTCGGGGTGCATGCGCGCCGGGTAGGTGTGAAATCCGTGCGTGAACGGCAGTTTCGCCGTCGGGTCGACGTCGAGGCACTCGGCGAGTTTCGCCGCGAGCGCCGGATCGCCCCATCGCGTGACCGGCCCGCCGGTGTTCATGAGCGAACGTTTCAGGCGGCGCGGGGGCTGGGGCATCGGCGGAAGGGTACTCGAAGGGAATCTTCCCGAGAAGATGAGGCTGGCACCTGGGAGGTTGGCTCTTCCAGCCGTGCTTGATTCTCCGATCGTCATAGGTCTAGGATGATTCGGGCGACGACGATCATGGGGGAATCATGGAGGGCGTTCGTCTGGTCTTTGAAGGTCTCCCGGATGCCATCATGGAAACGACCACCGCTATCGCAAGAGACCAGGGATTCACCGTCACCCCCATCGGGCCACACTCGATTTCGATCCGGAGAGGGAACTGGACGCTCAGTCTCCTCATGGGTGTATTCACGACATACTGCGACTTCATCGCGATCGCAGAACCCGTGACAGAAAGCGCCACGCAACTTGCGCTTCTTCGTGATGTCCCTTGGTGGTCGGGAATGATCAGCGCGAACAGGGTGCGACGGAAATCGGTGCGGCTCCTGGGTGCGATTCAGGCAAAGCTTGGTTCGATGGGAATGAAGTCGTCGGACCGGGAGTGGTTCTAGCCACGAAGGCAGGAGATTCGAGGCGTGTTGAAGCGCTCCCGCTTCGCACTAAACACTGTGCTCGCCATGCTTTGCGATACGGGCGCTGCGGCCCACCGGGGGGTTTTCCTCACCCCTCACCCCTCCCCCCGAACCCCTGTCCTTGTCCTCCCCCCCCACCCCGCTATAATTCGCCCTCCCTCCATCGGGGCCCGAC
>JACPRD010000010.1 GCA_016190145.1 Planctomycetota bacterium | reverse complement strand
CGGGAGGGCGGAAGGGCGGGGGGCGGGAGGGCACGGCTTACACCGGGACTGCCCATCCGCCGAAACGAGAAACGAGGAACGAGAAACGACGAACGAGAATCGCACCTTTCTCCGCCCGCCCTCGACTCCAACCCCCCGATCGCCTAAACTGCCTCCATATCCTGCAGGGAGCCCGGCACATGGATAAGCCCCTTCGCGACCGCCTCGCCACCGAACTCGCCGCCATCCGCGAAGCCGGAACGTACAAGGAAGAACGCATCATCGATTCCCCGCAGGGCCCCCGGATCGGCGTCGGCGGAAAGGAAGTCCTCAACTTCTGCGCCAACAACTACCTCGGCCTCTCCTCTCACCCCGATCTCGTCGCCGCAGCCCACCGCGCCCTCGACCAGCGCGGCTACGGCATGAGCAGCGTCCGCTTCATCTGCGGCACCCAGGACCGCCATCGCGTCCTCGAACAGAAAATCGCCGCATTCTTCGGCATGGACGACGCCATCCTGTACTCGTCGTGCTTCGACGCGAACGGCGGACTTTTTGAGGGGATTCTCGGGGAAGAGGATGCGGTGATCTCCGACGAGCTGAACCACGCCTCAATCATCGACGGGATCCGCCTCTGCAAGGCCGGGAGATTCCGCTACAAGCACGCGGACATGACGGACCTCGACGCGCAGCTCAAGGCCGCGGCCTCGGCGCGCATCCGTCTCATCGCGACGGACGGCGTGTTCTCGATGGACGGCGACGTCGCGCCGCTGCCGCGGATCTGCGACCTCGCCGAGAAGTACGGCGCGGCGGTGATGGTGGACGACAGCCACGCGACGGGGTTCGTCGGGAAAACAGGGCGCGGGACGCCCGAGCACCACGGCGTCATGGGGCGGGTGGATATCGTGACGAGCACCATGGGCAAGGCGCTCGGCGGCGCGCTCGGCGGGTTCACCGCCGCCCGGCGCGAGATCGTGGACCACCTGCGGCAGCGCTCGCGCCCGTACCTCTTCTCCAACTCGCTCCCGCCCCCCGTGATCGAGGCTTCCATCACCGCGTTCGAACTCCTCGCGCGCACGACCGAACTGCGCGATCGCCTCGAGACCAACACGAAATATTTCCGCGAGAAGATCGCCGCCGCCGGATTCCAGATCAAGAACGGGTTCACCCCGATCGTCCCGATCATGCTGGGCGACGCGAAGCTCGCGGGCGACGTCGCGCGCGACCTCCTCGCGGAGGGAATCTACGTGATCGGGTTCTCGTACCCCGTCGTCGCCAAGGGGCAGGCGCGCATCCGCGTCCAGATCAGCTCAGGCCACACGCGCGAGCACCTCGACCAAGCCGTCGACGCGTTCGCAAAAATCGGCAGGAAACACGGAGTTCTCCGCTGACCGAAGAGAAAAAGGACAAGGGGACCGTCATCTTCCGGCCGGCGCCGCCCGCGCCGCCCGCGCCGGCCCGCTCCATGTTTTCGTTCGGCTGCCTTGCCGTCGCACTTCTCGCCGCGGGCGCCTACGTCGGCACCGTCGTCTGGTTCGCACACCGCGAACGCGTCCAGGCCGACGTCAAGGTCCGCAAGATCGACTCGCTCGCGCTCGCGTCGTTCGGGGTGGAAGGGGTGGTGAAAGGCTGGCCGGGCGAGATCGCCGGACTCGCCGAGCGCCTCGGCACCGCCGACAGGAAGGCCCTGGAGACCCGCCTCAAGATGCTGAAAGGCAAGACGTTCAGCTGCGACGTGCCCGCGCGCCCGCAATGGGACCCCGTCAAGTCCGACCTGCGCGCCTCGCGGCTCCCCATTCCGCCCGAATCGAAAGTCGTCGACTTCGCCGACGCCCCCACCGCGCTCGCCCTCCAGGCGCTCCACGGGTCCGACCACTTCCTGTGGATCCTCGTCACCTACTCAGTGGAAGGCGCCGAACACCCCGTGGCGTTGGTCCGCATGCAGGCCGTCGTCTTCGGCAAGGACGCCAAGCCCGTCTGGCTCAATGTCTTCGCCGAGTCCGAGTCCCCGCTTCCCGGCGACCCCGCCGCCCCGTCGCGCGATCCTGTGGCGCTCGAGGAAGCGCTGAAGAAGGCCTCCGCGCGCGCCATCGAGCACGTCGCCGCTTCACTCGAAGGCCAGTAGCCCGCCATGGCGCGGCCCGCACCTCTTCACGCGACCTGCGCCGTCTTCTGCGGTGGGCGCAGCACCCGGATGGGCGCCGACAAGGCATTTCTCGACTGGAAGGGGAAGCCGCTCGCCCTGCACGTCGCCGACCGCCTGCGCTCCCATTTCGAGAAGCTCGTGATTTCCGGCGACCCCGCGAAGTATGCGAAGCTCGGTCTGCCCTGCGTCCCCGACATGGGCGGCCAGGGTCCGCTCGCGGGGCTCTACAGCGTTCTCTTCGCCGCCGAAACTCCCGCCGTCTTTGCGATCGCGTGCGACATGCCGTTCGTGGAGCCGGCGGCCGTGCGCCTGCTCTGGGATCGGCTGAGAGGGCACGACGTCGCGGTCCCCGTCACGGCGGAGGGCCCGGAGCCGCTTCACGCGTGGTATGCGAAACGCGCCCTGGCGGCGGTGGGGCGGGCGCTCGCGGGGAAGATGCGGATGGCGGGTTTCTGGGGGGAGATCGATCTCAGGCGGGTGGACGCGGGGGAGATCCGGGAGGGCGCGCGTGGCCTCCTCGATTGTGACACGGCGCGGGAGTACGAGGGGATGGCCGCCGGACTCTGCGCACCCTTGCCCGCCGCCCCCTTCCCCGACTAAACTGCGGCTCATGGCGGTTCTCAAACTGCGCATCGGGGGGAAGGAAGAGACCTTCCCGATCAACCAGGACATCACGATCCTCGGGCGGTCCACGGAGAACGCGATTTACGTGGACGACCGGCAGGCGTCGCGGAACCACTGTCAGGTGGAGCGGTTTGCGGGCGGGTGGAAGCTGGTGGACTTGGCGAGCCGGAACGGGACGCGCGTGAACGGGACGACGGTGAACCAGCACGTCTTGAGGAGCGGGGACCGGATCGAGATTGGCGAGACGGTGATCACGTTCACGGACGCGCCGGACGAGACGGACGCGCGGATTCCGGGGCCGCCGCGGATGTCGGGGGCGCCGGGGGTGCCGGGTTCACGGGTGCCGAGCACGGGGTTGCCGACGCCGCCGGTGCCGGCGCCGGGCGGGCACGTGCCGTCGACGGGGATTCCGACGCCGCCCGCGATAGCGACTCAGGCGCAGGCTCCCGCCGCGCCGCCGCCGTATCCGGCGGGCCCGTATCCGCCGCAGTATCCACAGGGGTATCCGGCGGGGTATCCGGCGCCGCAGTATCCGCCGCAGTACGCGGCCCAGCCGCCGCCCGCGTACCCGGCTCTTCGGCAGGACCTTCCCTCCTATCCCGGCTCGCCGCCGCCTGCCGCGGGGTATCCGGCGGGGGCGGCGTATCCGGCGCCGGTGGGGGCGCCGGTGGCGGCGCCGAGCGCGGAGAAGAAACCGCACCGGCCGATGGCGGCGCCGGCGGCGGGGACGAACCCGGGGATCATCGTGGGGATCCTGATCGTGGTGCTGGCGATCCTCGGGGGCGGCGTGATGCTGCTCAAGGACTCGGGCGGCGGCGCGCGCGACGGCGGCGGCGGCGCGTGGACGAAGACGCTGGAGAAGGGGGAGAAGCTGTACTCGGCGGGGAAGTTCGACGACGCGATGGAGGAATTGAAGAAGATCCCGAGCGGCGCGAAGGAGTACCGGAATGCGCAGACGATCATCGGGGACATCGTGCAGCGGAAGCGGTTCGCGGCGGAGGAGGCGCAGCGGGAGCGGGCGCGGGTCGCGTGGGAGCCGCTGAAGGAGAAGATCAAGAAGTACGAGGACGAGATGATGCCGACGGCGGACGAGGAGGCATTGAAGGGGGAGTTGAAGGCGTTCGTGGACAACTATCCGGCGGCGTTCGAGGCGGGGCGTGCGAAGGAGATCTACGTCAAGCTGGGGGGCAAGCCGGAGGACATCGGGGGCGGAACGGGGCCGCCGCCGGAGGACGAGGGGAAGAAGGCGGAGCAGGCGTGGGCGCTGCTGAGCCAGCGGGTGGGGATGTACGAGAAGGGTGATCTGCCGCCGGAGGAGATCGACCGGCTGAAGGCGGAGCTGCGGAATTTCGTGGCGCGGTTCTACAAGTATCCGGAGGCGTCGCAGGCGCAGCAGGTGATCCGCAAACTCGGGGGCGGCGGGCCGGTCGTGGGGCCGGAGAATCCGCCCGTGACGGGCGACCCGAAAAACCTGGGAGAGTTGACGCGGCTGGTGGACGGGCTGGTGCAGGGGGCGAATTACGGCGAAGCGGTGAAGCTGCTGGAGGACTGGATCAAGAAGGACCCGACGGGTCCGGACGCGGCCGCGTGCGACGACAAGATGCGCGAGGTGAGGAAGTCCGCGGACAACTGGTATCTCGGGCGCGAGGCGGAGGCGGACACGCTGGCGCAGGCGGGGAAGATTGCGGAGGCGAAGGCGATTCTCGAAGAAGCGGTGAAGCGGCTTGGGGAGAAGGCTTTCTTCGAGAACACGGCGGCGGCGAAGAAGAAGATCACGGGGCTCGAGAAGGCGATGGGCGGGAATAAGTGACGCCTCACGAGTGCCGGGTCCGCGTGCGCTATGCCGAGACGGACAAGATGGGGGTGGTGTACCACGCCCACTACTTCATGTACTTCGAAACCGGCCGCACCGAGGCGCTGCGGTCGCTGGGGATGCCGTACCGGGCGCTGGAGGAGAAGGGGTACCTGCTGACCGTGGTGGAGGTGGGGGCGAAGTTCCGCGCGGGGGCGAAGTACGACGACGAGCTGCGGGTGGTGACGCGGCCGAGTGCCGCGGGGCGGGTGCGCGTGCGGTTCGACTACGAGGTGTGGCGCGGCGATCAGCTGTTGTGCGATGGATTCACGGTGCTGGCGTGCCTGAAGGAGGGGAAGGTGGCGGAGGTTCCGGGCGAGGTGAAGAAGCTGTTGGAGGGACCGTAGGGGATACCGGTCGCCGGCGGCTGAGCCGACGGCGCCCTTTGCCTTTACCTTCCCCTTTACCTTTACCTTTCCCTGCCTGAAGCGGACGGTGCGGACAAGAGCAGGGGAAGGTAAAGGGGAAGGTAAAGGTGCGGCGCTTCGCGCCGCGACGGCTTCCCGCGACGGCGCTTCATGGAACTCCTCAAAGACCTCTTCGCGAAACTGACGGATCTCGAGGGCCTCATCCGCTGGGGCGGGTTGACGGCGCTCTTCGTCATCGTGTTCTCAGAGACCGGGCTGATGGTCGGGTTCTTCCTCCCCGGAGATTCGCTCCTCGTGACGGCCGGACTGTTCGCGGCGCGCGGCAACCTCGACATCGTCTGGCTGAACGTGTCGCTCATGGCCGCGGCGATCCTGGGCGACGCGGTCGGATTCTGGACGGGGGCGAAGGCGGGACAGCTCCTGTACCGGCGCGAGGACTCGCGGTGGTTCAAGAAGCGGCACCTGCTGCGGGCGAAGGCGTTCTACGAGAGGCACGGCGGGAAGACGATCGTCATGGCGCGGTTCATCCCGATCATTCGCACGTTCGCGCCGATCGTGGCGGGCGCGGCGGAGATGCCGTACCGGAAGTTCGTGATCTTCAACATCTGCGGCGGGATCGGCTGGGTCGGATCCATGACGATGCTCGGCTACGGACTCGGGCGGATCTACCCGCCGATCGTGAAGCAGATCCACTACCTCGCGCTCGCGATCATCGTGGTGTCGTTCATCCCCGTGTGGATGGAGTGGCGGCGGGCGCGCGCGGAGGCGGCGGCGGAGAAGGCCGAATGAAGAGGAGCGAGCCGGCGCGGGTCCGGGCGGGGCTGGCGGGGCTGCGGCTGCCGTTCGCGCTGGAGAGCGGGGGGCGGTCCGGCGCGCAAGGCCGGCGGTCGCTGTACGGGGCCGAGCCGTTCGCGACGTTCGAGTCGAGGAGGGGGGGGCGGCCGTTTGCCGCACTGCGTCAATTCCTGAAGCGGACGTTCCGCGCGGGCGGAATCGCGGTCGGGTACCTCGCGTACGACATGGGTCGCCACGTCGAGCGCATCCCGCGCCGCGCCTCCGACGACCTCGGATTCCCGGAGTGCCACTTCGCCGCCTACGGCCGCGTCCTCGAACTCGACCACGCCCGCGGGACCGCGCGGATGCTCGGCCGCGGCCCGTCCGCCTGGAAGCCCCGCCTGGACCTCCCGGCCCCCGCGCCCGGCCCCGTCCGCGCGACGTCCCTCTCCCCCAACATGACGCGCGCCGCTTTCGTCCGCGCCGTGGCGCGCGCCGTCCGCTACGTCCGGGCGGGCGACATCTTCCAGGTCAACCTCTCCCGCCGCTTCGCCGCCCGCTTCGAGGGCGCCCCCGCCGACCTCTGGGCCCGCCTGGCCGCCGCTTCCCCCGCGCCGTTCGCCGCCTGGCTCGACCTGGGCGGGCGGCACGTCATGTCGTCCTCGCCGGAGCGGTTTCTGCGCGTGGAGGGCCGCCGGGTGGAGACGCGGCCGATCAAGGGGACGCGGCCGCGCGGGCGGACGCGGGCGGAGGACGCGCGGCTAAGGCGCGAGCTGCGGGAAAGCGACAAGGACCGCGCGGAGCTGGCGATGATCGTGGACCTCGAGCGGAACGATCTCGGCCGGGTGTGCCGGGTGGGAAGCGTGCGCGTGGAGGAGGCGCGGGTGCTGGAGGCGTTTCCGCAGGTGCACCACGGGATCGCGACGGTGGCGGGGGAGCTGCGGGCGGACGTGGACGCGGTGGACCTGCTGCGCGCAACGTTCCCGGGCGGGTCGATCACCGGGGCGCCGAAAGTGCGGGCGATGGAGATCATCGAAGAGCTTGAGCCGACGCGGCGATCGGTGTACACGGGGGCGATCGGGTGGATCGCGCGGGACGGAATGGACCTTTCGATCGCGATCCGGACGATCCTGCTGGAGGGGGAGATCGCGACGTGGCAGGTGGGGGCAGGGATCTTGGCGGAGAGCGACCCTGAGGCGGAGGAAAGGGAGACGCGGGCGAAGGCGTGTGGTATTGAGAGGGCGTTGGGGCTGGCGACGGAAGGGAGATAGGAGGTACACATGACGCCGGAAGAACTGAACCGGAAAAGGCCTTCTTCGAAGACCTCCCGTGCGAACCTGCTGCGCGGCGCGGAGCAGGCACGGGCGGCCGAAGCACCCCTCGTCTGGACGTCGCGCGGCTGGACGAACGCCACCTTCCCGCTCGTGCCGCTCGCCGACCTCGCCGTGCAGCACGGCTTCGGCTTCTTCGAAACGCTCCGGGCCTACGGCGGGCGCGTCTTCCGGCACGAAGAACACTTCAGACGGATGGAACGCAGCGCAAAAGCGTTCCGTGTGACCCTTCCCCTGGACGCCGGAACGTTTGAGCGCGTCGCTACGGAGATGCTCGAGATTTCGCGGATGCCGGACGCGCGCGTGCGCCTGACGGTGACGGCGGGGCCGCCGCCGATCGCGGCGGTGCAGGTGCTGCCGCTGGATGCGCCGGCGGAAGAGGCGTACACGGGCGGCGTGACGGCGTGGCTCGCGCCGTTCCGGAGGAACACGCGGGGGGCGCTCTCGGGACACAAGACGCTGAACTACCTGGAGAACTACTGGGCGCGCGAGGAAGCGAAGCAGCGCGGGCATTTCGAGGCGCTGATGCTGAACGAACGCGACGAGCTGTCGGAGGGCACGCGGGCGAACCTCTTCTTCGCGAAGCAGGGGAAAGTGCTGACGCCGGCGCTCTCGACGGGGATCCTGGCCGGGGTGACGCGCTCGGCGCTGCTGGAGGTCTGCGCGGAGCGGGGCGCGCGCGCCGAGGAAGGCGTGTTCACGGCCGGCGACCTGCTCGCCGCGGACGAGGCGTTCCTCGCTTCCACAATCGTCGAAGTCCTCCCGATCGTCGGCGTGGACGGAAAACGGATCGGCGACGGCAAACCGGGCCCGCTCGCGCGCACGCTTCGGCACGAGTTTCGCCGCAAGGTCGAGTCGGAGCTGGCGCGCGGATGACGCTGTCGCTCATTTATCGTCTGAAGCGGCGGCGGCTGGTGACGCTGATGCTCCTCACGCTGGGGCTGGTGGGGGCGGCGTCGATCTGGGGGCCGTCGCTCGAGCCTGCGGGGCCGGTGTGGGT
>JACPRD010000090.1 GCA_016190145.1 Planctomycetota bacterium | reverse complement strand
GGTGGAGGGCGGGGCGGGGGCGGGGGAGGCCGTGGCGAGGGCGCTGGAGGCGCAGGAGGTGTCGTGCGTGCGGGCGTCGGCGGGGGCGGCGCCGGCCTGGGACGACTTCGCGGCGGTGGTCCTGGTCCGCGTGGATCCCGGGGCGCTGGGCGGGCGCGGTGCGGAACTGGAGGCGTACGTCGAGCGTGGCGGGGGGCTGCTCGTGGTGGCCGGGCCGGAGGAGTCAGCGGCCTGGGAGCGGGATCCGCTGGGCCGGATCCTCCCGATGAACTTCCGGAACCCGGATCCGCCCTCGCCGGAGCCGGGGCCGAAGATCGGAAATCCGGCGCCGTCGGACGAAGCTCCCCGCGTCCTCCTCGTGCTGGCGATCGACAGGTCGGGGAGCATGCTGGGCGAGAAGATGCTGCAGGCGAAGGAAGCGGCGCTCGCGAGCGCGCGGACGCTGGGCGAGGGGGACGTCGTGGCGGTGCTGGCGTTCGACGAGGAGGCGCACTGGGTCGTGGAGCCGACGGCCGCCACCGCCGCGGCCACGCTCGAGGACCTCGTGTCGCGGCTGCAGGCGGGCGGCGGCACGGACGTGCACGCGGCGCTCGTCGCCCTCGCGGACCGGCTCGTCGGACTCAAGATCCCCGTGCGCCACGTGGTCCTGATGACGGACGGCCAGACGCCGACGGCGGATTTCCAGGCGCAGGTCGAGAAGCTCGCGGCCGACGGCGTCACCGTTTCGACGGTCGGACTCGGCGCCGAGTTCGACGGGGCCCTCCTCGCCAACATCGCGGCCTGGGGACACGGACGGTTCTACTTCACCGAGCGCCCGGGCGAAATCCCGCGCATCTTCACCGCCGAGGCGCGCCGCGCCGCCGCGGGCGCCCCCGCGCCCCGGGCGCGCCCCTCGCCCACTCCCGGCCCGGCGCCCACGCGCGCCCCGGAGTTCCTGCCCGTCGTCCCCGTCCAGGCCGACCCTTCCCTCGAGGGCCTCGACGCCTGGCCCGACGCCGGCGGCGCATGCGGCCACGAGCCGCGCCCCGGCGCGCGCCTCCTGCTCCGCGCCGGCCAGCGGCCGCTTCTCGCGACCGCCCGCGTCTCGCTGGGCCGCGTCGCCGCGTTCGCGGCCCCGCTCGACGGCGCGAGAGGCGCGAAATGGACCGCGTGGGAACGGTTCCCGCGGTTCGCCGCCCAGACCGCGCGCGTCCTCATGCGCCCCGAAGCCGCCGGCCCGTCGATCCAGGTCGCCGCCGAAGGCGACCGGCGCCGCGTGACCGTGCGCGCGCCCGGCTCCGCGGAGATCCGCGCGACGCTCGACGGCGTGCCGCTTCCGCTCCTGCCGCGCGCCGGGGGGGCGTGGGAAGCGCTCCTTCCGCCGGGCGGGTTTCCGTCGCTGCGGCGGCTCGACGCCGCGACGGCCGAAGGCCACGCCGCGGCGGCCGTCGCCTGGGCGTTTCCCGTCGAGCTGGCGCCGCGCCCCGTCGCCCCGCTCCCGTTCCCCGACGCGACTCCCGCCGCGCTCGAAGGCCGGCCCTCCGCGACGCGGATCCGGCGCGACGAGCGCTACCTCTGGGCGCTCGCGGCCGCGCTTCTCCTGATCGTCGTGGAAGTCTGGCTCCGGCGCGGCCGCCCCTGAGTTTCCCGCAATCGCTGCCATTCCACCGCCGACCTGCTAACCTGCTGGCCCCGCGACTCGAGGTGCGAACCCGATGCTCCAGCTCGACTTCACCAATGCCATGGCCGCCCGCGTCGGCGCGCACGGCCTCACCGAAGATGAATGGACCTCCGCCCTCGGCGCCGCACTTCCCGCGTACGACGCCGTCGAAAAGGACGCCGCCGCGGGACGGCTCGGGTTCCGCAGGCTTCCCGCGCAGGACACGAAGTCCCTCGCGGAATACGCCCGGCACACCGCCTCGCTCTTCGAGAACCTCACCGTCCTCGGCATCGGCGGCTCCGCGCTCGGCACCACCGCGCTCGCCTCGGCGCTTCTCCACCCATGGTGGAATTTCGCCGCGCCGGAAGCCCGCCGGGCGCCGCGGCTGTTCGTGCTCGACAACGTCGATCCCGAGGAAATCGCGGGTCACCTGGAGGTCGTGCTGCCCGAGCGCACGCTCTACAACGTGATCTCGAAGTCGGGCGAGACCGCGGAGACCACCGCGCAGCTTCTCGTTTTCGTCGATGCCCTGAAGAAGCGTCTGGGCGACCGCTGGCGCGAGCACGTCGTCGTCACCACCGACCCCGCGAAAGGATTCCTGCGCTCCCTGGCGACCCGCGAGAAGCTCGCCTCGTTTCCCGTGCCTCCGGACGTCGGCGGTCGATTCTCCGCCCTCACGCCCGTGTCGCTCCTGCCCCTCGCCGCCTGCGGCGTGGAGCCCGAGCGCCTCCTCGCGGGCGCCGCCACCGCCGAGGAAAAAGGACGCGAGACGGCCTTCAAGGCCGCCGCGCTGTATACGGCGCTGTATCGCAAGGGGAAGCGGATCTGCGTGATGATGCCGTACGCGCGGGCGCTCCGGGACGTCGCGGACTGGTTCCGGCAGCTCTGGGCGGAGTCGCTGGGGAAGCGGCGTTCGCTGGACGGCCGCGAGGTGTTCGAGGGGCAGACGCCGGTAAAGGCGCTCGGGGCGACGGACCAGCACTCGCAGGCGCAGCTGTACAACGAGGGGCCGAACGACAAGATGATCGCGTTTCTCGAAGTCGGCCGCTTCCGGCGGCCGTGCCCGATCCCGCCGGGCTGGGAGGACGACACGAGCGCGTTCCTGGGCGGGCGGGACATGGGGGACCTTTTGTCCGCGGAGAAGCGGGGAACGGAGCGGGCGCTGACGGCGAACGGCCGGCCCAACCTCACGTTCCGGCTCGAGGGCGTGACGCCCGAGACTGTCGGCGGCATGCTCCATTTCTTCGAGCTCATGACCGCCTACGCCGGCCGCATCTGGAACGTGAACGCGTTCGACCAGCCGGGGGTGGAGGCGGCGAAGCACGCCACGTTCGCGCTGATGGGGCGGAAGGGTTACGAGAAGCTGGCGGAGGAAATCCGGGGAGAGACGCCGGCGCAGGAGGCGGTCAAGCTCGAGGGCTTCTGAGGCCCAAGTGACTTGATCCCCTCGCCGACCCCTGCGATAATCCTCTGCAGTCCCTACGGAGCCGCAACATGAATCCGCCGAGCCGACGCACGCCGGGGTCCCACGGATCGCCTTCGTCCAGGATTCAGCCCGGCGCGGCCCGCGCCGCGAGTCCCTCGACCCGCCGCCTCGGCGCCACACCGGCTCCCTCTTCCTCCTCGCGCTCGATGCCGCGCCCCGCGGGCGGTGCGCCGGTTCCGGCGCCGCGCGGGGGAGGCGCTCCGAAGAAAGACAACACGCCGATGATCGTCGGGGGCGTCGCCGTGGGCGTGCTGGCGCTCGTCGGACTGGGGTTCGCGATGATGGGGGGCGACAAGACGCCGCCAAAGAAGAAGGAAGCGGCCCCGGCGGTGAAGGCGAAAGATCCGGAGAAGCCCGGGTACGACCCCTGGAACGACCCGAGCATGATGGGATCCGAGACGGACGCGGCGAAACGGCGCAAGGAAGGGCAGAAGGAGCAGGACAAGAGCGGGGATGTCGACCGGACGAAGGTTGATCCTGGCGGCGGGAAGTAGGGAGGAGTCGGACGGATCCCGTCTAAGGAACGGCGGCGACGCCGAGCCGGTCGTCCGCGTTCGACGCCGTGGCGTCCGGCCCCGCATTCCGCGCGGCGATCGCGTTCCCCGCCGCCGTCGGAACCAGCACCGGGCTCCCCAGGAACGTGAACGCCCCCACGGTCCGGTCGGCGACCGCGTTGACGCTTCCGATCCCCGTGATCCCCAGCGTGCGATCGTCGGCCGTGCCCGGCGTCGCGTCCGGGCCTTCGCCGAGAAGCGCGAGGCTGGTGGAGGAACTGGGGAAGGGCCGGGACGCGGCGAGCGCGCCCGTGGCGACGGTGGTCGCGGCGGGGGCGGTGTCGAGGGAGGTGAAGAGGACGACGCCGTCGTCCGAGGTGCCGAGGGCGCCGTCGGCGCCGGACGTGACGCGCGCCGCGGCGGATGCGGACACGCGGACGAGCGCCCCCGCATCACCGGCCGGTGGACGCGCGGCGGCCAGCGGCGTGGAGGCGATGGGATCGACGGACAGGGAGGTCACGAGCGCGACGGTGTCGTCGTCGGTGCCGGCCAGGAGGTCCGCCCCGAGGAGCGGCACGAGGGCCGAATCCCCGCCGGTCGCCAGCGCCACCGCGGCGGCGTCGGTCGTCACGGCGCCGACCACGAAGGGCGGCGCCGGCGTCACGGGTCCGGCGGGCACGTTGCGGATCACCTGGAGTTCGTCGTCCGCCGTGTTCAGCAGCGCATCGGCGCCCGCGTGCAGCACGGCCGCCGTCGTGGGTCCGGCGGCGATGCCGAGGCCCAGCGCGTTGCCTGTGATGCGGCCCGTGAAAAGCGGCGTCACGACGGGCGCGGCCGTGTCGATCGCCGACACGATCCCCAGCGCCTCGTCCCCCGTCCCGAACAGCATGTCCGCTCCCGCCGACGTGATGAGGAAGGAGGTCGCGTCGAACGGCACCGGCGTCGAAGGCGCCCCCGCCGCGAGCCCGGGCAGCACCACCGTCTTCATCGTCAGCGTCGACGTGCCGATCCCCTCGACGATGAACACGCCGTCGTCCGCGCTCGGGAATCCGTCGACGCCGAGCGTCGCGATCACGGCGCGCCCCCCCACCATCACCGGCCGCTGCGCCGAAACCACGCTTCCCGGCAGCGTCATCGACGCCGTCACCGCCGGGGCCGACGTCGTGCTCTGAACCTGGAAGACCTTCGCGATGCCCGCTTCCGTGCCCAGCACCAGCACCGCGTCTCCCGTGCCGGTGACCACGGGAAGACTCTCGTCGATCGCGGCCAGGAGGCCGATCTTCACCTTGAACAGCACTGGGGTCGCGACACCGACGCCGGTGGCGACCACGAGTTCCTCGTCGTTCGTCGAGAAGAAGCCGTCGACGCCGGCCCCGAGGAGCAGCACCGTGCCGGTTCCGAACGTCACGGGTCCGTGCGCCGGGCCGGTGGCGACGTCGTCCTCGACGACGTGCACGAGGAGTTCCGAGGAACCGGCGTTGGTGGAAGCGGTGATCACGGTTTCCTTCACGACGTCGGTGTCGTCGGCGATCGTTGTGATGAGGACGCTCCGGGAGGTGCTGCCGACGGGAAACGTCACCGTGGTCGGCACGGTCGCGACCGATTCGTCGCTGGACTCGAGGCTGACGTTCTCGGGCTCGTCCTGGGGCGCGCGGCTGAGCGTCAGGGTCACCGTGATCGTGGCCCCTTCGGCGGCGGTGACGTCATCCGTGGACCACGCGGCCCTGCCCCCGGGGGACGGGACCAGCGTCGAGCTGTCCTTCCGGCGGCACCCGCAGGCGAGCACGATCACCGCCAGGACGACCGTCACGACGCTCTTCATCCGTTTTCTCCCTTTCGCCGCCCCCGGCTCCCCGCGAGCCCGAGGCGCGCACATCCTAAGGTATGGGGGCCACCCCGAACAGATCGTCGGCGGTCCCGGCGCTTCCGTCGGGCCCCGCCGTCCGGGCCGCGAGGACCGAGTCACCGGCGATCGGGACGAGGACGGGTCCTCCGATCACCTTGAACGACCCGATCGCGTTGGAGTTGAGCACGGGGGCGCCGCCGATGGCGGAGACTTCGAGGCAGGTATCGTCCGCGGTTCCGTCGAGGGCGTCGGCGCCTTCGCCGACGAACGCGACGGATGTGGCGGAGGTGGGGAGGAGGTCGTGGGAAGCGGCGGCGCCGGTGGCGAAGGTGGCGCTGGCGGCGGCGCCGGTCAGGGCGGTCAGGAGGACGAGTCCGTCGTCGGCGGTGCCGAGGGCGGCGTCGGCGCCCGTGGAGTAGCGGACGGCGTCGGAAGACGAGAGGACGGCGAGGCGGCCGTGCGGTCCGGCGGCCGGATTTCCGGCGGCCAGCGCGGTGGGCGCGGGCGGCACCGGCGTGGACAGGGCGGTCGCGAGCGCGACGGTGTCGTCCGCCGTGAACCCGAGCAGGTCCGCTCCCTTGAGCGGGACCAGCATCGCGTCGCCGCCCGTCGCGACCGGCTCCGAGTCGACGTCGGTCGCCATCGGGCCGACCGCGGGCACGATGACCCCCACGGGAATCGTGAGGGCGCTCTGCACGACGAGGATCGTGTCGTCGGCGGTTCCGGGAAGCCCGTCGCCGCCGCAGCCCAGCATCGCGATGGTGGTCGGGCCCACGCGGACCATCCGGCCCATGCGGGCGGTGTGCACGGTCGAGGGAACCACGACCGTGGCCAGGGCCGGGACCGCGCCGATCCCCGTCACGATGAGAAACGTGTCGTCCACCGATCCGAAGACGAAGTCGGCCCCGGCCCCGTGGATCGCGAGCGCCGTGCCGTCGATCATCACCGGAATCGAAGGCGCCTCGAACGCCAGCCCCGGCGTGCCCAGCGTCGACGTCGTGAGCGTCGCCGTCCCGAGACCGTCCACGATCACGATCTGGTCGTCGCCGTTCGTCAGAAGGTCCGCCCCGCGCATCGCGATCACCGCCCGCGTCCCCACCATCAGCGGGCGCCGCGCTTCGCTCGACTCCATCCGCCCCACCGCGACCGACGCCGTCACCACGGGCGCCGTCAGGATGTCCTCGACCTGCACGAGCGTGTCGTCCGACGTCCCCAGCGTCAGGTCCGGCCCGTCGGTCAGAACCAGAACGGCGTCCCCGACGCCGGTCACCACCGGCAGCGCGTGCGGCCCCGGCGTCACGGCGCCGACCACCACGCTCGTCAGCACCGGCGCGCCCACGCCCACGTTCTCGACCACGCGCAGCACGTCGTCGGCCGTCTGGAAGATCCCGTCCGTCCCGGGCCCGAGCAGCAGCGCCGCGTTCAGCCCGAACGCGACCGGACCGTGCGCCGGCCCCGTCATGGCGTCGTCCTCGAGCAGCGTCACACCCAGCGTGTCCGAGAAATCCCCCGCGGTCGCCGTGATCAGCACCGCTGAATTGGAAGTGTCCGCGTCCGCGATCGTCGTGATCGTCACGGGAAGCGACGTCGTGCCCGCGGGGAACACGACGTCCGCCGGTACCGTCGCGCGCGCCGTGTTGCTGGACGTGAGATCGACCGCGAACGGATCGTCCGCCGCCTTGCTGAGCGACAGGATCACCGAGACCTTCCCACCCTCCAGCACCGATGTCGTCGTCGCGCTCCACACCGGTTTCGGCGGTCCCGGCCGGTCGAAACCGTTGGGGTCTCTGTGACGCTTGCAGCCCGCCGCCGCCAGGGACACCGCAAGAGACACCGCAAGAGCCATGAGCCAAAGCCGCTTCATGTCGCCGCTCCCTCGCTGTCCCGCGGGCCCAGCCCCCCAGCTCCCCGCGGGTAAGGCGGCATTATCGCCTTTCGAAGCGGTTTTTGAGCGTCCCGATTCCTTCAATCCACGCCTCGGTCACGTCGCCGGGCTGGAGAAACCGCTTTTCCGGCCGGAACATCAGCACGCCGGCCGGCGTGCCGGTCGCGATCAGATCGCCGGGCTCGAGACGGTGCACCGCCGACACGTACGCGACCAGCGCGGGCGGTCCGAAACACATGTTCGCCGTCGTGCCGTCCTGCATCGCCGCCCCGTTCAGCCGGAGCCCGAGCTTCCGCCCGCGCCAGTCGAATTCGTCGGGCGTCACCACGACGGGCCCCGTCGGGCAGAACGTGTCGAAGCTCTTCCCGCGGTAGAACTGCTTGTCCGCGTACTGCGCCTCGCGCGACGTCACGTCGTTCACGATCGTGAACCCGAACACGTGATCCTGCCACCGGTCCTCCGGAACGTCGAACCCGCCCCTCCCGATCACGATCCCGAGCTCGCACTCGAAGTCGACCTGCCCCGCCCCCGGCCCTCCGGGAATCCTCACCGGCTCCTCCGGCCCGATCACGATGTTCGACGCCTTCGAAAACAGCATCGGCTTCTCCGGCGCCGGCTTGTTCTGCTCCGCCGCGTGATCCCGGTAGTTCAGCCCGACCGCCACGATCTTCGGCGGCCGCGGCACCGGCGCCGCGAACGAAAACGCCTCTTCGATGAATCGGTCGGACGGGAAAAGCCCTTCACCAGACAGCAGATACTCGCCGGCGCTCGCGTAAAACCTGCGGTTCTGGTCGCGCATCACGCGCCACCGATCCCCCTCCGCCATCACGAAGAACGTGCGCCCGCCCTCGATCCGGACCGTCGCGTATTTCACGCCCCCTCCCCGATGACCTGAGCCATCGCCATGCCCCCGCTGTGCGTCAGCGACAGGTGCAATCTCCGGATCCCCATCCTCTCCGCCCGCCGCGCCGCCTCGCCGTGCAGCCGGATCGACGGCGGCCCCCCCTTCCCCCTCACCACCTCGATGTCGCGCCAGCGCACTCCCGCCGACCACCCGGTCCCCAGGAGCTTCATCACGGCTTCCTTCGCGGCGAAGCGCGCGGCGAAGCTCTGCGCCGGGCGGGCTTTTCGCGCGCAGTAGGAGACTTCCTCTTTTGTGAAGAGGCGTTCGCGGGCCTTGTCGCCGCGGCGGGCGAGCAGGGCTTCCATGCGCCCGATTTCGCAGATGTCGATGCCGGTGCCGACGATCATGGGCGCATCCTACATGGGAGGCGTGGAGAGGCAATCATCGTCGTTTCGTCGGGTGCATGACCGGGTCTGCGGAGGATCACGTCGGTCGGCAGTTGCTCAAGGATGCCCTGCTGGGGAAAGAAGTTTCCGATTTCACGGCGACAGTCTCGAAATGCCCCCCATTTCGTCTCCCTGAACCTTTGACGCGCCGGGTTGTTGAACCTCCAGGGGCATTCCCTGCACGGAGACCAGGCGCCGATGAAACTCCTTGTCCCATCTGTCCTTGCATCGCTTGCTATCGGTGCCGTAGCAGGCGCCTGGTTCGCGCGCCACCGCGAGGACAGGAATCCGAATTCCCCCTCCGGCTTCGAAAAAACTGCCGTAACCGGCCGCGAAGGCGATTCCGTGCGGGTTCCCTCCGCGCGCGAGGCCGACCTTGCGAGCGCGCTGGCGCGGGCGGAAGCCGAGAACCGGGACCTCCGATCCCGGCTCGAGAGGGCGGGGAAGTCGTCGATGACCGCCGACGAGGCCAGCAAGCGGGCGAAGCAGTTGATGAAGGACATCCCGACGCTTCTCGAGAAGAAGGACGGTCGCACGCTTCTGCGCCTCATGCGCGAGCTGGCCGCCCTGGGAGAACCCGGGTATGCCGCCGCGCTCAAAATCGCGGAGGTGCTCACGCGGGACGCGGAGCGCGGAAAGGGCGAGTTCGGTGTTCCGGCACCGCAAATCTACAACGCATTCCGCGGCCCGCTGATCCCGATGCTCGCGTGGGCGCTGACGCACCCGGGCGACGCGTCGGAGTGGATGCGACAGCACGCCGTCGGCCCCGTCATGTGGGCGGAGGACCTGGACCCCCGCGCGCTCTTCCTTGAGGCCCTCCAGTCCGAGACCTCGGCCCAGGTCGCGTCCTCGATGGCCGGGGCGCTCGGGGAACTGGCCCGGGGCGACGACGCCGACGCGCTGGCCGCAGCCGCCCTCGCCCAGGCCGGGCGGCCCGGCGTCCTGTCGTCGATCGTGGACGCCCTCGCCGGCCTCGGCTCTCCCGAGGCCTCCCGCGCGCTCAACGCGCTCGCCGCTTCCACCGACCCGGCCGTGCGCGCGGAAGCGCAGTTCGCGAAGACGCGGACGGACCCGCCGGCGCCCGGAATCCTGATCAGCGGGATCGTGGAGAAGTCGCAGGCGGAGGCGGCGGGGCTGAGGCGGGGGGACCTGATCGTGGCGTACAACGGGGAGAGCGTAGGGTCATTTGACGCGCTGCGTCAAAACGTCGAGAAGACGTCGCCGGACCAGCTCGTGCCCATCCTCGTCTGGCGCGATGGCCAGAGCGTCCCCATGCAGATCCGGGGGAACAAGATCGGCATCTACGGCGATGCGGTCGTCCCCAGGGATTAGACTCCCGATTGGTATCCTGTACCGAACGGATCATGCGGATCGTCCTCCCCATCGCCCTCTTTGCGTTCGCCGGCGGCCTCGCCGCGGGCCTCTTCGTCGAACGCTCCCGCCACACCGCCCCGGAAACCGCCGCCGCGGGCCCGGTCGCGGCGGAAAACGACCGGGAAGAAACCTCCGCCGCGGGCGGCGGCCCGGCCGGGAAGAACTTCGAAGCCGAGTTGCAGAAGGCGAAGGAGCGGATCCGCGAACTCAAGTCGGAGCTGGCGGCGCTCAAGGGCAGCCTTCCCGAAGAGGAAGACGCGCTCGATGAAAAGGCGAAGGCGCGCGAACTGAGGGCGCGCATTCCGGAGCTGCTCGAAAAGGGCGACGGCCCGGGCCTGGTCGCGCTCATGAAGGACCTCGCCGCGCTCGGCGAGGCGGGCTACAAGGGCGCCATGGAGATCGCCGAGATCTTCCGCAAGGCGTTCAAGGACGGCGACGAGGCGCTCGGCGTGCCGAAGGTCGCGTTCAACAAGGCGTTCGGCGGCGCACTCGTGCCGCTCATGACCTGGGCCCTCGCCAATCCCGGGGAGGCCTCCGCCTGGTTTCGCGGCCACTCCATTCACATGCTCTACTGGGTCAGCGACGTCGACGCCGGGCCCATCTTCATCGAGGCGCTCGCGAAGGAGTCCGACCCGAACCTCGCGGCCGCGATGGCCGGATACATCGAGCGGCTCGCGAAGCCGGAGATGGTCTCCGACATCGAGGAGGCCGCGCGGCTCCACGCCGGAAAGCCCCAGGCCATGCGGGCGCTCGTCGACGCCCTCGTGTCGCTTCACTCCCCCGAAAGCGGCGCCGCCCTTCGCCATCTGGCCGGCGACTCGAACCCCGCGCTCCGCGCCGCGGCGGAACTCGCGATCATCGAGCATTCCCCCCCCGCGGCCGGCGTGATGATCACCACGACGCGGCCGAAGTCGCAGGCGGAAAACGTGGGGCTGCAGAAAGGCGACATCATCGTGTCCTACGACGGAAAACCCGTCGAATCGCTGGATAAGCTGAGGAAGTCGGTTCAGGCGAAACCGGACAACCAGCTCGTGACGGTGATGGTCAACCGGAATGGAGCGCTGGTGCCGGTGCAGATCACCGGGAACTGGATCGGGATCGACGGGAAATTCGTCAAACCCCAGTAAAAGGAACCGTCCCCCTTCCTACCTCTTCTTCCTGCAGGTATCCTGCCCACCGCCACATTTCCCGGAGGACTTCGATGAAGATCGCCGTTCCCGCAGCTCTCGTCGCGTTCGTCCTCGGCCTGGTGTCCGGCCTGGTCTTCCTGCGGAATCATGAGACCGGCGACGCCGAAAAGTCCGCTTCAGCGCCCCCGGTGGATACCTCCGCGAATGACCTCGCGGGCCGCGCCACAGCGGCCGAGAAAAAGGCGGAGGAGCGGGAAGCGGATCTGGCGAAGGCCCTGGCGCGCGTCAGGGAACTCGAGGCGCAGATCCCGAAGGGCGATGGTAAGCCCGTGAAGAAGAAGCCGAAGACGCCGGAAGAGGTCGCGGCGTACGTCGAGGAGCTGCGCGGGCGGATTCCGGAGCTGGTGGAGAAAAAGGACGGGAAGGCGCTGATCAAGCTGATGCACGAGCTGGCTTCGCTGGGCGAGGCCGGGTACATGTCGGCGATCGAGGTGAGCGGGATCCTGGCGCAGGACGTGGAGAGCGGGAAGCTGACGCTCGGGATTTCGCAGAACGAATTCTACATGGCGTTCAGCGGGCCGATGGTGCCCGTCATGGTCTGGGGCCTCGAGCAGGGGGAAAAGGTGCCCGCGGGTTTCCGCGTCGGCGCGGCGTACGGCCTGCCCTGGCAGCGCGACGTCGACGCGGGGAAAGTCTTCCTCGAGGCGCTCAAAACGGAAAAGAACGCCGACGTCGCGCGGGCGCTGGCGGAAAACCTCTCCGGGATCGTGAAGCCCGAGATGGCGGCGGATCTCGCGGCGGCGGCTAAGGCAAATCTGGAGAATCCCGCCGTGCTGCCCTCGATCATCCAGTCGCTGGGGAACATCAGCAGTGACGAAGCGGTGAAGTACCTGGAGGAATTCGCGAGGAGCGACAATGAGTCGCTGCGCAATGAAGCTGAACTGGCGCTGATCGCGGTGCATCCGCCGGCGGCGGGATTGCTCGTCACGTATACCGCGCCGAACTCGCAGGCCGAGACGGCCGGCATGAAGCGCGGCGACATCATCGTCTCGTACAACGGACAGGCAGTCAAAGACCTCGAAGCGCTACGGGAGGAGATGAACCGGACCGGCGGCGACTCGCTCGTGACCGTCATGGTAAACCGGAAGGGCGAGATGATTCCCCTGACCATCAAAGGGTCGAAGATCGGGATCAACGGGAAAGCCGTGGCGCCGAAGTAGGGCGGAAGGGGATCGGTCGGACGGAGAGAAGCCATAAGCCATAAGCGGCGCGCTTCGCGCGCCATCCGCACCCCATTCCTGATCCCCGCGATTTGTGCTTAGATCCACGCCATGCGTCCCGGCTACCTCATCCGCGCCGCCTTCCACTTCAGGGACAAGGACGCGTCCTACTACGCGGGCGCCATCGCCTTCTACCTGCTCTTCGCGCTGACGCCGTTCCTGCTCCTGACTCTTTCGATCGCGGCGGTGTTCGCGGGGAGCCAGGGGGCGTTCGTCGAAGTGTTCGACAGCTTCTTCAAGGCCAACGTGCCCCGGCATGCACGGGCGCTTCACGACACCCTGTTCCAGGTGTTCGAACACCGCGGCCAGATCGGGCTCGTGGGGCTCGTCTGGCTCTTCCTCGCGGCGCGCAAGCTCGTGAATTCGATCGAGATCGGACTGAACGCCGTGCTGGAAATCGAGAAGCCGAAGTCCGGAATTCTCTCCACGATGGCGAGCATGGCGTTCATTTTCCTCGCGGCGCTGCTCTTCCTCGCGACCGTGCTGTTCACCGTCGCGCTCGACTTCGCCATGGGGATCGACGTGTCGTTCGTTCCGGACAAGGCCCGTTCGCTCGCGGAGACGATTCTCTCGGCGGTCGTGAGCGGGCTCGCGTCGGTCGCGTTGTTCTACGGCATTTACCGCCTCGCCCCGGCGCGGGGACTCTCGAACCGCGACGCTTTGTTCGCCTCCGTCGCCGCCTGCTTCCTGTGGCTCGGCGCGCGCCACGCGTTCGTCTGGTTCGGCGCGCGGCAGATGGCGAATTATCAGTGGCTCTACGGTTCGATGGCCGGCTTCCTCATGATCATGCTCTGGGCGTACGTGTTCGGGAACGCGCTGCTCATGGGGGCGTGCCTGGTGAAGAAGAAATGAGGCCCGTCATTTCATTTCGTTGAGCAGCCGCTTCGCGTCCTCGTTCGTTGCGTCGATCTCGAGGGCCTTGCGGAGCGCCGCCAGGGCTTCCTCGCGCTTTCCCACGCGGTCGAGCGCCACCGCGCGCCAGACGAACGCCGCGGCGTCGAAAGGATGCTTCTCGACGGCGCGCGCGGACAGCTCCACCGCCCGGTCGAATTGCCCGGTTTCCACCAGCGCCCCCACGAACCCCACCTGCACCTCCGCGTGCTCCGGCCAGCGCCTCGCCGCTTCCTCGAAATCCCGGATCGCCTCGGCCGACCGCCCCAGCCGGCGAAGCAGGTTTCCGTGGCTCGCCCACATCGTCGGCCCGTAGGACGGATCGATCCGCATCGCCGCCTCGAACTGGGCCAGCGCCTCCTCGAGCCGGTTCAGCCGCGCGAGCACCGCCCCGTACTCGTTCCGCTCCCACGCTCCGCCCGGCTTCGCCTGCACCGCCTTCTCCAGCCACTGCGCCGCCTCGTCGATCCGTCCCCCCATGTGCGCGAGATAGCCGCGCAGGCCGAGATCCACGGTGAAGACCCCTTCGTCCCGGAACGAGTCGAGCAGCGCCGCGACCTCGCTCTCCGTGACGGGACGCAGGTACGCGCGGCGGAGGCGGCCCGTGCCGTCGAAGACGAAGGTCGAGGGAAGCGGGGCCTTGCCGCCGGCGCCGAAGAAGCGGCGCAGGACGTCTTCATCGGCGAAGAACTGGGGATAGGGGATTTCGAAGTCGCGGATCGCGCCGGCGATGCCGGCGAGGTCCTTGCGCTCGAGCGAGACGCCTGCGAAACGAACTTCGCTGCCGTACCGGCGCGCCAGGCGGGCGAGGTCGGGAAGTTCCTTCTTGCAGGGCTCGCACCAGGGGGCCCAGAAGTTGATGAGAAGAGGTCTCCCGGCGGTGCCCAGGCGTTCGGCGCCGCCGCGGACGGTTTCGAGCGTGAGGTCGGCGGAGTATGCGGCGGCGCGGATTCGGCTGCCGGAGGGCCACGCGGCGAGCTCCCGCGCCTCCGCGCCGTCCTGTTTCTCCACGAGGAGCAGCAGGCGATCCGCCGGGAGACCCTTCCAGCTCTGCCGGTGTCCCGAGGGCCAGGAGACTTCGAGTTCGTCGATCCGATCCGCGTCTCCGAGGCCGAAATGGAGATCGAGGGGGACGTGGGAGAGGAAGCCGTCGGCGAGGCGGACGTAGTCCTGCTGGGAGGCGCTGCCGGCTTTCAGGCGGACGCGGGCGCCGAGGGCGAGGGGCTGGCCGGTGGTGGCGGCGAGGCGAAGGCGCGCGAAATGCCGGCGGGGGGAGGTGTTTTCGAAAAGGTGGAGGCCCTGGAGGCTGAGGAGGGCGAGGTCGAGGTCTCCGTCGCCGTCGATGTCCAAAGGGAGGGCGGCGCGGCCATCGTCGTCGAGGTCGAGGCCCAGGACGTAAGCGGCGTCGAAGAAGCGGGGCACGTTGCCGGAGGGATTGAGCCACATGCGGTCGCGCTCGTAGCCGCTCCAGGATCCGACGAAGCCGCGCTGGGTTTCGGCGACGAAGTTCTTCTCGCGGGAGTCCTGGGGTTTTTTCCCGGCGCGCGCTTTCACGTCGGCGACCAACTGTCGCCAGAAGACGGTTCAGTAATCGGGGGCCTTCTTGTCCTCGTGGCTGGTGTAGCCGTTGGTGACGAAGAGATCGCGGTCGCCGTCGTTGTCGGCGTCCCAGAAGACGGACGCCCAGGCCCAGTCGGCGAAGGCGATGCCGCGCGCCGCGCCGTTCTGGCTCCACTGGCCGGTGGCGGGGTCGCGTTGGAAAAGCCAGTTGCCTTCGGCGAGCCCGAGGGCGGCGGCGCGCGTCGCGGGGTCCATGCCCTGCGCGAGGGGGATGATGCGGTTGCCGGCGTGCGAGTACATGTTGGAGACGTGGATGGCCCATTCGCCGGTGTTGTCGTAGTCGGCGATGGTGATTCCCATGGAGTAGGCCGATCCGGCGGCGAAGAAATTCCCGGGCGGGCGCGTGAACCGGCCGTGGCCGTCGTTCTGCCAGAGGATGTTCGCGCCGTAGTCGTTCGCCTGCAGGAGGTCGGGATCTCCGTCCGCGTCGACGTCGAAGAACGCCGCGGCCAGCGTGTACTGGTCCTCCACGAGGCCGCGCGCGGTGGATTCTTCCGTGAAGCGGAGCCCGCCCTGATTGATGAACAGGAGGTCGCGGCCGCCGTCGTGCGCGTCGAGCGTGTCGAAGTCTCCGCGGAGCGAGTGCGAGTCCGAGTAGTTCCCGATGTACAGGTCCAGGTCGCCGTCGGCATCCACGTCGTGGGGGAGGACGACGAACGGCACGATGGAGCGGAATCCCGGTCCCGGCTCGAACGGGAGAGCCTCCGGAAGCAGCGTCCAGCGCCCCTCGCGCCGCGTGTAAATCCCGATCGCGCCGCGTTCTCCCTCGTAGGAGAGCACCTGGCCCGTCACGATCTCCTCGAGGCCGTCGCCGTCGAGGTCCACGTATGCCGTGGTGTTCCCGCACTCCTCCTGCCGCGTGAACGGCAGGGCCTCGCGGACGAATCCGCCCTGTCCGTCGTTGCGGAACAGGACCGCGGTCTTGCGATTGAGCGTCGCGAGGATGTCCCACCGCCCGTCCCGATCCCAGTCGAGCGCGGTGAGCCCGCCGGCCGGATTCGTGCCGCGCGCGTTCACGACCGTCTGGAAGTTCTCGCGGTTCTCGTCGGACTCGTTCCAGTGGAAGCCCGCGGGGTCGGTGATCTCGACGAACGGCGGGACGTCCGCGTCGATACGGAAGCCCTCGACCAGCCCGAGCCGCCGGACGCGCCAGGCCGCGTCCGCCCGTACGAGCTCCCCGCGAAGCGTCGCCTGAAGGTCGCCGCGCTTCCCGTCCCCCGCCGGCCCCGCGACCTGGAAATGGACGCTGATGTAAGCGCGCGACCGGTCGGGCGCGAGCAGGAATTCGAACATGCGCCACGTCGTGCGTTCGACGGCGACCCAGCCGGAGACATGGTCCTTCAGAAGCGCGAGAAACGGTTCAGGGCCGAGCGTTTCCAGATCCGCCTCCGTGTACTCGCGGATCCGGAATCCGGGTGAGGACCGCTCGACCCCCATCTCCCGCCGGGGAAGCCTCCCCAGGAAATCCGGCGCCAGCGCCGAGGCCGCGAGCCCCCAGTTGCCGTCGCGCAGCCCTTTCATCAGCGTCGCCTTCACGTCCCCGCCCGCCTTGTCGGCCGTTTCTTCCGAGGCCGCCAGGTCGGTCACGAAGTCTGCGGGCCTGTCGAGGAAGTGGGGCGGCGGGCGAGGCTTGACGGGCCGGGGCGCGATCCAGAACGCGAGCGCCACGAGGGCGACCAGTCCGGCCACGGTCAGGGAGATGCGCTTGGCGGCCGACACGGGAGGCTCCGGAGCAGGGATTTCTGGTTACGATGATAGCAGCATGGAACCCCGCCTTTGCCACTGCTTCGGCTTCACCCCCGCGGAGCTTCAGAAACTCGCCCTCGAGAGGGGGATTGCAACTCCGGCGGAGTTGACGGCGGCCGTCCAGGCCGGCGGCGGGTGCGGCACGTGCGCTCCCGACCTCGAGCGCCTCCTCGAAGAACTCTGGAAAGACCGCAAGCCCGTGCTCCGCCCCCTCACTCCCGACCTCATCGTCCGCGACGCCATCCGCCCCTTCCTCGGCCGCGGCGCCTTCGAACTCGAATTCGTCGACGTCGACCAGGCCTCCGTCCGCATCCGCGCCGTCGCCCGCCCGGACGCCTGCGCCGAGGCCGCAGAGACCCTTCGCGTTTTCGTGGAGAAAAGGCTAAAAGAAATGTACCGGCCCGACGCGGCCGTCACCTTCGTATGAGAGTGGTCTACCTCGACAATAACGCCACGACCCGCCTCCGCCCGGAGGCGCTGGAAGCCATGCGCCCGTACCTCGGCGAGCTGTACGGCAACCCCTCCAGCCTCCATGCCTTCGGCAGCCAGGTCGGCCGCGGCCTCGACACCGCCCGCGAACAGGTCGCAGCGCTTCTCGGCGTGCGCTCGCAGGAGGTGATCTTCACGGGAAGCGGCACCGAAGCGAACAACACGGCCTTGCGCGGGTACGCGGAGGCGGCGCCGGAGAAGCGGCACATCGTGACGTCGCCGGTGGAGCATCCTTGCATCCAGGAGGTGTGCGCGTATCTCAAGGCGCGCGGGTGCGAGGTGACCGAAGTCCCCGTCGCGCGCGACGGGACGATGGACGTCGCGGCCTGGAAGGCGGCGCTCCGGCCCGACACCGTCGTCGCGACCGCGATGGCCGCGAACAACGAGACCGGCGTGATCTTCCAGTACGTCGAGCTCGCCGCGGCGTGCGCGGAGCGCGGCATCCCGTTCCACTGCGACGGCGTGCAGGCCGCCGGCAAGATCCCCGTCAGCCTCAAGGACACGGCCGTCAGCTCGATGACGATCGCCGCGCACAAGTTCGGCGGACCCAAGGGCGTCGGAGCCCTCTTCGTGAAACGCGGCGCCCGCATGAAGCCCCTTATCCTCGGCGGCCACCAGGAAAAAGGCCGGCGCGCCGGCACCGAGAACGTCGCGGGGATCGTCGGGACGGGCGCGGCGGCCGAGCTGGCGCTGCGCGACATGCCGGTCGAGGCGACGAAGGTGAAGGCGCTGCGCGACCGCCTGGAATCGCTCGTCCTCGATCGCATCCCGGGCTCGCTTCGCAACGGTCACCGCGACCTGCGCGTCCCGAACACGGCGAACCTCGGTTTTCCGTTCGTCGAGGGCGAGGCGGTGCTGCTGATCCTCTCGCAGTTCGGCGTCTGCGTTTCGATCGGTTCGGCGTGTTCGAGCGGGTCGACGGAGCCGTCGCACGTGCTGCGCGCGATGAAGGTGCCGGAGTCGCACATTTTCGGATCGATTCGGTTTTCGCTCGGCCTCGACACGACGCAGGAGGACGTGGACTACGCGGCGGCGAAGGTGGCGGAGGCGGTGGAGCGGCTGCGCAAGGTGGCGGGAAAGGAGCCGGCGCGGAAATGAAGAAACTCGCGGTGGTGGCGCTCGCGCTCGCGGCGGGGTGCGTCGACAAGCACGTGCTGATCAATCACTGGTACCGGGAGGACGGGTACATGGTGAAAGGGATGCACGGCAAGTACGACTGGGACGAGAAGTCGGGCGTGGCGACGCTCAAGACAGGGGAGGGTTTCGAGGAGCGGACGTACACGGACAGGGACCGCGACGGGCTGCCCGACGAAATAAAGTTCAACAACGAGATCATCCACCGGAACACCGAGGGCACGGAGGAAGTCTTCGTCCGTGCGGACCACGACTTCGAGCAGGCGCGGCGTCGCTACGAGATCGCGGACGTAGAGGCCGAGTGGCGGCGGATGTCTCCGGACGAGCGGGCGGAGCGGAACCGGTACTTCACGAAGTAGAACGGCTCCGCAGGGCCGCCGCCATCTCCGCGATCCCGACCTTCGTCGGGCACACCGCGGTAAACGCCGCATAGTCCGCGTCCAGCGCCTCCATGGCTCCCTCCCGCACGCCCAGCCGCGCGATCCAGTCCGGGCCCACGGCGCGCCACGGGGCCTCGAGCCCAGGCGGAACGGGCGCGGAGCAGAGGCCGCACGCGAGGCAGCGGTCGAAAGGGCGCGGCGGCGGCGGGGGCATGAGGCCGTAGTTCCTGCGGAACCTCGCGAGGCCCGAGTATCCGGCGGCGGCGCGCCAGGCCGAAATGAAAACATGCTTCCAGAACAGAAGCGCGAGGACCGTCCAGGCGAGGAATCGGCTCATCGCGCGGCATTCCTTCCGGCGGCGAGGCCGGTGAGCGCGGCGACTCCCGAGCCGGAACGCCCGGCGGCGCCGCCCAGCAGGGCACCGGCGGCGAAGACGTTCGCGAACGCGGGCTCGCCGCCGCGGAGCGGGCGCATCGAGGCGTCCGTCGGCAGTCCCCAGGTCCCGCGCCCGCCCTCGGCCGCCAGGCCGAGCAGCGAATCGGCCGGCGCGCGTCCGGAAACGAGCCCTCCGCCGACGAACCGGCCGCCGGCGAGGACGAAAGCGCGGGCGGGGAAGCGGTCTCCGGAGATCCGGATGGAGGCGAGGCGGTCGCCTTCGATTTCGGGGGAAGAGGCCTCGCCGGCGACGATCGCGACGCCGGCGGCCTCGAGCGCGCGGTCGAGCGCGCGCTGAAGGCGCCAGCCGGGAGGCGAGGGGGGCACCGCGAGGACCTCGGCCGACGGGAACGGCGTCTCCAGAGGCCGCTCGAGCCCGAGGACCGGGGGAAAGAGATAGAGGTCGAATCCCTCGGGCACGCGGGGCGGCCAGTCCAGGCCGGCGTCGAACCGCGCGGCGAGTCCCGTGAAATTCTCGAGTCCCGGCGTCGCGACGGTCACGACCTGGCCTTCCGCCGCCTCCGCCACCTGCCGCGCCGGCCAGCGCGCGAGGCCCGTGAAGTCCACGACCGCGACGCGGCCGCGCAGCCGCGTGCGCTCGCCGGCCGCCGCGGCACGCGCGACGAAATGCGCCCGCGCGGGCGCCCCCTCGGCGGTGATGAAGTGCCCCGCCGCGGCGAGCGAGCCGTCGAGCGGCAGGCCCTGCGCGCCCAGCACCCGCCCGAGAAATCCCGCCGCCTCCTCCAGCCGCCCGCGGAGCCACGCGGCGTCCCCGCCCGATACCCGGCCGTACGGGTGGAATTCGTCGGCCGCCAGCCGTTCGAGCGCGCCCGGCGACGCGTCCAGGAACTCCAGCGCGCCGCTTCCCATCGCCGTCGCCCCCCGCGCGCGCCGCACGACCGTGACCGTCGCGCCCGCCCCCGCCGCCGCCAGCGCCGCGACCGCGCCCGCGAGCCCGCCTCCGATCACGAGGACGTCGCTCATCGGAGCCTCTCGTCGTCGGCGGATTCTGGAAGCGCCGCGCGGGCCTCGCGGCGCTCGCGCAGGAAGTCCAGCCGGCGGCGCTCGCGCGTCGCGGCGTCCCAGCCCAGCTCTTCGCCGAGCAGGCACGCGGCCGGTCCCGCGCAGTCCGCGCCGCCGCACGCGCCGAGGCCCAGCCCCGTGCGCCGCGCGAGGTCCCCCAGCGTCCGCACGCGCTCGTGCCGCGCGCACCAGCGGATCTCCGCTTCCGTCACGCCCTCGTTCGCGCACACCGGCTGCATCGCGCGCGGGTGGGCGCGGCCGAGTTCGAGCACGCGATCCGCGCGGGAGCCGTGGCGTCGCGCGAGGCCGCGCACGAGCGGATCCGCGGACTCGGGCGGCGGGGCGTCGCCGCCGGGCAGGAACGCGCGGTGCGTGGTGCAGCGCTCCTTCCTGGACAGCCGCCGGCACACCGCGTCGGAAACCTCCTCCGCCATCATCCGGTACGCCGCGAGCTTGCCGCCCGCGATCGTGATCAGCCCCGGCGCCTCCGCGTGCTCGATCACGCGGTGCGCGCGCGACAGATCGTCCTCGTTCGGCCCGTACTCGAACAGCGTGGGGCGCAGCCCCGCCGTCGTGCGCACGATCCGGTACTCCCGAATCGCCGGGAACATCGTCTCGATGCCCTGCAGCAGGTACTCGACCTCGTCCTCCGTCGCCCCCACACGGTCCGGATCCCCGTAGAAGTCGTCGTCCGTCGTCCCCACGAGAGAGCCGCTTCCGCTCGGAATCACGAAGATCTGCCGCCCGTCCACGGCCTCCGTGATGACTCCGAGCGGCGACACGCGGCGCTCGAGCACGAGGTGGATCCCCTTGCCCGGCCGGATCCGCGCGCGCGCGCCCGCGAGCCCCGCCACGCGCTCGAGCCACGGCCCCGCCGCGTTCACCACCACCTTCGCCCGCAGGTCCTCCGCGCGCCCCGTCAGCACGTCCCGCACCCGCGCGCCGCACACCGCCGCCCCCTCGCGCAGCAGCTCCTCCACCCCCGCATGGTTCCGCACGTCCGCCCCCGCCTCGATCGCCGACAGCGCGTTCGCCCAGCAGAGCCGGAACGCGTCCACCCACCACTCGTCCGTCACCGCCGCCCCCGTCAGCCCCCGCGCGAGCCCGGGCTCGAGCGAAACGAGGTCGCGCCCCGTGAGCCAGGCGTGCGGCTTGCCGTTCTTCAGGGGAGCGAAGCGGTCGTACGCCGAAAAGAAAGCTTCGACCGACACGCGCTGGAACCAGCCGCGGAGGCCGGTCTTGCGCGTGGGAAGCGCGATCGGCACGCGTTTCACCAGGTGCGGCGCGATGCGCTGGATCCGTCCGCTGTCCTCGCAGCTCCGGCGCGTGACCTCGCGGTCCGAGAGGAGGTAGCGGATGCCGCCGTGGATGAACCCGCTCGAGGCCCCGCTCGCGCCCGCGCCGAAGTCTTCTTTTTCGACCAGCGCGACCCTGAGCCCCCGCAGCGCGCAGTCGCGCGCCACCCCGCACCCGTTGATCCCTCCACCGATCACGAGCACGTCGTACGGAGCCCCCGGGTCCGGAGGCGGAGTTCCAAAGGGGGGTTCGGGGGTCATCGTGGGGACGCACTGGGACCTCAGGCGCGTCGCTGGTATCTTAACCCCGCTTGCCCAACCTCGACGCGATCGGATTCCCGCTCCGCGGCCTCCCGCCCGAGGCCGCCGCCGGTCGCCTCGCCGACTGGGTCCGCTGGCCCATCGACCGCGGCACCGCCGCCGACGTCGAGCGCGCCGGCCGCCGCCTCCGCGTCCATACCCTCGAGGTCGGCCAGGGCGCGCGCCTGCGCACCGTCGTCGAGCTGAAGAAGCGGCATTTCCTCCCGAACGAGGAAATCGTCTGCTTCCTCGCCGAATTCGAGCCCGCCGCCTGGCGCGACCTCGAACTCTCCGACGTCGAATTCGCCGGCTGCCCCTTCGAACCCGTCGGCGTCGCCGCGTTCCCCGAACGCCTCCGCTTCCGTATCGTCAATCCGTTCGACGACGCCGCCGTCGCCGGCACCCGCGTGCGCGCCGCGCTCGGCCTCCTCGCCGGCCGCGTCGAGCCCGCGACGCCCGAAACCCGCCTCGTCACCCTCCCCACGACGCTCGCCGCCCAGGATCCCTCCGCGCCCCCCGAACTCTTCACCGTCGCTGGCCTCGTCGACACCCTCGCCGAGTTCACCAACGCCGCGACGGGGGAGCGCTGCCTCCGACTCCGCCTCGCCGGCGCCTCCGGCCCCGTGGACGTCGTCGTCCGCGCCTCCCACGCCTCCCCCGGCCTCGAACCCGGCCGCCCCGCCGTCGCCGAAGGCGAACTCATCGCCGCCGTGAGGGCCCCCGCGTGAAAGACCTCCTCCAGTCCTGGGCCCCCCTCGCCTCCTTCGCCGTCTTCCTCGTCGTCCTCTACCTCGTCCGCCGACTCGTCCACCGCCGCCGCGTCGAGGTCACCGACCAGGGCCTCGTCGTCGACCGCATGTTCTCGTTCGGCTGGCGCGACATCAAACGCCTCGATTTCTGGATCGAACGCCGCGTCGCCCGCTACGTCGTCCACCTCGGCGCCTCGCGCTACTCGTTCTCCCACCCCGAAGCCACCCTCGACGACCCCCTCAAGCTGAAGTACACGATCATCGAGAAGGCCCACCTGGTCAAGGACCCCTCCGTCAAGGGACGCGTGGAGACGTTCCTCCGTCACGGCGACACGAGCCGCCTCCCCAATTCGCTTCTCGAATCCGTCCCGCGCCCGTCCCGCCACGGCCTCGTCGCCGCCGCCCTCGCCGCGGTCGTCCTCTGGATTTCAAAGGCGAAGTGGATGACGACGGTGGCGACGCTCATCGCCTCCCTCGGCGCCTACCGGCTCCTCCATCTGTCCTGGACCCTCGCCCTCGGACTCCTCGCCATCGTCCTCATCCACGAGCTCGGCCACGCCTGGGTCATGCGCCTCCACGGCCTCCGCGCCGGCGCCCCCGTCTTCATCCCCTTCGTCGGCGCCATGATCGCCCTCCGCGACCAGCCCCGCGACGCGATGGTGGAAGCGGAGGTCGGCTACGGCGGGCCGATGGCCGGGGCGATCGCGAGCACGGCGGCGCTCGTCGTCTCCTGGCTCACGGGGAGTTCGGACTGGCTGCTCGCCGCGACGCTCGGTTACCTGCTCAACCTCTTCAACATGATCCCGGTCATCCCCCTCGACGGCGGCCGCATCGTCGCCGCCATCTCCCCGCGCATCTGGCTCCTGGGCATCGGCGGAATGATCGCCACCTTCGCTCTTACCTGGCAGATCCCCGCGATGCTCCCCGTCAACGCACTCTTCCTCGCCTTCAGCGCCATCAGCCTGGGGAATGCCCTCAAGGCCTGGCAGGACCCGCAGCATCTCGGCCCCGCGAAGTACTACGACGTCCCGGCGAGCTACCGTGTGGCCATGGGCTGCGCCTACTTCCTGCTGGCCGGGTTCCTTGCCTGGATGCTGGCGACGTGCATCACGCTCGTCCTGCCCATCATCCCGCGAATCAACGGCCACTGATAGCGTGAGAAAAATTCGATCTACGGTGCGGTCGGACCTCGCTCGCCCCGACCGCGCCTGCGATCGAATTTTTTCACGCTCTCAGGAAGTGCTTTGCCTTCCAGAGTTTGAGGCAAAATCGGGCTCGCCCACTCAGGCGTTTGATATGGGGGCGGAGGCGGCCGGCTCGTCCGGTCTTGGCCAATCGTGGGCCTCTCTGCCGGCCGACGGAGCATCCCAGATCAAACGCCTTGGCGGTGCAGACCGGTTTCTTCTCAAACTCTGAGAGTCTGAGAAAAAATCGAGCTCCGTATCAGACGCCCGAGCGGTGCGGCGCGGTGGCACGGGCCGGCGCGGGCACCTGAGCGGACTTGCTTGTCGGAATGATTGCGTGCCCGCG
>JACPRD010000004.1 GCA_016190145.1 Planctomycetota bacterium | reverse complement strand
TCGCCCTTCCGCCCTGTCCTTTCGCCCTTCCGCCCTGTCCTTTCGCCCTTCCGCCCTGTCCTTTCGCCCTTCCGCCCTGTCCTTCCGCCCTTCCGCCCTCTCGCCCTGCCCTTGTGCCCCATCGCCACGAAGGGTTGGCTCTGTCAGAATTACTTTTATTAATTCTCAACTTGACTTTCATGATCCATGACCTATAAATACTGCAGTTCAAGGAGATAGCGATGGACATCTCAAAAGCCCGCTGCGCCAGCTGCGATCAGCCCATGACCATCTCCCATATGGTCTGCACCCCCTGTAACCTTTCCCTCGAAGGCACCTTCGAAGTCCCCCCACTCGCACGCCTCTCCCCCGAAGATCAAATGTTCGTGACCGCCTTCGTCCGCCACCACGGCTCCATCAAGAAAATGGAGGAGCTCTTCGATATCTCCTACCCCACCGTCAAGAACCGCCTCAACGCCATCGGCGCCGCCCTCGACAAGAACTTCCAGGCCCCCTCCCCTAACGCCGCCGTCCTCGAACAACTCGCCCGCGGCGAGATCACCGTGAACGAAGCTCTCGAAAGGCTCAACCCGTGATCCCCGCGCTCCTCTTGATCGGCATCGGCTGGCAACGGCGGCTCCCCGTCCCGATCCCGCTGTTCCTGCTCTGGCCCGTCGCCTTCCTCGCGGTCCTCGCGACCGGCGCCGTCCAGCTGACCCGCCGCCTGAACCGTCCCGCCGCCGAAACGCCCCTCCTCCCCGCCCCTCTCGAAGCCCTCTTCCAGTTGAGCGGCCTCCGCCTCGACGTCCGGACGCACGACGGCACCGGCGTCCTTGTCTGGTTTCTCTAGGAGACATCCGTGCCCGCAGAAGACCTCTACATTCTCGAAACCGAAACCTCTTCCAAGGAGCCCCCCATGTCCGCCGAACGCCGCCAGGTTCTCGAAATGCTCGCGCAGGGAAAGATCACGCCGGAAGACGCCGACCGCCTCCTCGACAAGCTCGACGCCGGCGCGCCGCCCGCGCCCGACGCTGCCGCCACGGGACTGAAGATGATCCGGGAAGTGACCGGTTCGGGTGACCGCGCCCCGGCGAATCCGAAGTTCCTCCGCGTGCAGGTCGACAGTTCGGACGGCGACAAGGTCAACATCCGCGTCCCGCTCGCGCTCGTGCGGACCGGTGTCAAGCTGTCGGCGATGATGCCGAAGGATGCGAGCGAGACGCTGTCGGAGAAGGGGATCGACCTCTCGAACCTGAGCAGCCTCAAGGGCGAGGAGCTGATCGAGGCGCTTCGCGACCTGACGGTCGACGTGAATTCCAGCGACGGCGACAAGGTGCGGATCTTCTGTGAGTAGCGCGCCGGATCCTGCGGAAGGATTCATCGCGGAGATGGACCGCTCCCCCGAGCGGCCGCCGAACTGGGAGCACGTCAAGGCTCTCATGGCGCGGCGGCCGCCGGCGGTAGGGGAAGCGGCTCCCGATTTCGAACTGCCGACGCCCGACGGGAAGGGGCGGATCCGCCGCTCCGCCTTCCAGGCCGCGAGGCCGCTGGTCCTCAACTTCGGCAGCTTCACCTGACCGCCCTTCCGGCGCCAGGCGGGCGCCCTGGAGCGGATCTACTGGGACTGGCGGGAGCGCGCGGCGTTCCTGATGGTGTACATCCGGGAAGCGCATTCCTCGGACGAGTGGCCGCTGCCGGCAAACCTGGAGCAGAAGGTGGTGTTTGCGCAGCCCCGGAGCGAGGCGGCGCGGGCCGAGGTCGCGGGGGAATGCTGTTCGAGGCTCAAGGTGTCGATGCCGTGCGTCGTGGATTCGTTCGACAACGCGATCGACACGGCGTACGCGGCGTGGCCGGAGCGGTTGTTCGGCGTGGATCGGGAGGGGCGGATTGCGTACGTCGGGCAGCAGGGGCCCTGGGGGTACAAGCCGGAGGAACTGGAGGAGTGGTTACAGGGGCTGGCGCGGGGATAGCGGGCTCGGTGGATCCAACGACCGGGCACGGGCGCGGGCGCGGGCGGGGGAACGGGAAAAACCGGGAAGTTTGCAGCGCTTCCCAGCCCCGTCGATACAGTCTCACGGATGACCGAAGACCGGCGACTCGCTGAGTGCGCGAGGGCCGGCGACCGGGTCGCTCTCGAAGCGCTGGCGAAGCGGTGGGAGGGGCCCGTGTTCGCCGTCTGTTACCGCCTGCTCGGGCGTCCCGATGAGGCGCGCGATGCCTCGCAGGAGGCGTTCCGGCGGATGCTTCAGAGTTTCAAAACCTGGCGCGAGGACCGCGAGTTCGGGCCGTGGGTGCTGGCGATCGCCCGGAACACGGCGCGCGCCCAGCTCCTCCAGCGCGGCCGGGCCCCCGCCAGCCTCGACGGCGCCCCCGAACCCGTCGCCGTCCCGCCCCCCGCCCCGCCCGACGTCGACCGCCTCCGCGCCCTCCTCCCCCGCCTCGAACCCCTCGAACGCGCCGTCCTCGAACTCCGCACCCGCCACGGCCTCACCCACGAACAGATCGCCGAAGAACTGCAGATGCCCGCCGGCACCGTCCGGTCGCACGCTTCCCGCGCGATCGCCCGCCTGCGCGCCTGGATGAAAGAGGAAGAACGATGAATCACCCCGGACACGAAACCCTCGCCCTCCTGGCCTACGGCTTCCTCCCCGCCGAAGAAGAAACCGCCGTGCGCGCCCACCTCGCCGACTGCCCGGAGTGCCGCGCCGAATGGGAAGCGGGCTCGCGCGAGCGGAGCGCGGTGGGGGCGGCGTTCGAGGGGGCGGGGGCCAGTGCGAAGAAGTCCTGGATGCCGCTCTGGGCGGGGCTCGCAGCGGGGGCGCTGCTGACGGCGGCGGCGTGGGGAATGGTCGGACAGATGAAACCTCAGGACCCTGATGCTCCCGAGGAAACGGCCGCCCGAGGCCGGACCGTCACTGAGGACACCCCCGAGTGGATTGGGTGGCAGCCGTTTATGACGCTCGAAGACGGAGTGGCCGAGATGAAGGGAGGCTACTTCAACTTCGGCAGGGATGTGCGGGAACTTCGCGTGGGAGATGCCCGGGTCCTGAACGACGGAGCCGAGTTCCGCGCTTACGCCTCCTTCCTCGAGTACGAGAGTCTCGCCGTTGAGATACTCGACGGAGAGGTCACGCTGAGCACCGGCCGGGAGAAGCTGTCCCTGCGTCGAGGCGACCTTGCCGGGATCCTGCCCGGCGGACGCGCCTACGTCGCGCGCGACGGAACATCGTTACCTGACGAAGAGACTCGGCTGCAAACCCGGTTTGTCGCCCTCCAACGTGCGCTTGCCGCGCGCAAGGCAGGGACGGCTTCCGGGGACCTTGGGCGTCCCGAGGACATCGGGCGCTGGATGGGGCGCCAGATCGCGACGGGGCGCAGCCTCGCGCGCTCTGAGGCGCTGGCCGGGGAACTGGCCGCGCTCTGGGACCGCGAGATGAGCGCCACCAGCTCCACCCGCGTCGAGATCCAGGTGGGCCCCGCGCGGGAACGGTTCCTTGCCGGCTACCTCGACGCCCGCGGGATGCCCCTTCCGAACGCCGCCTGGAGCGTCCTTCTCGAAGAGCACACCGCCACCTGGGACGCCTACCGTCGCGGCCGCGGAGAGCTGGGCAAGCTGGAGCGGGCGCTCGCGGCGGTGCGCGCGAGCGCGGGGTGGGAGGAGCGCTTCCAGGCACTGCTGGACGACGGCGGACGCGCGGCGCTCGCGGACGTGGCACCGGCGTTCCGCGACTGGCGAAAGGAGTTCGTTCCCGTGTTCCGGGTGCCGGTCGCGGCGGACGGGGTGGAGAAGTACATGGACCTGCAGGCCGCCCACATCGGCAAGGACGAGGACGGCGAGGCGCGCGAGATTCTTCGCGAGCACATCGCAGGGTGTTTCGAAATTCACCGCGCAAAGCAGCCGCCGGCCGAGGAGCAGGAGCGGATCCTCGAGCTCCTGATCGAGACGCGCCGAAGGCTCGTCGCGGATGCGAAACTGACCGAGGCGGTCGCGGACTTCCTTCTGGCGGACTACCGTGAATCGGAGGCCAGGTGATGGACACCGGCGTGGGGAGGGCGTTCGCGGGATTCCTGCTGGGGTGCGTGCTACTCGGGGCGCTCTGGACTGCCTTGCGCCCGAAGAGGACCGAAAACGGGCTGGAGCCGATCTCGAGCCCGACACTGTCCGATCGCATGAAGGTGGCGCCGCCGGGCCTCGAGCGGCTGCAGAAAGCGATGATGCTGGCCGAGCTTCAGCAGTCCTCCGATCACGTCGAAGGCCTCCTGGCCGCCGCAGGTTCCGAGACTCCTGAAGTCCGCGAGCGCGGCGCCGCCCTCGCGCGCGCGTTCGGCGCCGCGGCGAGAGCCGGCTGGGACACGCCGGAGTGTGCCGCCGCCGAGCAGGCGCTCGCCGACTGGCTCGCCGCCCTCCGCCGCGAGTCCGGCACCGACGCCGCCGAATTCGCCTGCAGCCCCGCGCGCGACGCCCTGATCCCCGCGTTCCTCGAGGCCTTCGGCGCCCCGCTCGACGCCGACCAGCAGCGCGCCTTCGACGCCCTCATCGACCTCGAAGCCCGGCGCTGGGAGTCCCACCTCCAGGCGCGCGCCGAAACGACCCCGCTCGGCCGCATCGCCGCTTCCTTCGCCCTCGCGAGCGAATTCGAGAGCGCCGCCGCCGTCCTTCTCTCCCCCGACCAGGAAGCTGCGCTCTCCCACCGCTACCAGGTCCGCTCCCGCAGCCGCAACATCAAGCCGTTCCGCGACCGCAACCACGTCCTCGGCCCCCGCGAGCCATCCGGCCGCGCCCTCTCCCCCCCCGGCAACGCCCTGCAGCTCGCGGCGACCTGGGGAAGAGACTTCCTCGACGAAGGCCGCGACGGTTCGCGGCTCCTTCAGGTCTACGCGCAGGAGTACGTCCGCCAGATGACGGCCGTGGAAGCGCCGGCCGATCTCGACGGCTCGGTCTCCGTGCCGGCGTCGTACCGCGCGGCGCAGGCGCGCGAGCAGGCAGAGATCCAGCGCATGATGCTGGAAGACAAGCAACTCACCGACGACGAGCGCGCGCGGCTCCGGGAGTGGACGAGGCTCTACGATTTCGCACCGCAATAAGGCCTATCTGTAAAGACGACTTGTCTTTACAATGGCAGACATGCCCCTCGTCAACGTGCGCCTCGACGACGACGACGCCCGCAAGGCGGGCGCTCTCCGCAAGGCCGGGATTCCGGTCTCCTCGGTCCTCCGTGAGGCGATCCGCACCGAGTACGCCCGCCGGATCGAAGGCCCGAACGCACGCCTCAAGCCCTCGGAGCTCGTCGCGGAGATCATCGCCCGCTTCCCCGACGCCGGACGCCGGACGGAGGTCGACGCGACCGACCGGCGCGCGGTCCGGCGGCACATCCGCCGCGCTCTCCGGCGGCGCCGGTGATCCTGATCGACACCACGCCGCTCGTCGCGCTCTGCGACCACCGGGATGCCCTTCACCGCAGGGCCGTTGCGGATTTCGACCGGCTCGGACGGCGGATGCTGGTGCTGTGCGAACCCGTCCTGACGGAAGCGTGGTTTCTGCTCGACACTCTTCCCCTCCGGGCCAGGCTCGACGCGCTCATCGCGGGCGTCGCGCCTTCCGCCTGGGCGCCGCCCAAGCCGGAGGCGTTCCGCCGGGACGTGCTGGACTGGCTCGCGCGGTACGCGGAACACGAGCCCGACTGGGCCGACGGCTGCCTCGTCGTCGCCTCGGCCACGAACCGCCGCGCGCGCGTCTGGACCTACGACTCCGAATTCCGCACGAATTGGCGGCGGCCTGACGGGTCGCGCGTCCCGCTCGCGGGCGGGGGATAGACTGCACGAGACTTGCCCCGCCCGCCCGGCAAAGCTACGCTCACTCCCCTCTTCATTTCAGGAGACCCCACGTGAACCGTGCCCTTCTCATCGCCGCATTCCTCCTTGCCGGCGCCGCGCTTGCGACGGCGCAGAGCCAGGACGACCTCAAGAAGAAGCGCGACCAGGCGCTGAAGGAAGAATTCCTCAAGAAGGCCGCGTGGACGACGGACTACGACAAGGCGCGGGCAGATGCGAAGAAGACGGGGAAGCCGATCTTCGCGTACTTCACGCGCTCCTACGCGCCCTGACCCTTCTGCAAACAGGTTGAGGGCGGCGCCCTCAGCGACAAGGCGTTTCCGAAGCTCGCGGCGAAGGCGGTTCTGTTCTGCCACATCACGTCGCACGTGGAGGGCGAGCCGAACGGCGATCTCTACGACAAGGTGGGCGGCGGCGGGTTCCCGGCGTTTCTCGTGCTCGACGCGGAGGGGAAGGTTCTCTGGCGGCACGCGGGCGAGCGGACGGTCGCGGCGTTCGAGACCACGATCGACAAGTCTGCTGCGTACCTCGGGGCGCTGAAGAAGGCGGCGGAGGGGGACAAGTCCGCGGGGATTGACGTCGCGATCGCGGAGCTGGAGCAGGGAACGCTGACCGAGGAAGCGGCGAAGAAGAAGATCGCCGAGCTGGGCGAGCCGACGCCCGAGCAGCAGGCGAGATTCGACGCGGTCGTGGTCAACGCGGAGGTGATGCGGATTTCGCAGGAGCTGGGGAAGGACCGTGTCGCCGCCGGAAGGGAGTTCCTGGAGATGAAGGAAGCCGGCCGGATTCCGGACGGATACAAGGAGACCGACATCTTCTGGAACCGGATCCTGGACTACGCCGAGAGCGAGAAGAACGCGAAGCTGTTCGAGGAAGGGCTGAACAAGCTGAAGGCGAAGTTCGCGAGCAATCCGAACACGAAGAAGTTCTTCGAACTGAAGGATGAGACGCTGAAGAAGCTGAAGTCGGGCAAGTAGGGCGGGTTCGGCGTTCGGTGTTCGGCGTTCGGAGTTTCGCGGGATCGAGCGCCAGTCGCGACCTCCAGGGCCCGGGGCCGCGCGCCCCCGGGCCGACACCGTCTGCGTCAACGCCGAACACCGAACTCCGAACTCCAAACGCGCGGAGTATCCGCAGCGGCCTCGGCATCACATGAGTAGGATGTCCGCATGCCCGATCCGAGACCCGCACCGATCGCCTATCCGCAAACCCGAAAAGGCGACGTCGTGGACGACTACCACGGCGAGAAGATTCCGGATCCGTACCGGTGGCTCGAGGACCTCGACGCGCCGGAAACTCGCGCGTGGATCGAAGCGCAGAACCGGGTCACGTTCGGCTGGCTCGGCGCGATTCCGGCGCGCGAGCGCATCCGCGCGCGTCTGTCCGCGCTCTGGAACTACGAGAAACGAACCGTGCCGTTCGAGGAGGGCGGACGCACGTTCTGGTACCGGAACGACGGCCTGCAGCCGCAGCCCGTCCTCTTCACGGCCGCTTCCGTCGACTCCCCGGGGCGCGTGCTCCTCGACCCGAACACCCTCTCGGCCGATGGGACCGTCGCGCTCGGAGGCATCGCCGTGAGCCGCGACGGGAAGTACCTGGCCTGGGGCAGCTCCAGCCGCGGCTCCGACTGGCACGAGTGGCGCGTCCGCGAGATCGAGACGGGACGCGACCTGGAGGACCACCTCCAGTGGATCAGATTCGCCCACCCCTCGTGGACGGCCGATGGGAAGGGGTTTTTCTACAGCCGCTACCGGGAGCCGCAGCCGGGCGCCGCGATGGAGGAGCCCAACTACTATCAGAAGCTCTACTACCACAGGCTCGGCACGCCGCAGTCCGAAGACGCGCTGATTTACGAGCGCCCGGACAAGAAGGGATGGGGGTTCGCGGGGGTGGTCACCGACGACGGGAGATATCTGGTGATCGCGGTCTGGAAGGGATCGGAGCCTCGGAATCTGATCCTCTACAAGGACCTCCAGGCCGAAGAGGCGCCGATCGTCCCGCTGATCGGCGACTTCGATGCACAGTACGGGGTCGTCGACAACGACGGGCCGGTCTTCTGGCTCCACACGAACCTCAGCGCGCCGCGCGGGCGGCTGGTCGAGCTGGACCTGTGCCGGCCGGACAGGAAGAACTGGAAGGAACTGATCCCCGAGCAACCCGAGACGCTGGTCGGCGTCGGCATGGTGGGCGACCGGTTCATCGCGGACTATCTCAAGGACTCCCGCAGCGCGGTCCGCATCCACGCGCGCGACGGCTCGTTCGTCCGCGAAATGGAGCTTCCCGGCCTCGGAAACGCCGGCGGTTTCAGCGGCAAACGCCGCGATCGCGAGACGTTCTTCACGTTCACGAACGCCACCGAACCGCCGGCCGTGTGGCGCCACGACATGGAGTCGGGCCGCACGTCGCCGCTGTGGCCGGTGAAGGTCGACTTCGACTCGAAGGCGTTTGAGACGCGCCAGGTCTTCATCGCAAGCCGCGACGGGACGAAGATCCCGATGTTCCTCAGCCACCGGAAGGACCTCGCGCCCGGCGCCGCGCACCCGACCTACCTCTACGGCTACGGCGGATTCAACGTCCCGGTGACCTCCAGCTTTACACCGGCCGCCGCGGCCTGGATGGAAATGGGCGGCGTCTACGCGACGGCCAACCTCCGCGGCGGCGGCGAGTACGGCGAGGAGTGGCACCAGGCCGGCACGAAACTCCGGAAGCAGAACGTCTTCGACGACTTCATCGCCTGCGCCGAGTGGCTCGTCGGAAGCGGCCTCACCACGCGCGACAAACTCGCGATCGGCGGCCGCTCGAACGGCGGCCTCCTCGTCGGCGCGTGCGTCACCCAGCGCCCCGAACTCTTCGGCGCCGCATTCGCCACGGTCGGCGTCATGGACATGCTCCGCTTCCATAAGTTCACCATCGGCTGGGCCTGGCAGGCCGACTACGGCACTTCCGACGACCCCGCGGAGTTCCGCGCCCTTCGCGCGTACTCCCCGCTTCACAACATCCGTCCCGGCACCCATTACCCGCCGTTCCTTATCTGTACCGGCGACCACGACGACCGCGTTGTCCCCGCGCACAGCTACAAGTTCGCGGCGGCGATGCAGGCCGCGCAGGCCGGCAACGCCCCTGTCCTGATCCGGATCGACGTCCGCACCGGGCACGGCATGGGAAAGCCGACGGCGAAGCTCATCGACGAAGCGGCGGACGCGTGGGCGTTTCTGGCGCGGGCGCTGGGGATGCCCTGATCCGGGCGCGCGGCCGGGAAGGCAGCCCTGCGAAGTGCATGTATCAGGCGTCAGCGGCCATCACCGCCGAATTTCGCGTTGCAGGCCTCGGGCGCGGTCCAGGCCTTCGTGCCGTCTGCGGCGACGCACCACGCCTGGAGTAGGACTTCGACGTCGACGCCGCCGCCCCGCGCGACCTCGAACGTCCCCGTCGCGAGGCCGGTCGCCGGATCGAGCTTGAGGGGAACGTCTTTCATGGAAGCGGCTGCCGCTTTCCACTTTCCGTCGGCGTCGGCGGCGGGCGGGTCGCGGAGCGCGTCGCGGCGGATCCAGGCGCAGCCGGTCGTCTGCAGTTTTCCCATCGGGTCGAACACGGTCACCGTGACCGCGACCGGCGCCTTCCCGCCCGCGGCCGTGCCGGGAACGCAGGCGACTTTCGTGATCCGCGTCTTCACGAACCCCCTCAGCGCTTCCGGCGGCACGACGAAGATCGTTTCGGTCCCCTGGATGCGCGACGTCGCGATGCCGACGAGCCGGCCTTTCGCGTCCACGACGGGTCCGCCGCTGTTGCCGGGATTGACGTCGCCGGAGAGCTGGACGACGGAGACGTCGCCGGCGTCGTCGCGGCGCACGGACGTGACGGAGACCTTCGTCACGGCCACGCCGGGATTGTCGCCCGCGGTGGCGAGCGTCTGGCCGAAGGGGTAGCCCGAGGCGAACACCGACTCGGTCTCGCGCACCTCGGTCTTCGTCGACAGCTCGATCGCCGCCGGGAGCCCTTCACCTGAAACCCGCAGGCAGGCGAGGTCGCGCTCCTTGTCGCGGGCGACGACCTGGGCTTCGAGCGACTTCTCTCCCGCGCGGCCGCTCTGGAACACGACGGTCACGGTGTCCGATTCCTTCACGACGTGGTCGCACGTGAGGATCCACGCGGTATCGCCGTCGCGCCGGAAGATGTAGCCCGAGCCCATGGCGAGTCCGCGGAACGCGACGTATTTCACGTAGACGGTCGCGTCCTTGACTTTCGCGAGCTGGGCAGCAGGGAGTTCCTGCGCGCGGGCGGAGGCGGAGAGGAGGAAGAAAAGCGGCAGGAAGTGGCGGCGCATGGGGCTGCCGGATTATACGTGGCGGTGCCTCTCGTTGTTCGTGCGCAGAGACATGCTCTTCCCGAAACGCCGGGGTCGGCGTCGTTCATCTTGCCTGGTTTTCCGCGGCGAGCCGCAGATACGTCTCTCCGAGAAACCCCTCGTTCCCCCCGAACTCCGTCAGCAGGTCGGGACCGCCCGCTGGAAGCAACCCCAGGAGGGACGCCGAAATCGGCGATTGCGGGAAGAAGGGCCCTGAGGCGATGGCTCGCCAGTTCTTGGACAGGACCGCCCTCGTGTCTTGTGCGCTCATTGTGATGACCGAAACTCCCCCACTCTCAAGGCGACCTTCTTCCGCGCGAAACGCCGAACGCCGAACTCCGAACGCCGAACTCAGCCGTTCAACCGCGCGATCAACCCCTCGACGCGCGCCCGAAACGCCCAGTCCGGCGTACTCGTCTCGATCGCCTTCGCCAGCTCCGCCTTCGCTCCGGGCGTGTCCCCGATCGCGAGGAACAGCTCGGCGCGGTACATGTGCGCCTCAGGGTTGCGCGCGTTCAGGCGGAGCGAAGTGTCGTAATCGGCGAGGGCGCCGTTGAAGTTCCCGCGGTCCTTGTGCACGGCCCCGCGGTGCGCGAACGCCTCCGCGTTTTCGGGGTTCATGCGCAGCGCCGCGTCGTAGTCGTCCCACGCGCCGTCGAGGTCGCGCATTTCGTGCTTCACGAGCCCGCGCTGCACGAGCGCGATCTCCATCTTCGGGCTGAGGCGCAGCGCCTCGTTGCAGTCCGCCAGCGCGCCCGCCCAGTCCTTCTTGAACTCGCGCGCCGCGGCGCGGTTGAAAAAAGCCTCCGCGAAGTTCGGCCGCAGCCGGATCGCCTCGTTCAGCGCCTCGATGCCGCGGTCGACCTCGCCTTTCGAGTGAAGCGCAACCCCGAGGTTGACCCAGATGCTCGCGAACTTCGGCGCGATCTTCAGCGCTTCGTTGAAGTCCGCGACCGCGCCTTCGATGTCACCACCCGTCTTGCGCGCGACGCCGCGGTTCATCCAGGCGTCCGCGAGCCGCGGGTTGAGCTCGATTGCGCGGTTGTAGTCCGCGATCGCTTTCTCCACGAACCCGCGCGCGCGGTGCGCGGCCCCGCGGTTCACGTAGACCTCCGGCGCCTCCCGCAGCTTGAGCGACTCGCTGTAGTCGGCCAGCGCTCCCTCGTAGTCCCCCAGCGAATCGCGCACGACGCCGCGCGAGTTGAGCAGCGCGGGCTCGTCCGGCCGGGTGCGCAGCGCGAGGTCGAAGTCCGCGAGCGCGCCTTCGAGATCGCGATTCTGGAAGCGGGCCTTCGCGCGGAGGCGGATGGCGGCGACGTCGCGCGGGCGGAACCGCAGCGCCTCGGTGAGCGCGGCGGCGGCCAGATCCTCGCGCCCCGGGATCTGCAGCCACGCGCGCCCGCACCACTTCCACCCCTCCGGGTCCGTGAGCGTCGCGCGCGCGTACTCCTCGAGCGCCTTCGCGGCCTTTTCGTACTCGCCGTCGGCGTGCGCCAGGATGCCGTCCGCGAGCATCACCTCGCGGCGCTCGCGCGTCGACCCCTTCACCTGCAGCAGTTCCGCGTCGATCTCGCGCCGGAGCGCCGTCCCCTCCGGGCCCGGATCCTTCTGCCGCCCGTACTTGTCGTGGCGCATTTCCTCGTACTTCTCGAGCTTGAGGATCGCGCGTTCGAGAAGCGCCGTCGGGAAGTACGCCGACAGTTCGACCGCGCGCGTGCACCACTCGATCGCGTCGTCCCGCTTCCCCTCCAGCCGGTACGCGCGCGCCATGTCGAGGGCCGCCTCGGGGGAGCGCGGGAACTCGCGAAGGGCGCTTCGGAATTCCTCGCGCGCGTCCTCCGCGGTCTGCGCGAGTTCCGCGTCGGTCCACTGCGGCGTCGACAGCAGGCGGTCGAGGCGCGTGAGGAGCGAGCGGCCGGCGTCGGCGTGGACGCGCGAGCGCTCGCGGGCGAGGTCGGTGTCCTTGTCTTTGCCGGCGCGGAAGCGGCGGAGGACGAGGAAAAGGAGGAGGAGGTTGAGGGCGCCGGCGGCGATGACGGCGGGGACGCCGCGCGGGTCGGGGGCGCCGGTGATGGCGGCGACGGCGACGGAGCCGATGACGAGGCCGAGGAGGACGGCGATGCCGGTCGGGATCAGGACGGCGCGGTTCTTCGCGAGCCTGCGGCGCAGGCGTTTCCAGCCAGGCACGGCGCGCGCCTGGACGGGGTCGCCGCGGCGGTGGCGCGCGAGGTCTTCGGCGAGCTCGTGCGCGCCGGGGTAGCGGTCCTCCGCGCGCTTCTCCATCGCCTTGAGGCAGATGGCCTCGAGCTCGTCGTCGGCGTGGCGGCTGATGGTGGAAGGGCGCTTGGGTTCGTCTTCGAGGATGCGGCGGTAGAGGTCGGCGACGACGTCGGCCTCGAAGGGCATGCGGCCCGTGAGCATTTCGTAGAGCATGACGCCGAGCGAGTAGACGTCGGTGCGCTCGTTGATGTCGCTCGTCTTGCCCTGGACCTGCTCGGGGGACATGTACTGCGGCGTGCCCATGACGGCCTGCGTGCGCGTGAGTTTGGTGTTGAACGATTCCGCGTGTGCGACGCCGAAGTCGGTGAGGACCACGCGGCCGTTCTTGTCGACGAGGACGTTCGAGGGCTTGAGATCGCGGTGCACGACGCCTTTCGAGTGCGCGTGCGCGACGGCGCGCGAGGTGTCCTCGAGCATGCGCAGGAGCTCCGCGAGCGGCGTCTTGCGCGCGGCGAGAACGTGGGCGAGCGTCGTGCCCTCGATGTAGTCCATCGCGATGAAATGCACCGACGCCCCGAACTGGTCGCGCGCCATCGCGACCTCGTGGATCGCGACGATGTTCGGGTGGGCGAGCTGCGCGGCGATCGCCGCCTCGCGGTGGAGGCGCGCGATCACGCGCGGACCCGTCTCGGACTCCTTGAGCACCTTGAGCGCGACCTTGCGCTTCAGCTCGGGATCCTCCGCTTCGTACACCACCGCCACGCCCCCGACGCCGATCTCCCGCGTCAGCGCGTACTTCCCCAGCCGCGGCCGCGTGTCCGACGGCACCTGCACCGCCGGCCGGATCCCCGACCCCGTCCCCGGCGCCTTCCGCGGCCCCGCCGGCGCGTGCCCCAGCTCCACGCCACATTTCACGCAGCGCAGCTTGACGTCGGAAGGCTGCCCCGAAACGTCGTAGACGCGGCCGCAGGCGAGGCAGACCCGGAGACCGAGATCCTGAATCCCCAGGACGTCCAGAAACCCCTGCGCCGTCAGCACCCCCCGCCGGATCAGGATCTCCCCGAGCCTGACGTCCTCCCCGCCCGCGCGCCGCCGGTCCCGCTCGTCCAGGCACTCCTCGAGCTGCGCCGTGGAAATAAACTCCTTCTCCAGCGCCGTCCGCGCGAACTTCGCCTCGCCCGCCGCCTCGCCCCCCGTGTCGGCAAGGAAGTCCCGGAGCCGGTTGTGGGGTTTGGACGCCATGCCCGACATGTTACTCCCCGGAACGGCGCTCCGGGTCGGGCGACTCCCCGTCTTCCCCGGCCGGCACCTCCGGCTCGCCCTCCCGCCCGGCCAGGAAGTCGCGCAGGCGGTCGAGTGTGTCCTTGGGGAAGGGCCGCCGCGGGGTCGCTTCGCGGCCTGGGAGGTGGGTGACGTTCTGGGTGGGGGGAAGCATGCGGTTCCAATCGCAGTGCGGATGCGACCCCTTCCCCGCAGTGAAATTCCCGAAGGAAGCGGTGGAATTGGTGTCCACCCCCCGCCCTTCGACATCGACTTTCATCCGCTTTTATCGCTTTCTCAGAGCCTTTCCTATCGCCGTTCATCCTGCCGTTCATCTGCCTTGAAGTGAAAGAAGTGATAATAAGGCGATGAACGGCGATAAGAAAGGCTCTGAGAAAGCGATAAAAGAAGATCAAAGTCGATAGAGCTCCAACTACACGGGAAGTTGGAGCTTCCCCGCCGCCACGACCCTCCCCTCCAGCGCCAGAAGCGTCCTTTTCCTGGGGAGCCCTCCGCCATACCCGGTGAGCGACCCGTCCGCGCCGATCACGCGATGGCACGGCACGACGATCGAGATCGGATTGCGCCCGTTGGCCAGCCCGACCGCCCGGCAGGCCTTCGGCCGGCCGATGCGCCGCGCGATGTCTCCGTAGCTGCACGTCTTACCGTAGGGAATCCGGCATAGTTCCTTCCACACCCTCTCCTGAAAGGGAGTCCCGCGCGGCGCGAGCGGCAAGTCGAATTCCGTCCGCTCGCCGCGGAAATACGCCTTGAGCTGCGCCCGGGCCTCCGCAAACGGCGCGGCCCCGTCGTCGCGCGTCCACCCGGTCCCCTCGGGCGCGGATTCCATCAGGATCCCGGTGAGAGCGCTTCCGTCCGAAGTGAGCGTGAGCGGGCCGACGGGCGAGTCGAGCTTCGTGAAGAGCTTCATGCTTCCTCCAGCGAATTCCAGAGCGCGATCGCCGCGTACGCCCGCCACGGGCGCCACGGTTCGGCGGTCGCGAGAATCGTTTCAGAGTCGTCCGTACCGAGCGCGCGGCGGATGCCGAGGTCGGTGTGCGGGAACGCGTCGGGCCAGCCGAGCGCGCGGAGGGCGATCACCTCCGCGGTCCACGCGCCGATCCCGGGGATCGCGCGGAGCCGAGCCTGCGTCTCCTCGACAGACGCGCCGGGCGCCAGCGCGATCCTTCCGTCCGCCGCCGCGCGCGCGAGCGCCCCGAGGCAGCGCGCCCGCGCGGACACGATCCCGAGCGCCGCGAGCCGCGCGGGCCGGAGCGCCGCCACGCGCGCCGCGCCGGGCCAGGCGTGCGAGAGCCCCTCGGGCGCCCCGGACACCGCTTCCCCGAACTCCCGCACCAGCCGCCCCGCGAGCGTCCTCGCCGCGGCGACGGAGATCTGCTGGCCCAAGACGACGCGTGCGGCGGTCTCGAACCCGTCGAACGCCCCCGGCACGCGCAACCCCGCGCGGCCCATCGCGCCCAGGTGCTCCGCGACCCGCCGCGGCTCGGCCGCGAGGTCGAAGAGGCGCTTTACGCGCCCCAGCACCGCCGGCAGCGCGGGCGCGAGCGACGCCGCGACTTCCACGCGCAGCATCCGCCGCCCCGGCGCGTGCCCGACCGCGATCCACCCGCGGTGCGTGCCCAGCGCGACCGTCCTGAGGTACCGCCCGCCGCGCACGGTCTCGACGCCGGCGACGGCGCGCTTTTCCAGAAAGCGAAGCAGGTCGTCCCACCCGAACGGCGGCCGGTACGCGAGGCCGCACGCGAGCGTCGCCTGAGGCGCGCCGTGCGTCCGCCGGATGTCGCGCGGCTTCAGACGGTAGCGCGAACGGAACAGCGCGTTGAATCGCCGCACGCTCCGGAATCCGCTCGCGTGCGCGACGCCGGTGACCGAAAGCGTCGTGTCGGTGAGCAGCCGTTTCGCGAGGAGCAGCCGCTGCGTCTGCGCCAGCTCGATCGGCGACACGCCGTACTCCGCCCGCACAACCCGGCGCAGGTGCCGCCCGGTCACGCCGAGCCCGCGCGCGAGCCTCTCCACCCCGCCCTCCCCCAGCGCCCCTTCCTCGATCCGCCCCGCTGCCGCCGCCGCAAGCCGCCCCGCCGCGTCCACCCGCGCGTTCCCCGGCGCCATCTCCGGCCGGCACCGCAGGCACGGCCGATACCCCTCCCGCTCCGCCGCCGCCGCGCTCGGAAAATACTCGCACCGCTCCGCCCGCGGCGCCCGCGCCGGACAGACCGTGCGGCAGTAAATCGCCGTCGACGACACGCCGACGAAAAACACGCCGTCGAATCGCGGGTCGTGCGAGAGGAGCGCGCGGTAGCACTGGGCGGGGTCCAGGTTCACGGAAGAGTTGTAGCGCCGCGCCCCGTGGCTGTCTCGCCGTTTTCGGACATCGATATCAAAACGTTCGTTACTCGTTACTCGTTTCTCGTTTCGCGCTGCTGCGGTGGAACGGGAACGAGAATCGGTCCTTGCGTCCCCTCACCTCGTCGGATGGCCGCCGGCATCCAGGGTCAGGACGTCCCCCTTCTCGAAGCGCCGGGATTCGATCGTGCAGTCGGCCGCTAGCTTCGCGCTCTTCAGCTTCCCGTTCGGGTGCAGCCGCACCGGGCGGAAGATGCTTCCGACGCATCTGACCCCGTCGATTTCGACGTCTCCCGCCGGGAAGAACGCCGCCACCGCGCCGTCCGCGTAGAACGACGTTTCCATTTTCGGGCAGCCGCGGCACAGATGGCCGCCAATCACCGCCGCCCGCGACAGCCAGGCGCTCCGAAGCCGGCCCTCGGCGTCGAAATTGAGCCGCGTTCCGCCGGGAAACTCGTGTCGCTGGACCCGTGTGTCCCCTGCGAGCGCCACCGACTCCAGCCGCCCGTTCTCGTGCCACCGTACCCACCCGCGGCACAGCAGCCCACCCAGGTCGTCGGCGCGGACGAGGAACGCGCGGCTGAGCTCGCCGTTCTCGTGCCGTTCGACCGAACCCTCGCGGATCGGCGCGGAGGCCGAGTCCCGCCCGGGGAGGCAGCAGCCGGAGAGAACCGCCATGAGCAGAGGGATCCCTGACTTCACCGGTCTCCCTTCCGCGCCCGCAACTTCCCCGTCGCCGTCATCTGGCCCGCCTCCACCGCCTTCGCCTTGAGCACGAATGCCGCGTCGCCGGGAAGCCCGGTGATGTCGAACCGCTTTCCGACCGCTTTCACCGAGTCCGCAAGCTCCACGACCTCCGCATTCTGCACCGTCACGGTTCCGGTGACCTCCCAGTCGGCGGGTTTCGATGCGCCGAGCAGCTGAACGCACAGTGTCCGAAACTCGCCGGGCTTCGCCTGCTCGCTGTCCCATGCGAGCTTCGCCGCCACGGCCTCGATCTCCGTGACCGCTTCCTTTCCGTCGGACTGCACTTTCACCGTGCAATTCCCCGGCTCCGCGTCCGGCGCGGAGTAGAGCACCGCGCGGGAAGTCTGCGCGAGGACGTCCGGGAACTCGACCGTCCGCTCCGTGTGATTGTTGAGGACCACGCGCGCCGGCCCTTTCGTGTAGGACGGAGTCGGCGCAACGCCGACCCAGGTGTCGCCCTGGGGTTCGAGGAAGGGTTGCTGGGAGAGTTCGGAAGCGACGACGAGGACGCGGACGGTGTGGGCGCCCGAGACGATCGTGAACGGGGTGCCCTCGGCCGGGATTCCCGTGGCCTGCCACGGACCGGGTGGGATCTTCTGCTCGTGGCAGATCGCGCCCTTCGGGAACTCCACGGTATCGCCGGGCCGGACCTGCACCACGGCCGTGTCCGTCGGCGTGTTGCCCCCGTGCGCGGTGTCCGGGACTTCCGTCCAGTCCGGATCCGGATCGAATCCCGGCGGCGCCGCGACCTCGATCTTCGCGGCGACCGCGTTCAGCGGATTGCCATGCGCGTCGCGTGGGTTGACGAGGATCACCGCGAACGTGTCCACGCCCGGCTTCGGAAACCACGGCTGGCCGAGCGGGATCGGTTCCTTGTTGACGGCCGTGAGGAAACAGTCGTCGACCTCGGTCTCGCGCCCCGCGATGTCGCGCTTCTGCGGCCGCCAGAATCCGTCCGCGGGGCTCGACGTCGCCACGAGCGTGTACGACGCCGCCGTGCTGTCCCCCTGCGCGTTGAACTGCTTGAGGAGCACCGTCGTGCCTTCGTCGAACATCGAGTGGTCGCACTTGAAGCTCGCCACGAACTTCCCCGGCGGCACGATGGCCTTGCCGTCGACCATCACGGGCTCGGCGGTCGCGCCGATGTCGACGGTGGTGAGCCAGATGGGGTTGGTGAAGCAGCGCTTGAACCGGGGGTCGTACCGCATGTCGACTTCATCGTTCGCCATCGAAAACCCGGCGAGCATCACGATTCCGGGTTCCCGGGGCGCCCATGGAGTCAGGGCTCTGAACTGCTCCTGCTGGCCCGAGGCCGGAGTCCACTTGTCCTGCGGTTTCGGAACCCAGCCTCGCCCTTCGGCGCTCAACTCCTTCGCCGCCTGCTCGTCCGACCTCGACAGTCGGTAGAGATCGATCCTCTGGATCGCCGGCGAGAGCGGCCCCCCGTCCGACACCCGATACTTCAGCACGATCTTGTCGCAACTCCGCCGCACGAGCGCCGTCCTCTTCCCGTCAAACGGCCCGTCCCCGCCGATCTGGCCGTCCACGTCCTTCGCTTTCTCCGGCGTGTCCCAGGATTCGTGCCAGATCTTGTCCTTCCCATCGAACTTCTGGTCCGCGTCCAGTTCCGTCCACACGAGCGGCCCGTCCGTGCACACCACTCGCCCGTGATACACCTCCTCGAACGCCGGCTTCTGCGCATATACCCGCGCGCAGCCGAAATGCGAAGTGTGCGTCGAGGCGCCGTGCGACTGGCCGAAGATCGCCAGAAGCGGCATCAGGTCCGTGTGCGTGAGGAGCGTCGCGCCGACGCCGGTCGTGTAGTTGAAATTGCCGTGCGCGTCGCTTCCCGCGTAGTGGTAGAGCTTTCGGATGAAGAACCGCGAGCGCGGCTCGCGCGGATGGAACGAGTACATCAGCCCCGGCTTGACGAGACGGTTCATGTAGTGGAGGAACCCCGTCATCCACTCCCCGTGCCAGCTCGGATCGGCCTTCAGCGCATCCTGCTTCCAGATGTTCAGCTGCCGGAGCTGGTCCGGATGGCCGAGCGCGTACTTCGAGAGCGGCTCCTCATTCCAGACCTGCACCCCCGCGAACGGAAACCGCCCCGCCTGCTCCGCCACGACGAACGGCCCGCCGACGAGGTTCGCCGCGCGGTCGAGGTCGTCGAGGTCCCAGTGAAGCGACGGTCCGGCCATCGGGTGCGCCGCGATGTAGGTGCCGTTCGCGGCGAGATCGAGCTCGACCTTCTCGATGGCGTTGAAGTTCTCGTCTTCGTCGCTGCGCCGCGAAGCTTCACCCACGACCCGCTCGGCCTGTGAGACGAGTTCTTCGAAGTGCTCGGGCGTGAACTTGCCCCACTCGCGGCAGAGCTCCACCAGCTGCTCCAGTTTCGCCGGGGGCAGCTTCAGTTTGTCCAGCTGTTCGTTCAGCTTCTCCAGCGCTTCCACCTGCAGATGTTTTGAGTCGGCGATCTTCTTAAGGATTTTCGGCAGCACGACGCCCAGCGCCTTGTCCACCCCGTACTTCTTGAGCGCCTCGATCACGCCCTTCGTCTTCTCGATTCCCTTCGCGAAGTTCCGCCCGCCGTGCCACGGCCCTTTCAGCGGCTCGTGCCCGTAAGCCAGCGCATGCGCCGCGCCCATCGGCCGCCCTCCGCGCGCCGCCATCGCGAGCTCCTGGTTCGCGCCCTTCCCCACGAACCTCCGCAGCGTCGTGATCTCCGCTTCGCCGCTTCGGAACGGAATCGCGAACGGCGTGTCGCCGTCGGTCAGGAAGCAGTTGTGATCGGTCGTGAACAGCATCTCGCGCGCCGCGACGGCCGCGAGATCCTTGTGCCGCACCGCCGCCACGTACGCGTCGTCCACGAACCCCATCGCGTGCGCGCTCCGGATCAGCATCCACAGCGGCCCGCCCCACGCGAGCCGCGGCTCCACCGCGTCGCGCGAGAATTCGCACTGCGTGTGCACGTGGATGTCGTAGTAGTGCCCGGCCGGGTCGAGCTTTGGAAGCGACGCGTGCAGTCGCACGCGCAGCATCGCCTCCGCCGCGAGCGAGCGCGAATCGAAATGGGTCCACCGCGCGTCGTCCGGATTCCGCGCCGACTCCAGATAGCGGACGAGCCCGCGCAGATAGATGTACGGCCGCATGTGGTTCTCGAGCGCCAGGATCGGGATGTTGACGACGGCGCTCCAGCCGTCCTCCTCGACGAACTGGATCAGGTCCAGAGGATCGAGCACCGGCCCCCCGTCGCCGGACTCGGCGCAGATGTCCGGATGCGCCCGCACGGATTTCTCGGGGAGCTTCTGTTTCCGTTCGGGATTCCCCTGCACCCGCAGCAGAGTCTTCCCGCCCAGCGTGTCCTTCGGCGGCGCCCACGGGTTGAACTCCGTCGTCCTCGCCACCTCGTCGCCGACTTCTTCGATCAGGATGTCGTAGAGCCAGATGCCGCGGGCGCGGTCGCGGATGTCGATCCTCCCAGCCCGGGCGTGCAGTTGTTTCGAGTCGATCAGGGTGTGAACTTCGGGAGCGAAGATCAGAAACGGCACCGACGTGCGCCCCTCGATCACAAACGCGGGAGCATCGAGGATCACCTCTTTCGTCGCCCAGGCATCGGCGTACTGAACGAGCGCAGTGTCCTGCGAGAGCTTGCAGGAGAGCTCGGTGGAGGTGACGGTTTTGTCGGCGACGAGGAAGCCCGCAGCAATTCGGATCCCGGTGAATCCTGCGGGAAGATCCGGGATGTCGAATGTGAATGCGAGGAGTTCGCTGGCACGCGGCCCAAGGGTGACATCCTTCGTGTAGGCCTTGTCGTCGACCTCGACAACGGCCTGACCCTTGATCTCCTTCTGCCCGGCGTTCGTGACCTCCACGGCGATCGTCGCCTGCTTCTCACCGAACCGAAGGCGTTCCATCCGAGGCCGACTCAGGATCACGGGAAACTCCGGCGCCGGCATCACCACATTCGTGAAATTCAGCCAGTCGTTCTCCGGATTCTCGTCCCCGGCGCCCTTCACCCGCGCGACGCCCTTGTAGCTCCCTTCCTCGAACTTCGGCAGGTCGATCGAGACCTTGCGCGATTCGCCGGGCGGGATGGACTCGATCCTGCCCTTGAGGGCGAGCTTCTCCTTCGGAAAATCGACCGTGACGTCGCAGGCCTGCGCCTCCGGGCCGAGGTTGAGGATTTCGAGCTCGAGCTTCGCTTCCTTGCCCGGTTCCATGGGCGCGGGATTGGTGTCCTGGTCGAGGAGGACGAGGTCGGCGGGCAGTTTCTCCGTCGCGGCGCGGGTCAGGGCGGCGCCGCTGATCCGCCGCACGCGATACGCGCGGAAGACGTTGCCGAGCTCGATCGGCGCGCCCGTGAGAACGAGCAGCCGGCGCAGATCCTCGGCCTTCATTTCCGGATGCGACAGCCTGAGCCGCGCGGCATATCCGGCGGCCCGGGCGCAGGGGACGCTGCTGCCTTCGAGCGTGCCCTTGCCGCCGCCGGGCGCGATCGCCTTCGCGAACGGCGTCCCGATCAGCTCGGTCTTGCCCGAAATGTGCGCGCGCGATGCCGGGAACTCGACCATCTTGCGCGTCCCGTCGGCCAGCTCCGCCTCCACCAACTCCGACACCGTACACGACACGACCCACGGATGCGACGCCGGCCAGAGGTCCGCCGAGCCGTCCGAAACCCCCGCGGCCGCCACGACGATGATCCCCGCCTCGCGCGCGCGCTCCAGCGCTTCGTCGAGCGTCTTCGTGCTGCGCGAAGCCCCCATCGCGATGCAGATGACGGACGCCTTGAGCTCCACCGCCTTGTCGACGCCCATGGCGAGGAACGCAGGAAGCGCCTCCCGCGCGTCGCCGGCGGTGACCTTGATCGGGAGGATGCGCACGGCGGGGTTCACGCCGCAGTATTCGGGATCGTCGTCGGAAGCGGCGATGAGGCCCGCGATCGCCGTGCCGTGCCCGACGAGGTCGTTCGAGGGCTCGCCCGGCTCGGCGATGTTGATGCCGTCAAGGCACCTCTCCTTGAGCGCAGGATGCGCGGTATCCACCCCGGTGTCCACGATCGCGACGATCGGCAGCTTGTCGCGCCCGTCCGCGCGCGGGTCCTCGACGGGGACCGCCGGTGGGGTCCGTCCGGCCTCGCCGGCGCCCGGCGCGCCCCGGCCCGCCCAGAGAAGTCCGGCACCCACGAGACTGAGAACGCAGGCGAGCACTCGAAGCCGCATGAAGATGTCTCCTTGAATCAAACAGTCGCCGATGCACACGGCGCTCGCCCTCCCTCGGGGCGAAGGTAATTACGTTAAGCACCCGGGCTGGGACGTCAACAGTTCAGCGCGCGCGAGGCGACGATGACGAATTTCCCCGCCAGCCTGCGCTGATCCAGACTCTGGTGACACGCGCGCTTCTTGTCGCGCTCCATGAGCAACTCAATCAGGCCGGCGGTCGCGAGGTGAATCAGCGGGGAGGCGTCGACGACCGGCGCCTCACTCACGGTTCAGTTCTCCCTTCAGATCCTCGATGTCGACATGGAATACTTCGATCTTGCGGGAGGCCAGTTCGGCAATGAAGTCCGCCCTGGCGACGCCGGCTAGTTCTGCGGCGCGGCCCTGGGAAACGAGGCCCCGGCGATACCACTCGATGGCCGCAATGAACTGGAGATCCTTCGCAAGCTCACCAGGAGACTGCCGGAGCAGCGCGAAGATTTCGTTCGGAAGCTGGAGCGTGACTGTGGTCATGGGATGACTTCCTTGGGGGCATTTTATCGGAATCCCTCAGAAGATGACGGGAGAAGAAGTTCCCGGCGTGCCGGAGGCGAAGCGTTCGAAATTCGCCGGGAAGCCCCGAAATCAACCTGTCGCTGCTGCCTGCAGCTTCTCCTCCATCCGGACGCGGTCGCCGGGCAAGCGGGAGGGCAGGACCGAGACCCTCGTCACACAGTCGGTTTTCTCATTTAACCCTCACCGCCGCCATCTTCCGTCCCGGCGCGCGGGGAAGCGTCTGCTCGTCGCCCTTTTCGGACCGCTGCGCGAGGAAGTTGAGCGCGTCGTTGAGATAGACGGGGTCCGGCGGTTCGTGGCCGAGGTCCTTGACGACGCGGAACGCGAAGCCCGGCTCGAAATCCTTCACGGCGCGGCGCGCTTCGGGCGCGAGCGAGAAGTTCGGGTCGCGGTCGCCGAGGAAGAAGACGGCGCGGACGTCCTTGAAGCCGGAGTCGGCGGCCGGGATTTCGGTCGTGGCGCAGGAGACGCACCCGTCGAACAGGTCCTTCTCGCGGACGCACATGAAGGCGGCCATTGCCGCGCCGGCCGAGAAACCGACGATGGAGACGCGCTTTGCGTCGGCGCCGTAGCGCGCGATGACGCGGCGCGTCAACGCCGCGACGGCGGAGACGTCCGACTCCGGATCCCACCCGAACCCGCTTCCGTCCAGGTCCTTCCCCCCGCGCGGCGCGCACAGGATGGCGCGGCGGTGGTCGGCGAGCTCGCGGGCGAAACGCAGGATGCCGTCGGGGTCGCCGCCCCAGCCGTGGAGCATGACGACGAGCGCGGGGCGCGGCTCTTTCGCGAGCCCGCGCGGCACGTAGACCTTGGCGAGCGCGCCGCCGTCGAGCGTGAGCACGTCCCAGTCGCCCTCGCGCTTGACGGTCTCGGCGGGGGCCGCGCCGGCGGCGGTCTCGAGCTGCGCGTGCCGGAGGCGCGCCGCGCCCAGCACCTTCCGCGTCTTCACGTCCCGCGCGACCACGACGAAGCCGACGTTCTCCGCGACCGCGTCTTTCGGGAGTTCGATGCGGAACCGCGCCTTTCCCGCCGCGTCCGGCCGCACCGCCGCGCAGAGCCGGCGCACCACGCCCGACTCCGCCAGCGTCTTCCCACGGTTCTTGCCCGCCGTCACCGCCGTCGACAGCCCGTCCTCGAACGCCGCCGCGAACACCTCCGCGTTCTTCCAGTCCCCGCGCACGACCGCGTCCAGCGTCGCCACGCCCTTCTCGATCCCTCCCCGCGCCTCGACCCGGAGCGCCGCGGCGCCGCCGCGCGCCTTCTTCAACCGCGCCTCGACCTCCGCCTGCTGGTGCGTGTGCCCCTCCCCCTGCACCACGAGCATCGGAATGTACCCGTCCGCCAGCCCCGCCGCTTTCGCGCACGCACGGTGCACGGGGTTGTGGTCCGGGGAAGCGAACCGGTCCTTCCAGCCGAGGTCGTCGACGATGTCGAGGTGGTACACGAGCGGCGCGACGTCATGGTACCCGCGTTCGCCGCGCGACATCTTCGCGACGTATTCCTCGGCGGCCGGGCAGAGGTCGCAGCCCTGGGAAGCGAACAATTCGACGACGACGACCTGTGTGGAAGCGGCCTTATCGTCGGCGCGCAGGGGCAGGCACAGGAGCAGCGGAAGGAGCGCCATCAGGGACTTCATGGGAGCCTCATCGAAAGGGGTTGGGCTCCGGGAAAGCAAACCCGGTGCCCATCCTCCGTCCGGCCCGATTCCTGCAGGGAACACGCCGATGAGAGTCGATCGCAGACGCAGATGTCTCAACCAGTCCTCGTCGACAAACTCAAATTGACTTCATTTTGCGCCCATCATACGCTTACGCGAACTCCGAACACCGAACTCCGAACGCCGAACGCCCTGCCGATCCGCCCCGACCCCTGGGAGAACGCCCCATGCCTCGCTCTCCACGCCACGCCCTCGTCCGCGCCTGCCTCGACGGCCGCGTCTTCCTCTCCGAACTCCTCGATCAGGCCCGTACCGGCACCGACCCCGTCTCCCGCGCCGTCGCCGATACCGGCGACGCCCTCGCCGGACGCCGCGAGCCCCTTCCCGTCCTCGAAACCCTGCGCGCCATCCCCGCCGCCGCCTGGGACCCCGAAACTTTCCTCCTCGTCTTCCTCCCGTGGATGCTCCTCTGCGTCGAGGAAGGCCTCATCGACGAAGCCCGCGCCCTCCACCGCCGCGCCCAGTCCTGCCTCTCCCCCGCCACCCCCGCGCCCCTGCGCGCCCGCGTCCTCCTCGCCCACTCCCCAATCCGCAAGGGCAACGTCCCCGAAGTCGAACGCGCCCTCCGCAACGCCCTCGACCTCCTCCCCGACGACTCCCCCCACCGCTGCCTCGTCCTCATCGAACTCGCCCGCCTCCTCGGCTGCATCGGCCGCCTCGACGAACTCGAACCCGAACTCCAGCGCACCCGCGGCCTCCGCGCCCCACGCTTCGACGTCTCCCTCCGCTACGCCCGCTTCATCCACGCCGTCGAAACCGGCCGCACCGACGAGGCCCGCCGCCTCCACGAGTCCTTCGCGACCGGCCCCGCCCCCACCCCGCAGCAGGCCGAAACCATCGGCCAGTGGATCCAGGTCGCCGATTTCATCGACGCCCGCCCCGTCCCCGACACCGACGTCTGGGCCCGCATCCACCTCCACCTCCTCGCCGGCCGCCCCCAGGACGCCCTCGAAGCCGCCCGCGAAGAACAGTCCCTCCGCGTCTTCCCCCTCGCCGAATGCTGCCTCGGCTTCGGCGGCTTCCAGTTCGTCCGCGCCGAACTCGCCTGCGCCCACGAACAGGCCGCCGCCCGCATCCTCGAAGCCCGCGCCCGCCAGGGCAACGTCTCCTTCCTCGATCCCTTCTTCGCCGCACGCCTCCACCGCCTCGCCGGGCGCCGCTCCGAGGCGGAAGCGGCCTTCGCGGAAGCGGCCGCCGCCTGCGAGCGCCACGGCGCGACCCGCCGCCTCGAATTCGAACTCCGCGCCGCCTGCGAACTCGGCCGCGACGACGTCTTCCGTTTCGCCCGCGGCCCGCGCCCCGCGCGCCTCAAAGCCCCCGCGCCCGCCGCGGACCCCGCCCCCGCCGGCCTCGCGCGCCTCCTCGGCTCCTCCGCCCCCACCGCCCAGGTCCGCGACGCCGTCCGCCGCTTCGCCCCCCTCGACGCCCCCGTCCTCCTCACCGGCGAAACCGGCACCGGCAAGGAACTCGTCGCCCGCGCCCTCCACGAGGAGTCCCCCCGCGCCCGCGAGCCCTTCGGCGCCGTCAACTGCGCCGCCAGCGCCGACTCCCTCCTCGAGTCCGAACTCTTCGGCCCCGAAAAAGGCGCCGGCACCGGCGCCTCCGAAC
>JACPRD010000092.1 GCA_016190145.1 Planctomycetota bacterium | reverse complement strand
GGAGGGGGCGGCGGCGCGGGAGTGTCATTTGTCGCGGACGGAGTCGTGGCGGCTGGACGGGTCGTACAAGGACGACGCCGAGGTGGCGAAGCTGATGGCGGCGTACCGGCAGTGGACGAAGACGAAGGGGCTGGAGGCGGCGCGCGAGGCGGCGGCCGTCGCGGGGGCGACGCCGTACGCGGGGGCTGAGGCGTGCGGCGCGTGTCACGAGGCGCAGCACGCCAACTGGAAGACGACGCGGCACGCGCACGCGTGGGAGAGCCTGCTCAACGATCCGGACGGTGGCGCGGAGGATCCGGAGTGCATTTCCTGCCACGTCTCGGGATTCCTGCAGCCCGGCGGGCCCGGGCGGATCGAGGACCTGGAAAAGTTCCGCGGGGTGCAGTGCGAGAGCTGTCACATGCCGGTGAAGGATCATCCGGGCGGCCGGAAATTCGGAAAAGTGAGCGAGGAGCAGTGCCGGACGTGCCATTCGGAGACGCGCGATCCGGATTTCGACTTCAAGTCCTACCTGAAACCTGCGACATGCGTGACGCCGAAGACGCCGGGCGACGACCGGCCGCACCGGTAGCGCGCCTGCTGACGCCGCCGGGCGAGGGTGGGATCTCGGTGATCTCGCTCGGGGGCCCCGGCGCTGAGGCGGCGCTCGCGCGGCTGTTCGGGCGGCGCGTGGCGCCCGTGGGAATCGCATACGGCTGGCTCGCGGAGGACGGCCGTCGGCTGGACGAGGCGCTGGTCTGGCGCGCGGGCGGCGGATTCGAGATCGGGCTGCACGGCGGCGCCGCGCCCGCGGCCGCGGTCATGCGGGCACTCCGGCGGGCGGGCGCGCGGACGGAAGAGGGGGCGCTCCAGGACAGGATCGAGGCTGAGGCGGCGGCGCTCCTGCCCCGCGCGGCCACGCTTCCCGCCGCGGTATTCCTTGCCGCCGCCGCGGGAGGCGCGCTCACGCGGGAGATCGAGTCCGGAGATCCCGCGCGGCTTCGCGCGCTCCTCGACCGCGCGCCGGCGGGGATGGCGCTCGCGACGCCGCGCCTCGCGGCGATCGCCGGGCCGCCCAACTCGGGCAAATCGACGCTTCTCAACGCCCTCTGCGGCCGCGATCGCGCGCTCGTGCACGCGGAGGCGGGGACGACCCGCGACCCGGTGGAGGCCATCGCCGATTTCGAGGGCTACCCGATCCGTCTCGTGGACACGGCGGGCCTCGCCGGCGCCCCGGCGGGCGTCGATGCGGAGGCCGAGACGGAGGCGCTTCGCCGGATCGAGGAAGCGGACCTCGTGCTCTGGCTCGAGGATCCCGCCGCTCCCTGTCCGCCGCGCGGTCGCGCCGACCTGCGGCTGTCGGGCAAGGCGGACCTCGGCCTGGCGATCCCGGGAGCGGTCTCCGTTTCCGGCGTGACGGGCGCGGGGCTGGGAGAGCTCCGTCGCGCCGTGCTGGAGAAACTGGGACTCCCCTTCCCCGCGGATGCGCGGCCTGCGGCGTTCCTTCGGAGACACCTCCGAATCCTTGCTTCGCTGCAACCGGACGGATAGAGTGCCGCTTTCGATGCCCAAAGAAGCCCGCGCCAAGCCCGGCGCATCGCCTCCCTCCAGCGCTTCTGCTTTTTCCGGCCGCCACCTCCTCGGCCTCCAGGAACTTCCCGCCGAGGAAATCCGCCTGCTGCTCGAGCAGGCGCGCCGGTACGCGCCGCTTTCGACGCAGAACCGGACGAAGCATCCGGTTCTCAAGGGGCGGCTCGTGGTGACGATGTTCGTGGAATCGTCGACGCGCACGAAGAACTCGTTCAATCTTGCGGCGCGGCGGCTTTCGGCGGACACGATGGATTTCGCGGCGGGGTCGAGTTCGCTGTCGAAGGGCGAGACGCTGATCGACACTGCGAAGACGATCGAGGCGATGGGGATCGAGATCCTGGTGGTGCGGCATCCGGCCTCGGGGGCGCCGGACATGCTGGCGCGGCATGTGAAGGCGGCGGTGGTGAACGCGGGGGACGGTTCGCACGAGCATCCGACGCAGGGGCTGCTGGACATCTACACGATTCTGGAAGAGAAGAAGCGGATCGAGGGGCTGAGGGTCGGAATCGTGGGGGACATCCTGCACTCGCGGGTCGCGCGGTCGAACATCTGGGGGCTGCTGAAGCTCGGCGCGGAGGTCTGGGTGTGCGGCCCCGCGACGCTGATCCCGGAGCCGCTGCGGGACCTCGGCGTGAAGATCTCGCACGACTTCGACGCGCTTCTCCCGAACCTCGACGTCGTCAACATGCTCCGGATCCAGCTCGAGCGCATCAAGGGCCCGCCGATGTTCCCCTCGATCCGCGAGTACGCGCGGCTGTTCGGTCTGAACGCTGCGCGGATGCGGCGGGCGAAGAAGGACCTCCTCGTGATGCACCCGGGGCCGCTCAACCGCGGCGTGGAGATCACGCCGGACGTGGCGGACGGGGAGCGCAGCGTCATTCTCGACCAGGTGGCCAACGGCCTGGCGGTGCGGATGGCGGTCCTGCACCGCGCGGCGGGGCTCGCGCCGTTCGCCGAGGGAGGCGCCGAATGAGCACGCTCCTGATCCGGAACGGACGCGTCATCGATCCGGCGAGCGGGCTCGACGGCCCCGCGAACGTCTTCGTCCGGGACGGGAAGATCGAGTCGGTCGGCAAGGCGACCCCGAAGGCCGCGGAGGCGTTCGACGCCAAAGGCCTCGTCGTCTGCCCCGGTCTGATCGACATGCACGTCCACCTGCGCGAGCCCGGCAAAGAGGAAGAGGAGACGATCGCCTCCGGCGCCGCGGCCGCCGTCGCGGGCGGGTTCACCTCGGTCGCCGCGATGCCCAACACCGAGCCGGCGTGCGACTCCGAGGCGCAGGTCGAGTTCACGCTGCTCCAGGGCCGCCGCGCCGGCATGGCCCACGTCTACCCGATCGGCGCCGTCACGCGCGGCCGCAAGGGCGCGGAGCTCGCCGAAATCGGCCAGATGCACCGCGGCGGCGCCGTCGCGTTCAGCGACGACGGCACCCCCGTCCACAACGCCGCCCTCATGCGCCTCGCCCTCGAGTACGCCCGCATGTTCGACCGCGCCGTCATCCAGCACAGCGAAGACCCCAACCTGTTCTGCGGCTGCATGCACGAGGGCCGCGTCTCGATGGAGCTCGGGCTCGAGGGCATCCCCGCCGTCTGCGAAGAATCCATGATCGGCCGCGACATCATGCTCGCCCGGATGACCGGCGGCCACCTCCACGCCGCCCATATCTCCACGCGCGGCTCCGCCGAACTCATCCGCCGCGGCAAGGCCGACGGCGTCCGCGTCACCGCGGAAGTCACGCCCCACCACTTCACACTCACCGACGACCGCATCCGCTCCTACGACCCCGTCTTCAAAATGAACCCGCCCCTCCGCGAAGGCCCCGACGTCCAGGCCATGATCGACGGCCTCCGCGACGGCACCATCGACGCCATCGCCTGCGACCACGCCCCGCACGCGCCCGAGGAGAAGGAGGTGGAGTTCGCGGAAGCGCCGTTCGGGGTGATCGGGCTGGAGACGACGCTCGCGCTGGTGATGACGTACCTCGTCGGGCCCGGGCACCTGACGCTCGCGCAGGCGATCGAGAAGATGACCATCAACCCGGCGAAAATCCTGCGCCTCCCGAAAGGCACGCTCGCCCCCGGCGCGGACGCGGACGTCACGATCTTCGACCCTAAGAAGAAATGGAAGGTGGACATCCACAAGTTCCGCTCCCGGTCGCGCAACTGCCCGTTCCACGGATGGGAGCTGCGGGGAAAGGCCGTGAAGGTCGTGGTGGGCGGAAGACTCCTCGACTGCACCACAGCCCCCGCATGAATACCCACTGGGCCATCGACGGCTACAACCTCCTCTTCGCCTGCCGCATCGAAGACGGCACCGAGCCCGACTTCGAGAAGCAGCGCGAGGCGCTTCTCGGCCGCATCCGCCGCCTGAAGGATCCGGCGACGGTCTTTTTCGACGCCGCCAAGGCTCCGCCCGGCCTGACGCGTTCGCCCGAAGGCCGCGGCAAGCTGGCGATCGTCTACGTGCGCGAGGGCACGGCGGACGACGCGATCGTCAACTGGCTGAAGGGTCAGCAGCGCCCGAACGAGGTGCGCGTCGTCACGAACGACCGCGAGCTGGGCGGGCGCGTCCGGGGGCTCCACGGCAAGGTCGCGTCCGTGGAGGAATTCCTGAAATCGGTGGACCCGGAGCAGCTCGAGGGGAAGGAGAAGCCGCGCATTACGTCGAGCGAAGCGCGAAAATGGGCTGAGGAGTTCGGGGTGGATCCGGACGCCAAGGTCTGAAGTCACGATCGACGCTCACCCTGCGGCGCGGGATTGCGCGCGAGCGTCGAGTGCGTTCAGGGCCGTTACGAAAGCGTTTCGGACGATGCCGACATCCCGACAGCATTCTACGGCGAACCGAGGCTCGGGCCGGAAAGACGAGTTTTCCGGGTTCCAGCACGGTGAAACGTCCGCGGAGGTTGTCGCCGTGACGTGCCACGAGGTCTGTGAGCGCCTTGCCGAGCCCCGGCCGCGCCTTCGGCCTGAATCGGACGAGAACGACCCCGGTTCTGGCGCCCGCGCCTGCGAACACGAGCTGGCCAAAGTCCTTGTCCTCGGTGAGCAGCGTCCGGCCGTCGCGGGCGGCCAGGGTGAGGACTTCGGCGTCCGTCGCGCTCGGCGAGATGTCGGACACCGCGACCACGTCGTGCCCGGCAGCTCGGAGCGCGCGGACGGCCGCGAAGTCGCAACTTTCGTCGGCCAGAAACCGCACCGGCTAGGCCTTCGGTGCGGGAGTCGGCGAGTCGGGGATGACGGTCTCCTCGTGGGAGAGCGTGTCGGCGGCATAGGCGAGAGCGGCGCGCAGGTCGTCGGGCGTCAGGCGGGGGTAACCGTCGAGCAGATCGCGCTCGGTCGCCCCTTCGCTCAGCTTGCGAAGGAGCACCTCGACGGGGATTCGCGTGCCGCGGATCACCGGCTTCCCGAGCATGATCGCGGGGTTCATTTCGATGCGGGGGTGCAGGGGCATGTTCGACCTCCGGGGTCGATTGTAATGGGCGGGGCCTGGTCGTTGCCAGCGGCTTCACGACCGCCGCACTCCGTCCCGCCGGCGCATTTCCGCCACAACATGCTTCCCTGCTGCGACCGCAAGCGGAATCCTGGAAAGGGGTTCAGGGGATCACTCACGCGGGGACGAGCGCTGCGACGCCGAAATAGATCGCGAGGGTCGAGAGGTCGGCGAGGGTGAGGGCCACGGGTCCGCCGGCGACGGACGGTTCGACCTTGAACCTCCTCAGTCCGAGCGGGACGAGGACCGCGACGAGGGCGGCCCAGGAGATGCTCGCGGCGATGGCGCTTCCGATGGCGAGCCCGAGCGCCCCGCGTCCGTGCCACGCGAGGGAGACGGCGCCGACGACGGTGCCCGCGTAGGCGCCGACGAGGACGCCGACCATGACCTCCTTCGCGAGGAATCTTCCCAGGCCGGCGCCGCCGCCGAGCAGGGTGCGCGTCACGATGGCGGTGGTCTGGGCGGTTACGGCTTCGGCGAGGCCGAGGACGATGGGCATGAAGAGGCCGAGGACGACGAGGCGTTCGAGTGTGGGGCGGAAGGCGCCGGCGACGGCGGCGCAGCCGAGGCCGCCGAGGATGGTGACGGTGATCCACGGCACGCGCGAGCGGGCGGCGCGGACTGTGTTCATGAGGGGTTCGCGCGCGTCGACGCCGGTGGCGCTGTAGGCGAGCTCGTCGGCGCGGTCGTGTTCGGCGGCGACGGCGTCGTCGGCGGTGACGACGCCGACGAGGCGGTCGTGGTCGTCGACGACGGGGAGGGCGACGAAATGGTTCTGGCGGAACGACGCGAGGACGGTTTCGCGGGGGTCGCGGACGGCGAGCTTGACGATGGCGCGGGCGACGAGGTCCTGGATGCGCGTGTCGGGGTTGGCGAGGAGCAGGGCGCGGACGGGAACGGTGCCGGTGAGTTTTCCACCGGCGTCGGTCGAGTAGATGTAGCTCACGGCGTCGATGCGCGACGCTTCCCGGATGGCGTCGAGCGCGCGCAGGACCGTGAAGACTCCGGGCACGCTCGCGTAGCGGGTGGACATCATGCCGCCCGCGGTGTCGGGGGCGTACTCGAGGAGTCGGCGGACGTCGGCGGCGAGGTCGGGGCCGACCGCAGCGAGGAGGGCGTCACGTTCGGAGGCGGGGATATGGACGAAGAGGTCCGCGAGGTCGTCGGGCGGAATTTCGACGAGGATGGGCGTCAGTTTTTCGGCGCCGAGGAGGCGCATGGCGTCGCGGAGGCTTCGACTGTCGGTTTCCCGCAGGACCGCCGCGCCTTCCTTGGGGCCGAGGCGCTGGAGCGTGGCGGCCTGTTCTTCGGCCGGGAGGTCGAGGAAGGATTCGGGGGTGGTCATTGAGCGGGACTATATGACGGAGCGGCGGGGCGTGGGAAGGTCGCGTTCTTCGTTTCTCGTTCTTCGTTTCTCGTTTCGCGCGCTCGGTGTGTCGCGACCGTTCCGTGGACTTCCATCTCTCCGGGGTTTCCGCGCCGTGCGTTGGGATTTCGTGTAATGGGAGACGACCGCGGCGCCAACTCTCTTTCCATTTCGTGCGCACCCGCACAAAAGCACCGCTTTTTGACAAGTTCATTGACAATTGACATTTCGGAGCCGATATGTCCGATTCCAACTCCATACTAATCAAGACGTTACGTGTCCGATTCCCAGGCACGGAGGTTGCACTCTGCTCCTGCGCACGAGGCAGGGGGGAACACACACACACCGTTCAGGAGCATCCTTATGAACTGGAAAGCCGTCGCCACCGCGGCCATCCTCGCCCTGGCCTCCACACCCAGGGCCGAAGCCGATGAGCCGCAACCCGGCGATACCACATCGCAGGTCGCCATCACGCCCTACGTCAAAGTCGGCGAAGTCACGTTCCACAGGTCCTACGAGGACGCCTTCCCCCAGGCACGCAAAGAGGGAAAACTCGTCATCCTCTACCGCATGCTCGGAGAACTCGACGGGCTCACCTGAAGCGCCGCCCACGTCATGAGGACGGTCGTCCTCAAGGACACGGACGTCGCCCGCACCATCAACAAGAAGTACGTCTGCGCCTGGAAGAACATCGAAGACGAGGCGATCTGCGGCGGCTCCTACGGCCACGAGATCTCCGACAAACCCGGCCTGTGCTACCCCGGCGACGGCGAACACAATACCCAGATCTGCGTGTTCTCCTCCGACGGACGCCTCCTCGACGCCATGGCCGGCTACCAGCCCCCCGATTACCTCGCGGCGGAACTCGAGTGGGCCCACAAGATGCTCAAGCCCATCGCCGAGCACCCCACCCTCTCCGAGTCCGGCAAGAAGGAAAGACTCGCCGAGATCTTCTCCCGCCGCGCCGCCCGCGAAAAAGCCCACAACACCGCCACGGACCTCCGCTTCATGTCCAAGCACGCCTACGAACCCTGGCCCGATTTCAAGGCCGACGAGCTCGTCGCAGGACGCGGCTTCGGTGACCATTTCTTCGGCCGGTTCGACAAGTCCATGCCCGGCGAAGCGCTCGGCAAGGTGCCCGAGCACCAGCAGGACTGCGTGGACGACGTGCGGCTGACGGAGATCTCCGCGGAGGCGAAGAAGCTGAAGCGGCAGTACGCGCTCGCAGGCGTGAAGCTCCGTGCCGAGATCAAGTCGAAGCTGCTCGAGCTCGAGACGGAGTACAACGAGCTCAAGGCCCGCAACGAGAACGCGTCGTTCAAGGTCGGCGCTCTCGCCAGCAAGTAGTCCGCAAGTCCCCCTGCCTCGGGGCGGGCGGCCGCCGAATCATGCGGCCGCCCGTTTTTCTTGATGGAAAAGCCGACGCGGCGTCGTCATACCCGTATCACCTTCACCATGAAAAAACTCGCCGCCCTCCTCCTCCTCGTGCCGCTCGCGTTTCCCCTGTTCGCGGACGACGACGAGCCCGAGAAGGAACTCCGCAAGACGATGACCGAGAACCTCGGCGGCGACCCCGCGTTCCGCCGCGTCGGCCCCTTCCTCCTCGGCGGCCCGCTCGACGAGGACGCGATGGACCGCATGGAGGGCACGGTCACGCGCTGCAGCGGGATGCTGAAGAAGCAGTATTTCGACAAGGACCCCGAGGGCCTGCTCGCGGTCTACCTGCTGCCGACGGGCGACTCCTACAACGCGTTCTGCCTGAAGTACCTCGGCGAAAAATCCGGCACGCCCTACGGCTTCTACCTTCCGGGGCGGCGCGCCCTCGTCATGAACATCGGCACCGGCTCCGGCACGCTCGTCCACGAAATGACGCACGCGCTCATGGAGCCCGACTTCCCGAAATGCCCGTGCTGGTTCTCGGAGGGGTTCGCATCGCTGTTCGAGCAGTCCTCCACGTCCACGGGCAAGATCCGCGGCCTCGAGAACTGGCGACTCCCGCTTCTCCAGCGCGCGATCGGCGACGGCTCCGTTCCGACCTGGGAGAAGCTCTGCGGGTACGTCGGCCGCGACTTCTACGGCGACGGCTCGGGCCTCCGGTACGCGGCGGCGCGGTACCTGTGCTTCTATCTTCAGGAGAAGGGGCTTCTCGAAGCGTACTACGAGAAGTTCCGCGACGGGGTGGCGGACGACGCGGGCGGGTACAAGACGCTCGTGGCGCTTCTCGACAAGCCGGTCGAGGAGGTCGAGAAGGAGTGGAGGGAGTGGGTGAAGGGGCTCAAGTTCGAGTAAGCGGTGCGATCGACGCGTTCCTCGTTCCTCGTTTCTCGTTCCTCGTTTCTCGTTCCTCGTTTCTCGTTCCTCGTTTCTCGTTTCGTGCGGGCGGAGATTGAACCCCTTTGGACCCCGCGGAACGAGAAACGAGAAACGAGCAACCAGGAACAGCCTCGGCAACGCTAACCCGCCGTGTGGGCGGAACTGTCCACTCCCGGCCCGACGATCTGGAACCAGTGCCCGTCGGGATCCTGGAACGTGAAGTCGTCGCCGTCCCTGCCGATCGCGACCCCGGATTTCCGCAGGCGCTCCACGCGGCCCGGCACATCGTCCATGCACAGGACGATGTTGGATCGGCCCGGAAACGGCGATGCAGGCCCCGGGTCGCCCTTCCGCAGCAGGAACTCGAGCTTCCCGATCCGGATCCACGTGAAATCCGGCCCCTGGGAGGCGACAAGGTCGGCGCCGAGGGCCTCCAGGTAGAAGCGCCGGCTGCGCTCCATGTCCGCGACGGTCAGCTCGACGTGTCCAATCCGCATGGAGGCCCATGATACTCGCAAGCCCGCTTCCAAGCAGAAGCGCCCCGATCGCCTGCCAGCCTCGATGCCGCGTCGCTTATGGCTTATGGCTCGCCGGGAACCGGCGCAAGCGCCGGCCGGCGGCAACCGCCGCCGGCCGGTATCCAGGGAAGCCCTAGTCGACGCCGCGGCCGGAACCGGGAGACTCACCGGACGGCAGGTCGCCGACTCTTTTCCACGTGAAGTGGCAGGAACTGGCCGTGCCGAGCGCGGTGTGCGCGAAGGGCCACGGGTCCTGGATGACGTAGCAGCGCCCGTTGGAAACGAGCTCGGGTTCCCGGAATTCCATCGTGAGAGGAGTCTCTCCGTCGTAGTCGGCATAGAAGGTGACGGGATCGTGCGTAAACGTCTTCAGCCCGCGCCAGGAGCCGAGGCTGGTCGCGAAAGTCTCGCGTTCGCCCTGCTTCACGTGCAGGCTGAGGGGTTTGGGTGTGTCGAGGACCGCCATGTAGGACCAGTCCTTCTCGGCCAGGTTGACCGACTCGAGCTGGACGAGATACCGCCCGCGCGGCATCACGGCTTCCTCGACGCGTTTCACCGCGCGCTCGGCCTTGATCCCGATGCGGCTGTCCGGGGCGATCCGGTTCCAGACCAGGGCGCCGACGGCGACCACGCCGAGGGCCATCAGGCAGCCGAATGTGAATTTCAGGAAAGCCTTCATGGGTGATCTCCTCAAGTGTCCTGACTCTCGCAAGGAGGAAGCAACGGGCGTGCCGCCTGCCATGGCCCCGTCAGGACACGGGCGGCAGGAAGGAATTACCGGGTCGGGCTGGAAGTGCCCGCGCTCCGGGAAAGAAGGCCGTAGCGCTTGAGCCGGTTGTAGAGCGTCTTCGGGCTCACCTCGAGCACCTTGGCCGCCCGCGCCTTGTTGCGCCCGCAGGACTCCCAGGTCGCGAGGATGAAGCGGCGTTCGGCCTCGTCCAGCGTCTCGCCGACGGGGACGCGCACCTCCGTCGCAGGCTCGCCGCCGATGGCGGGACCGGCGACCGGGCGGACGGCGGGGAAATCCGGCGCGGGCGTCGCGACCGCCGAGCCCGGCGCGAGCGCCAGGTGCTCCGGCCCGATCGCCGAGTCCGCCACGATGAAAGCCGCCTGCACCGCGTTGCGCAGCTCGCGCACATTGCCCGGCCACGCGTGCGCCTCGATCCGCCGCAGCGCCCCCTCCGACATCGTCTTGCGCATCTCAGCGCCCCGGTTCAGTTCCTCAAGGAAATGCTCCGCGATCAGCCGCACGTCGCTTCCCCGCTCCCGAAGCGGCGGCATGTGGACCTCGAAGACGCGCAGCCGGTACAGCAGATCCTGGCGCAGCTTGCCCTCCGCGACGGCCGCTTCAGGAACGCGATTCGTCGCCGCGACGACGCGCACGTCCACGGGCACCTCGGCCTCGCCGCCGATCCGCAGGATCTTCCCCGTTTCGAGGACGCGGAGGAGCTTCACCTGCAGTTCCTGTGACATTTCGGAGATCTCGTCGAGGAGGAGCGTCCCGCCGCTCGCCCGCTCGAAGAACCCCACGTGCCGCTGCACGGCGCCCGTAAAACTTCCCTTCTCGTGCCCGAACAATTCGCTCTCGATCACCGAGCCCGCGACGGCGCCGCAGTTCACGGCGAGGAACGGGCGGTCGCGGCGGGAGCTCATGTCGTGGAGGGTCATGGCGGCGAGTTCCTTGCCGGTCCCGCTCTCGCCGGTGAGGAGGACGATGGCGTCGGTCGGCGCGACGCGGCCGATCAGATCCCAGGCGTGGTGCATGGCGGGGGAAGCGCCGATCATGCGTCCGAACCTGCCGAGGCTGCGCAGTTCGCTGCGCAGGCTGCCGATTTCGCCGCGGAGGCGCAGGGTGCGGCGGACGCGCGCGAGGGCGCGGCGCAGCGGTGCGGTTTCGACGGGTTTGGCGAGCACGTCTGCGGCGCCGAGGCGGATGGCCTCGGGTGAGGCTTCGGCGGAGAGCATGATGGCCTCCGTTCCGGGAAGGGGTTGGATTTCGCGGACGAGGTCCAATCCGCTGCCGTCGGGGAGGCGGACCTCCACGACAACGAGGGAAGGCGGATGCGATTTCAGGAACGCGCGTGCGTCCTCGAGGGTGGCCGCGTGTTCGACGGTCCAGCCTTCGGACTCGAGGAGGGCGCCGACGGACGCCCGGGTGGCGGGATCGGGATCGACGACGAGGGAGGGGAGAATCATGGGTTGCCTCCGATCGTGGGTTTCGGGGGTTTCGCGCCCTGTCTGAGAAGGGTCCGTCGCGGTGTTCGCGGAGGGGGCGGCGACCGGAAAATTTGCGGGTCGCATCAGTATTTACGACGCGGTTCGGGAAAAGATTCTGGGGATCGGCAGGAAATACCGGATTGTGCGGTCGATTGTCATCGACGTTGCGTGGGCGGTCGCGCGTGCCGAGGCGTCGGCGCAAGGACAGTGGTCAGGGGTCAGGAGTCAGGAGTGAGGAAGAGCTGGGGATAGGAGGTGGGGGTGAGGGGTGAGGTAGGGCTGGGGGGTCGGGCCGGTGGAGGGTCATGCCGTGCCTCACTCCTCACAGCTAACTCCTAAGCCCTGACGGGGGGGCGTGCGAGGGCAATTTAATCTTGACTGGTTTAGTAAACATTACTAATGTCTCAACCTTCACCGACAAAGGAGATCGTCAATCATGCCTCTGATCGCTCCGCACGGCGGCACGCTCGTCAATCGCCTCGCCACCGGCAAGGCCCGCGAACACCTCCTCGAACGCGCCGCGACGCTTCCGAAATTCACGCTCGACGCCACCCAGGCCTCGGACTTCGAGCTGCTCGCCAACGGCGGATTCTCGCCGCTCACCGGGTTTCAGACGAAGAAGGACTACGACGCCGTGCTCGAGCGCGGCCGGCTCGCGGGCGGGCTCGCGTGGACGATTCCGGTCGTTCTCCGCACGGACCTTCCCGTGAAGGATGGCGCCGAGCTGGCGCTGACCGACGGCTCGGGGCTCGTCCTCGGCACGATCAAGGTCGAGAGCGCCTGGGCCGCCGACCTCGAAGCCGAAGCGCGCGCAGTCTACGGCACGAAGGACGCCGCCCACCCCGGCGTCGCCTGGATCCGCCAGGCCGGCGCAACGCTTTTCGGCGGCACGATCGAAGCCGCCAACCTCCCCCCGCACGGCGACTTCGGCGACTACCGCCTGACCCCGGCCCAGGCGCGCGCGGAGTTCGAGAGGCGCGGCTGGCGGACCGTCGTGGGGTTCCAGACGCGCAACCCGATCCACCGCGCGCACGAGTACCTCACCAAGGTCGCCCTCGAGACCGTCGACGGCCTCCTCCTGCACCCGCTCGTCGGCGAAACCAAGAAGGACGACATCCCCGCCGACGTCCGCATGCGCTGCTACGAGGCCCTCCTCGCCGACTATTACCCGCCCGCCCGCACCGCCCTCGCCGTCAACCCCGCCGCCATGCGCTACGCGGGCCCGAAAGAGGCCATCTTCCACGCCATCGTCCGCCAGAACTTCGGCTGCTCCCATTTCATCGTCGGCCGCGACCACGCCGGCGTCGGCACGTATTACGGCACCTACGACGCGCAGAAAATCTGGGAGACGTACTCGCCCGCCGAGCTCGCCATCCAGCCCCTCAAGTTCGAGAACTCCTTCTGGTGCAAAAAGTGCGGCGGCATGGCCAGCGCCAAGACCTGCGCGCACGCCGAGACCGAGCGCGTCTCCCTCTCCGGCACGAAGGTCCGCGAACTCCTCGGCCGCGGCGAAATCCCGCCGGTGGAGTTCACTCGGCCGGAAGTCGCGAAGATCCTGATCGAGCACTACGGGGCGACGACGTAAGCGGTCGCGTGCCGCGGCCGTGCGGAAACGTCGGAAGCCGGAACGTCGGCGCCATTTCTGGACAAATGGGATCCTCTTTCCGCACCGACCGCCGCATTTTCGCCACTCATTCCTTGACGCTCCCAGCCCCGCAGGACTAGCGTTTTCCCTTTGAAACGTCCGCGGCCGGCCCTTCTCGCCGGCCGCCCCAATCCCCTCCCCGGGGGACGGTCCCGACAGGCCGCGGACAGACGCCGGGGATCTCGCGGCGCGGCCGGAAACCACGGTTTCCTGCGCGACCGCGACTCTGGAAGAAGGAGATGCAGACATGTCCAAGCTCGTGTCCGACCTCATGGCCAAGGTGAAGGCCAAGAACCCCGCGGAGCCGGAGTTCCATCAGGCAGTGCAGGAAGTCGTGGAGTCGCTCGCCCCCGTTCTCGAAAAACACCCGGAGTACGGCGCGGCGAAGATCCTCGAACGGATCGTCGAGCCCGAACGGGTCTTCATGTTCCGCGTCCCGTGGGTCGACGACCGCGGCGGCGTGCAGGTCAACCGCGGATTCCGCATCCAGATGAACAGCGCGATCGGCCCGTACAAGGGCGGCCTCCGCTTCCATCCCTCCGTCAACCTCGGCATCCTCAAGTTCCTCGCGTTCGAGCAGGTGTTCAAGAACTCGCTCACCACGCTTCCCATGGGCGGCGGCAAGGGCGGCTCGGACTTCGATCCGAAGGGCAAGAGCGACAACGAGGTGATGGCGTTCTGCCAGTCGTTCATGTCGGAGCTGTTCCGGCACATCGGCAACGACACGGACGTGCCGGCGGGCGACATCGGCGTGGGCGGGCGCGAGATCGGGTTCCTGTTCGGGATGTACAAGAAGCTCCGGAACGAGTTCACGGGGGTTCTGACGGGGAAGGGACTGAACTGGGGCGGTTCGCTGATCCGGCCCGAGGCGACGGGGTACGGCGCGGTGTATTTCGCGGAGGAGATGCTGGGCACGCGGAAGGATTCGCTGAAGGGGAAGACGTGTCTCGTGTCGGGATCCGGGAACGTGGCGCAGTACACGGTGGAGAAGCTGAACCAGCTGGGGGCGAAGGTGGTGACGCTCTCCGACTCGAGCGGGTTCGTCTACGACGCGGACGGGATCACGGCCGAGAAGCTGGCGTTCGCGATGGAGCTGAAGAACGTGAAGCGCGGGCGGATCAAGGAGTATGCGGACAAGTTCAAGGGGGTGACGTTCACGGCGGCGGATCCGAAGGCGGACCACAATCCGCTCTGGTCGGTGAAGGCGCAGTGCGCGTTCCCGAGCGCCACGCAGAACGAGATCAACGGGAAGGACGCGACGAACCTGGTGAAGAACGGGATCATCGCGGTTTCCGAGGGCGCGAACATGCCTTCTAATCCGGACGCCGTGGGGATCTTCGTGGAGAAGAAGGTTCTCTACGGTCCGGGCAAGGCGGCGAATGCCGGAGGCGTGGCGACGTCGGGCCTCGAGATGAGCCAGAACAGCATGCGGCTCGCCTGGTCCCGCGAGGAAGTCGACCAGAGGCTTCACGGGATCATGAAGAGCATCCACAAGTCGTGCGTCGAGGCGGCGAAGGAGTACGGCACCCCCGGGAACTACGTAAACGGGGCGAACATCGCCGGCTTCCTGAAGGTTGCCAACGCGATGATGGACCACGGCATCGTCTAGGACGCCGCGGTGAATTGAAGCGCAGCGGGGCCCCGGGAGACCGGGGCCCTGTTCTTATCAGCGCGTGGCAAGCCATAAGCCAGGAGCCGGAAGCCATAAGCGTCAGCGTCAGACGCCTGCACAGAAATCGAGGCGTTGGATCCGCTGGAAGCCTCGGCCCCACGCCGCTTATGGCTTATAGCTTATGGCTTATGGCCGCCCGGAACTCGCGGAGACCTTTCGATCGCCCGCTCGCAATCGGCACGATTTCCCTCCCCGTTCCTGTTAACGAGTCACCATGCCGGAGTTCCGCAGGCTGCTGGACGACCACAGGGAACAAGCGCGCCTCACGGGGTTTCACCACCTGATGAAGCGGCGCGTGCACGAGATCCTGCTCGTCTCGAGCCCTTACGACTCGTTCGTGCTGGCGGAAGACGGGAAGCTGCACGAGCTGATTCTCTCGGAGTTTCTCGAGCACAATCTCTCGTACGCGCCGGGGATCACGCGGGTTTCGAGCGGCGCCGAGGCGCTGGAGCTTCTCAAGGTCCCGGGCAGCTTCAACATCGTCATCACGACGCTTCACATCGAGGACATGGGCGCCGCCGAGTTCGCGCGCCGGCTGCGCGCTCAGGACGCGACGACGCCGCTCATCCTGCTGACGTACGACAACCGGGAACTGGCCGAGGTCATGCGGCGGCAGGACACGCGCGCCTTCGACCGCATCTTCAACTGGCAGGGCGACTTCCGGATCTTCCTGACGATCGTGAAGCAGATCGAGGACATGATGAACGTGGAACCCGACAACCGCGCGGTCGGGGTGCAGGTGATCATCCTGGTCGAGGACAACATCCGGTACTACTCCTCGTACCTGCCGATGTTTTACGCGGAGCTGTTTCAGCAGTCGCAGAAGGTCATCGCCGAGGGCCCCAGCCTCTCGCAGCGGCTTCTGCGCATGCGGGCGCGCCCGAAGATCCTCCTGGCGACGACCTTCGAGCAGGCGATGGAGGCGTTCGAGAAATACAAGAAGGACATCCTCGGGATCATCTCCGACATCGGGTTTCCGCGCGGCCGCCGGCTCGACGCCGACGCCGGGATCGAGCTGCTGCTGCGGGTGCGGGCCGAGCGAAGCGACCTTCCCGTGCTGCTGCAGTCGTCGCAGAAGCAGCACGCGCCGCTCGCGCGTGAAAAGGGGGCCTCGTTCCTCTGGAAGGAGTCGCCGACGCTGCTGGAGGACCTGCGCGCCTTCATGGTCGAGAACTTCTCGTTCGGGGACTTCGTGTTCCGGACGCCGGACGGGGTCGAGGTGGGGAGGGCGAAGGACCTGAAGGAGCTCGAGACGACGCTCGAGACCGTGCCGGACGAGAGCATCCTGTTCCACGCCGAGCGCGATCATTTCTCGAACTGGCTCAAGGCGCGGACCGAGTTCCTGCTCGCCGACCGGCTCAAGCCGCGGAAGGTGAGCGACTACGACTCGATCGGCGCGGTGCGGCGGTACATCATCGACGCGCTTCACGAATACCGGCTGCGCCGCTATCGCGGGCTCGTCGTCGATTTCAACCCCGAGGACATCGAGACGAGCACGAACATCGCGCGCATCGGGACGGGCTCGATCGGCGGAAAGGCGCGCGGGCTCGCCTTCGTGAGCATGCTCCTCAACCAGTACGAAATCCGCGACCTCTTCCCCGAAGTGCGCGTCTTCGTCCCGGGCTCGGTCGTGCTCTGCACCGACGTGTTCCGGCAGTTCATGAGCGAGAACGGCCTCACGCATTTCGCGCTCACGTCGACGGACGACGCGGAGATCCTCGCGCGGTTCCTCGCCGGGAAGTTTCCCAGCCGGATCGTCCGGCACGTGCGGGCGTTTCTGCGGGGCATCGGGCACCCGCTGGCCGTGCGCTCCTCCAGCATCCTCGAAGATTCTCTCTACCAGCCGTTCGCGGGCGTCTACCAGACGCACATGATCCCGAACAACCACCCGAAACTCGAGGTCAGGCTCGCGCAGCTCCTGGCGGCTGTGAAGAGCGTCTACGCCTCGACGTACATGCGAGCGGCGAAGGACTACGTGCGCGCGACGTCGTACAGGCTCGAAGAGGAGCAGATGGCGGTGATCGTCCAGCGGGTCGTGGGGAACCGCTACGGGGACCGCTACTACCCGCACTTTTCGGGCGTCGCTCGCTCCCACAATTCCTACCCGGCGCCCCCGGCGAAGGCGGAGGACGGCATCGCGGCGCTCGCGCTCGGGCTCGGCCAGGAGGTCGTGAGCGGCGGCACCGCGCTTCAGTTCTGCCCCCGTTTCCCGCGCCACGTCGTCGGCATGTCGAGCCCGCGCGACTGGCTCCGGTATTCGCAGCGCGAGTTCTTCGCGGTCGACCTCGCGGCGGGCTCGGGCGGCGAGACCGACGCGCGCGCGTTCCGCACCGCTTCGCACGGTCTCGACGTCGCGGAGCAGGACGGCGTCCTCCCCGCGCTCTGCTCCACGTTCGACCCCGAGAGCGACGCCCTGTACGACGGGTCGTCGCGGAAAGGAACGCGCGTTCTGTCCTTCGCGCCGATCCTCAAGTTCGACACGTTTCCGCTTCCCGAAATCCTCCAGGTCGTCCTCGAAATGGGCCGCTGGGGCATGAACACTCCTGTCGAAGTGGAGTTCGCCGTCAATCTCGCGCCGCAGACGGGCGGGCCGCGGCAATTCGGGTTCCTGCAGATGCGCCCGCTGGCGCTGTTCGCGGAGGCGGGCGACCTCAAGGTCGACGTTCCCGACGAGGGGCTCCTCTGCCGGAGCCCGCGCGTGCTCGGCAACGGGCGCATCGACACGGTGCGCGACATCGTCTTCGTGGACCCCGCGACGTACGACCGGGGGCACAGCCGCGACGTCGCCGCGGAAATCGCGCAGCACAACATCCGCCTGTCGGCCGAAAGCACGCCCTACATCCTCATCGGCGTCGGCCGCTGGGGCTCCGCCGACCCGTGGCTCGGCATCCCCGTCCAGTGGGGCCAGATCTCCGGCGTCAAGACCATCGTCGAAAGCGGCTTCCCCGATTTCCGCGTCACGCCGTCCCAGGGAAGCCACTTCTTCCAGAACCTCACCTCCTTCATGGTCGGGTACTACACGGTCAACGAGCACGACGGCGAGGGATTCGTGGACTGGAACTGGCTCAGGAGCGTTGAGCCGGTGGTGAAGCTGCCGTTCACGCGGCATCTGCGGTTCGAGAAGCCGGTGGTGGTGACGATGAACGGGAGGACGGGAGAGGGGATCATCGTGAAGCCTGGGAAGGGATGAGGCGCTCGGTTGCGCGGGTTCGGCGTTCGGCGTTCGGAGTTCGGCGTTCCTTCGTCAGCGGATGAACGGGCGTGGGCGAGGTTCTCGCTTGCGTTCGCATTCGCGCAGAGTGACGATGTCTGCGGAACCTGAAGGCGGGAGGATCTCAATGAAGAACTGCATGGTGCTTTTCGTCGCCGGCATCGTCGCCGCCGCGTTCGCCGTTTCGCGGGCCGAAGACAAGCCCAAGCCGCCGCCGGCGAAGCCGAACGCCTTTGTCGGCGCGAAGGGGTGTACTCCCTGTCACGACGCGAAGTCGAAGGGAAATCAGTATGCGACGTGGATGGCGTCGAAACACGCCGCAGCCTGGAGGACCCTGGCGACTCCCGCCGCGATTGCGATCGGGAAGGAGAAGGGAATCGCCGATCCGCAGAAGGACAATGCGTGCCTGAAGTGCCACGTAACGGCCTTCGGCGAGCCTGCGGCCCGTCTGGCGAAGTCGTTCGATCCGACTCAAGGAATCCAGTGCGAGTCCTGCCACGGGCCCGGCGAATTCCACAGGAAGGAACGCAACCTTAATGCGGCCGACTTTGCCGAAGACGAAATCATCGCGGCGCCGGACGTCAAAACCTGCGAGCGCTGCCACAACAAGGAGAGCCCGGCCTTCAAGCCCTTCTGCTTCAAGGGCTTCGTCGAGAAGATCCGCCACCTCGATCTGCGGAAGGAGCGGACGAAGGAGGAAGTCGAAGCGATGAAGTGCGACAACAAATGCGGGATCGAGCATCCGAAGTAGGGGGGACGCGCGGAGACTTCCCGGGAAGAGGGACGCAGCGGGTAGCATGGCGCGGTGCTCACGTTCCGGGACTTCCTGTGCGCGGTGGAGGCGTTGCGGCGAGGCTGGGTCGCGCCGGACGAGTTGATTTCGTGCGCCGCGGCGTGCGATGCCGCGGCTGAGGCCACGCTGGCCGACGTTCTCGTGGCGCGCGGCGCGCTCACCGTGGAGCGGAAGAACGCGATCGAGGAAGCCTCGCAGGTCACCGTGGTGCTTCCGCCCCCGCAGGCCGCCGCGCCGTCTCCCGCGGATTCCTCCGCCGCCGACGGCGAGCGGTACGCACTCGGAGCGGAGATCGCGCGCGGAGGGCTGGGGAAGGTGATGGACGCGATCGACCGGGTCCTGAAGCGCGAGGTGGCGGTGAAGCTGGTGCTGGAGGGCATCGCGCCGGAGTTGCGGGAGAGATTCGTGCGGGAAGCGGAGGTGACGGCCGCGCTGGACCATCCGAACGTCGTGCCGGTGCACGATTTCGGATCGCTCCGGGACAGGGACGGGAAGACGCGTCTGTTTCTGTGCATGAAGCGCGTGCGGGGGCGGGACCTGGCGGACCTCCTGAGGGAACTCCAGGGAAATGAGGCCGCGCGCCGCGCGTGGACGCGGGCGCGGCTCCTGCGCGTATTCCAGGACATCTGTCTCGGGATCGCGTACGCCCATTCGAAGAAGATCCTGCATCGCGACCTGAAGCCCGCGAACGTGATGATCGGCGATTTCGGTGAGGTGCTGATCGTGGACTGGGGGCTCGCGAAGAAAATGGGATCGGAGGGGGGCGAGGCGCGCTCCGGGAAACCGGACGCCGGGACCCGGGGCGCGGCCCTCACCCTCGCGGGAGAGATTCTCGGAACGCCCGCCTACATGCCGCCCGAGCAGGCGGAGGGGCGGGCCGAAGATCTCGACGAGCGCAGCGACGTCTATTCGCTCGGTGCGCTGCTCTACGAAATCCTGACCCTGCGCCCGGCGTTCGAGGACTCGTCGCTCGAGACTCTTCTCCAGAGCGTGCGTCTCGGGAAGCTGGTCTCGCCATCCATCCGGCTGCGCCAGGCGCGCGGCGCCGTGGACGGCCCGCAGCCCCTTCAGGGCCTCGAAGACGTGCCGCCGGAACTCGAGGCGATCGTGCTCCGCGCCATGGCCTGGAACCCCGCGAACCGCCATGCCTCCGCGCGCGACCTGCACGACGAGGTCCAGCTCTTCCTCGAAGGCGTGAAGGAGCGCGAGCGCCGCCGCGAACTGGCGGCGCAGGCCGTGGAACGCGCGCGCGAGGCGGCCGGGGAGTACCGGAAGCACCGTGCCGAGGCGGCCGAGGGACGCCGGCGTGAGAAGTTCGAGAAGAACGCGCTCGCCCCGTCGGGAGACCGCGAACCCATGTGGGCGGCGCGGGATGCCGCGCGCGCGGCGGCGCTCGCCGAGGTGGAGGCGTGGGTGCGCACGAATTTCGCGCTCAGCGTCGCGCTCGGGCACGAGCCGGAGAACGCGCCGGCGCGCCGGCTCAAGGCGGAGCTGGAGTGGGAGAAGTTCGGGGAAGCGGAGGACGCGGGGGACGAGGCGGCGATGGTGCTTCACCGCCGCGCCGTGGAGCAGAACGACGACGGCGGATTCGCGGCGCGGCTGCGCGGAGACGGGACGATCGAGGTGCGCGTCGCGGCGTTTCCATGCGCGTGCCGGATCGCGGGGCGCCGATGCGAGCCCCGCGAGCTGGCGCACGGAGGCTACCACCCGATGTCCGGACGCTCGCTCGCGGGCCGCGCCGGCGCGGAAGGCCTGCCCGACCTCGAGCCGCGGGATCCGCTGGTTCTGCGCGTTCACGGCGCGGCCTGCGCCCCGGAGCCCGTCGAAGGCGCGGACGTGTGGATCTTCCGCTACGAGCTCGTGGACCGAAGACTCGTCCCCGTAACGCCGCCCGGCGCGTCCGGGCCGGGCCTTCCGGAACCGGTTGCCGGCGCGCTGTGGTCAAAGGAGTCGCCCTTCCGCCCACGCGGCCCCGGCCTCTATCTCGGCCGGTCGCCGATCTCCCGCCGCCCCCTGCCGCTCGGCTCGTGGCTCCTCGTCGCCGCCCACGCCGCATTCGCGCCGTGCCGCTGCCCCGTTGCAATCCCGCGCGGTCGGTCCGTGTCGCAGGAGGTCCTGCTCCTCGGCGCCGGCGAATCCCCCCGCGATTTCCTTCCCCTCGCCGCCGGACTCGTCGCACCCCATCCCGACGACGCCACGACCTCCCCCGCCATGATCGACCACTCCCTCCAGGCGCGCTTCCCCGTCACCTGCGCCGAATACGCCGCCTTCCTCGACGATCTCGATCCCGCCGTCGCCGCCCGCCGATGCCCCCGGGAAGGATCGGGCAGCGATCCCTACTGGAAGGGGCCGCCGTGGAAGCCCTTCCGCCTCCTTCGCGACACCGCGGCGGCGTGGCGCGACGACTGGCCCGTGCTCGGCATCTCCTGGGAGGACGCGCTCGCGTTCGCCGCCTGGCGCACGCGGGCCGAGGGATTTCTTTTCACGCTGCCGCTGGAACGCGAATGGGTCCGCGCCGCCCGGGGGGCCGACCGGCGCTCCTACCCGTGGGGCGACGACTACAACGAGCCCTGGTCGAACACGCTCTATTCCCACAGCGAGGGCATGCGACCGGCCGCGGTTTCCGCTTTTCCCGGCGACGAATCCCCCTGGGGCGTCCGGCATCTCGCGGGAAACGCCCGCGCCGTCCTCCTCAACGACGCCGCCCACCTCGTCCCCGGCTGGCGCTTCAATCACGGCGGCGTCTGGACCAATTCCCCCGTCAACGCTCACATCGACGATCGATCGGGCACGGGGACGGATTTCGTCAACAGGTCGTTCGGGTTCCGGCTGGCGTGCGTGATGCGACTGGGGTAACGCGAGTGCCCGGCCTCACGCAGGCCCCCCGTCAAGCGCCGGAACCCCCAGGCGTGCGCAGGTCTGCCGCATGAACTCAGCCTGCTCTTCAAGCCATCGAGCGCCCGAGGCCGCGCGCAGAATGTCCACTCCCGTCGCCCACGCCTGTCGCGCTTCTTCGGTTCTTCGCCTCTCGAGAAGGAACATCGCGAATCTGAACACGGTCTCCGCCTGCCCGTGCCTGTCACCGGCCTGCTCCCGGGAACCGATGGCCTCGAGGAAATGTCGTTCAGCAAGCTCAGGACGGCCGGTGATCAGGTAGAGGCTGGCGAGATTCCCCAGCGTGATTCCGGTATATCGCGGATCCCCGACCTGGCGGTTCATCGCCAGCGACTGCAGAAACGCGCGCTCGGCGAGTTCCATCCTCCCGGTCTGACCGTACACGCTCGCCAGATTTCCCAGCTGATTGCCTTCCGTCGACCGATCCCCGACTTCGCGATGGCACGCGAGCGCCCGCTCGAAGAGGCGTTCGGCGGTCTCGGTTCTGTTGGCCTGCGCATGAACGACCGCCAGGTTCCCCAGGACAACCCCCTGGGCGCGACGATCGCCGACCCGTTCCAGAAGAGCCAGAGCCTCCTCGTACGCGTGTTCCGCCGGGCCGGGGCGCCGGGTCAACCGGTACAGGTTGCCCAGGTTCTGGAGCACGACTCCCACCATGCGGACATTCCCCAGTTCGCGCTGCACGGAGAGCGCGCGAACAAAAGCGCTCTCCGCCGGCTCGTCGCGTCCGGTCTCCATGAATACGTTGGCCAGGTTTCCGAGCGCCACAGCTTCGCCCGATCGATCCCCGAGGCGTCGATGCAGCGCCATCGCGCGCAGGTAGGTACGTTCCGCGGAACGCGGCCGGCCCGTCAACCTGTACACATTGCCCAGGATCCCGAGCCCGAGCGCCTCCGAGCGCCGGTCGCCTTCCCCGCGATGCACGCGAAGCGCATCGAGGATCAGGCTCTCCGCATCCCCCATGCGTCCTGCAAGGCTCGCGACGTGCCCGGCCCTCCGGAGCGCCGCGCCCCGCTGCTGGCCGGACGCGATTCCTGCGTACCGTTCCCAGAGGCGCTGCGCGTCGTCAAGGCGGTAATGACCCTGGGCCTGCTCGGCCGCACGGTGCAGGTAGAGCCTGCAGGCCCGGGCGGTTTCCTCCGAGCCCGCGAACGCGACCTCGTCGGAATGGCTGCGCCGGAGGTGTTCGGCGAGTTCCTCCGCCGCCGGATCCGTCGGGTGCGGCGCGAGCGGCGCCCCATCATGGGCCTCGATCGAGGAGGGACCGGTCGGGCGTCCCCCCGCAAGCGTCTCGATCACCTCGACGGCAGCCGCATGCAGCCGCGCCCGGTCACCGGGGATTTGCAGCTGGTAAGCCGCATCGCGGAGGAGGGCGTGTCGGAACAGGTAAGCCGTTTCTGCGGAACTCATGCCCGGCTCCGCCCTGAGCGAGCGAAGCGAGTCGAAGGGTAGGCGGCGTCGCGCATCAGCGCGTGGCGAAACAGGTAAGCCGTTTCTGAAGAGTTCATTCGAAGCGTCATTCCAACCATGACCGGGTTGTCGGTCCCGGCTCTTGATCGTCCAGCGGCGGCACGCCGGCCCCGAGGCAGGCCTTCCTCATCGTGTTCGATTTCTTCCTGAGGATCTCCGCCCCCGACAGGTCAAGGAGAATGGAAGCGCCACGGCTCCACGACGCGCGCGCCTCCTCGCACCGACCCAGGGACAGCTGCACCATCGCGAGGTCGCAGAGATAGCTTCCCTCGGCGCGCCGGTCGCCGATCTCGCGCAGCAGGGCCAGCGCTTCCCCGTACGCCCGCTCCGCGCGATCGGATCGCCCGGACACGTGCTCGATATCCGCGAGGCCGCAGAGCGCGACGGCTTCATTTCGCCTGTTGCCGACTTCGACGTGGATGGCCAGCGACTGCCGGTAGCAGCGCTCTGCGGCCTCCCGCCGGCCCGAGTCCGCGTATAGCGAGGCGAGGTTACCGAGGGTGATGCCCTCGGACCGGCGATTCCCGACTTCCCGGTGGATGGCCAGGGCTTCCCCATAGGCCGGCTCGGCCCGCACGTGGTCGCCGGCCTGGTGGTGCATCGCCGCGAGATTTCCGAGGGCGATTCCCTCGAACCTCCGGTTGCCGACGCGCCGGTGGATGGCGATGGCCTCCTCATAGGCGCGCTCCGCCTGGGAAGCGCGTCCAGTCTCCTTCAGCAGGTTGGCCAGGTTGCCGAGCGTCACGCCCGCAGCGCGTTCGTCGCCCGCGCGGCGCTGGATCGTCAGGGCCTGCTCGAGCGGCGCTTCGGCCTCCGCCAACCGCCCGGTCTCCGCGTACACCAGGGCAAGCGCTCCAAGCGCGATGCCTTCGCCGACCGGATTCGCGGCTTCGCGGTGAAGCGGGATCGCGGCCTGAAACAGGCGCTCGGCTTCCGTCATCCTGCCGGTTTCGCGCAGCGCGTTGGCGAGGTGATTCATCGCGACGCTTTCCTGCCGACGCCGGCCGGCGCGGCGCAGCAGGGCGATGGCCTGGCCGAACAGCAATTCGGCCCTCGCGGAGCTCCCCGCGAAGATCGCCATGCTGCCGGCGAGGCGAAGGGCCTCGCCCTTCTCCGCCTCTTCCGCCAATTCCGCATATTGAAGCCAAAGCCGTTCTGCAGCCGCGTTCCGGAACTCCCGTTCCAGCCGCTCCGCCGCCCGCCGCAAATAGCGTTTCCGAAGCGCGGTCATCCCCACTTCCCCGCCCGCCGCCAGCCGCGCATGCTCCGCCAGATCCTCGGCGTACGGATCCGTGGGGTGCGGTGGCAGATCGCGAACCTCCAGCTCCGACAGTGGCTGCAGCTCCGGCGCCCGTCCGCCGCAGAGTTGCTCGATCAGCGCGAACGCCAGCGCGTGCAGCCGCGCGCGGTCGCCGGGAAGCTGGAGCTGATAGGCGGCGTCGCGGAGGAGCGCGTGGCGGAAGAGGTAGGCGGTTTCGGCCGAGGTCACTTCGGCTTCCTGAGACGCGACGGTCAGGCTCCTTTTTCTGGCAGAGGCCGCCGCTTCTCGGGCTCGATCTTCTCCCGGGAATCGGGGCGCTCCTCCGCCGCCTTGCGCAGCGCGTCGATGCCGCGGTTCAGCGGATCAGGCGTCGCTGCGGGGGACGGTTGCTTTCCGCCCGCGGATTCCTCCGCCTGGAGCTTCTGCAGCAGAAGCCTCTCAACCGCCGCCCGCTCGTCTGCGGGCAGGCGGGCGAGGCTCTCCATCAGCCAGCTCGCGATGTCCTCCTTCATGAGCGTCGTGCCTCCCATGTTCTTCAGAACCTCCGACTTTACCTCATTGTCCGCCGATAGGCGCAGGACATCCGCGCGCGCCGAAGCCCGCCCTTGCGCGCACAGTTCCCCGGGGGGATCATGGTTCCTGCCGCCGCCCGTCTGAGGGATTTCGATGAGAAACCGTCTGCTCCTCCTCCTCGCCTGCGGTGCACTCGCGGGCTGCCCGGACGGCAAGCCGAAGCCGGCGGCGCCTGGCGAGCCGGCCCGCACGTCGGTCCCCGAGGGGCCGGGGGACGCTCCGGGCGTCAAGGGAGCGCTGACCCCGATCGTCCGCACGCCGGTCAGGCTCGCCGAGGTCGCCGCGGTGGGCGTCGAACCCTCTTCGACCGACCAGACAACGGTCTGTCAGGACAGGCTCAAGGTCACGATCCCCGGCGGCCTGCTGACGGAGAAGACGACCCTGACCGTCTCTGTCCCGGCGGAGCCCCAGCCGGCTCCGTCTCCCCGGCTCGCGCCCATCGGCGACTTCGACGTCAAACTCGGCGACCGGAGGGAATTCGCGAAAGAGCTGACCCTCGCATTCGCGTTCGATCCCGCGAAACTGGAGCCGGGCACTCCCGCCGGCATGCAGATCGTCGCCGCGTGCTGGGACGAGATGCGCGAGCAGTGGCGCCGCGTGCCGTTCGCGGTCGACCTGGAGGCGAAGACCGTCGCGATCCGCACGACGCACCTGAGCCGCTGGGCGGTCTGGTACGAGAACGTCCGCGGTTTCAAGTGCACGGACGCCTACGCGGTCCGGGGGGCCGGCGGGTTCAACTGGGTCGTGGATCGCAACGGCGAGGGCCGCATCGGCGGCGAGATCTGGTTCCGCGTCTACTACGATCCGGAAGCGGACGCGCCGATCGCCCTCCACCTGAGGCCGGGCCAGGGCGTTCCCGTCAGGCCGTCGGTCCTCGTCCGCGACATCCTCACGTCCGCGTACGTGAAATACGCCGCCGCCTCCTTCGACATGCCCACCGGGACGTTCGACGTCTTCATCGACCCTTCCCTCAAGGGCGCCGCGGCCGCCGACATGAAAGGCATCGACAACATCATCTACATCCCCGGCCCCGGGACCTGGGAAAGCCCGGCGGAAGTCCGCCAGAACGTCGCCCACGAACTCTTCCATACCGTCCAGAACCAGACCCTCAACGCCCCGATCAGCATGACGCTGCGGAAGTGGTGGATGGAAGCGACGGCCGACTATGCCGCCGCGAAGATCGCCTTCGCGGACGATCCGGCGGTCTGGGACTACACGGTCCGTTTCGTGAAGCCGTGGTTCCCCGAGAAAGGGCTCGAGTATTTCAAGGACGTGGACGTCGGCGAAACCGGCTCCTCGAAGGAATCCGACGACCTCGCGACGAAGGAGGATCCGTTCCAGAAGCACCAGTACCACACGTGCGTCTTCGTGGACTACATGGTCCGGCACATCGAGTCCGACAGGAAGCAGCAGCCGAGGGCGTTTCACGATCTCTGGATGGGGGCTGCGAAGGGCTGGATTTTCACCGCCCACAGCCACCGCGTCCTGGAGGCGATCGACGCCTACCTCACGGCGAAGATCGGCCGGACGCTCCCCGACGTCTACGAGTGGTTCGCCATCCATTGGTACATGCTGCAGGGCGAGTGCGCTTCCCCGATGACGAAAAAAGGCCGCGTCCCCGTGCCGCTGAGGAAGAACGCGGTCGTCGTCCCGGCCGGAGGCGACACGGCATCCGTTCATATCGAATTGGACGGCGGGTACTGCTCGACGCTCGCCAGCGTCACCTCGCCCGGCGACAAGGACGGCGGTCGCCTCTTCTCAATCAACTGCGACGGCCTCCCGGAACACGGCGCCGTCTTCGTTTTCTGCCCCCTGTCCGACAACCGCACGCCGGGCCCCGGCGAACTGCCTGAACCGTCCGACGGGTCGGCGCAGCTCACGCCCGGGAAGCCCGCGTATTTCATGCTCGGCGACTCGCCCCTCTACGTCCTCGCGGTCAACACCGGCACCCAGGCGCTGGTCTTCAGCGTCGAATTGCTCGAGACGACCTGCCGGATCGAGCCGGACGGGAAGCACGTGAAGGAAGGGGAAGGGATCGTCTTTCACGCCGTCCTGAATCACCCCATCCCGAATGCGGAATACGCGTGGTATCTCAACGACAACGAGCAGGAAGGGTCCGGCCCCGAGTTCACGCACTGGTTCAAGGAGGCGGGCCTGTTCGCCGAGCGGGTGTCCGTGGTGGTGCGGGATTCGACGAACGACCGCCGGATCGTCGGCGCCGAAACTTCCGTTCACGTAGAGAAAAAGTAGGCGTACGGGAATCGGTCCCCCTTTCCCCCGTTCCCCCCTTCCCCGTTCCCCGCCTTACAACGGCGGCACGCCGGCCTTCGCGCAGGCCTCGATCATCTCCGTCCGCTTTGTCTCGTACATGGAGGTCAGCCCGAGTTCACGGAGCAAAGCTCCGCCTTCCGCCCACGTCCGCCGGGCCGCGGCCTGCGTGGACGGGGACAGGCTGGCCAGCGCGAAGTCGCAGAGCTGGAGCCCCTCGTCCTCCCGATTGCCGACCTCTCGATGGATCGCCAGGGCCGTCTCGAAGTGCCGCCGGGCCAGGTCGATCCGACCCGTCTCGGCGCACAATCTGGCAAGGGTCCCGAGCGCGACCCCTTCCGATTTGCGATTGCCCGCCGCGCGATTCCCCGCCAGGGCCTCCATGAGATCCGCCTCGGCCTCCTGCATCCGGCGCAGCCGCAGCCGGACGAGCCCCCTGTTGCCAAGCGCCATCGCCGCGCCGCGCAGATCCCCCAGGTCCTGATCCATGGCCAGCGACTCGGAAAAACCCCGCTCGGCCGCCTCAAACCGACCGAGATCGAACTCGAGGGAGGCGAGGTTCGCGAGTTCCTTGGATTCGAAGCGCCGGTTCCCGACTTCGCGATGGATGGCCAACGCCTCCCTGTAATGCCGTTCCGATTCCTCGGGGACCCACTTCCGGTGACAAATCAACCCGAGTCTCCCCAGCGTGATTCCCTCGAACCGTCGATTGCCGGCGTCGCGGTGGATTCTCAGAGCCTCCCGGCACGACTTCTCCGCGAGTGCGGTTCGGCCGCTCTCGATGTACATCACGGCCTGGTTGGTGAGGGTCGAGCCCTCCGCGCCGCGGTCTCCTGCGGCACGCAAGAGTGCGAGCGCGGCCTCGTAGCCTCTCTCGGCCCGGTCAAACCTCCGCTGCTGCCCGAACATCAGGGCCAGGTTACCCAGCACCGCCCCTTCCCCCCGCAAGTCCCCCATTTCCCTGTGAATCGCCAGAGCCCGTTCGTAGTTGCGCTCGGAGAGTTCCGCGCGGCCCGTGAGGGAATAGATCGTCGCGAGATTACCGAGGACCAGCGCCTCGCAGCGGCGATTGGCGGTCGAGACGGCCCCCTGGAGGGCGCGATCGAGGAGGGTCTCCGACGAGCGCAGCGCCCCGCAGGCGTAGTCCACGGCCGCCGCCCGGCGGAGACACTGTGCCGCGACGCGGGGTTCGCACAGTCCGGCGAGGAGCAGCCAGCCCGCACGCGCGTCGGCGGATTCGAAACGGCGCTCGGCATGCTCCGCCCCCCGGCCGGTGTAGAGGATCTCCAGCGACCGGAGCTGGTCCAGGTCCGGCAGCTCCGCCTTCCGGGCCGACCTCGCATGCCCGGCAAGCTCGAAGGCGAAGACGTCGATGCCCCGGCGTTCCGGCCGCTCTTCGCCCCATCCGGATCCGCCCACAGCCGGCGGCCGCCCGCCGAAGATCGACTCGATGAGTTCGATCGCGAGTCCGTGCAGCAGCGCGCGGTGGCTGGGGGGCTGGAGCTGATAGGCGGCATCGCGGACGAGGGCGTGGCGGAAGAGGTAGGCGGTCTCTGAATTCACCGGCGCATGATATCCACCATTCGCGGCGCGGCGGCCGCGAAGCGGCCCCCTTGAACTTTACCTTTCCCCTTTACCTTCCCCTGTTCTTTTGGCCGCGGAAAAAGGGCAGGGAAAGGTAAAGGGGAAGGGAAAGGTAAAGGGGCGCGGCTGCGCCGCGCGGCTTCGCCCCGGCGGTATCATCCTCCGTCGCCCCCCACGGAGACCCCCCTCATGCCCGAACGCCGCAGCTTCCGCGCCCGCCTCAACGCGCGCCTCACCCGCTGGGAATCCGTCCTCGGCCTCGTCTTCCTCGTCGACCTCTTCGAGGACCGGTGGCTCTTCCCCAACCCCGAAATCCCCCCCTGGGCCAAGATCGCCCTCAAGATGGCGTGCATCGTCGGCCTGCTCGGCATCCTGCTCCATTTCGTCAACCGCCGCATCGAAGGCACGCTGTCCGTCACGCGCGGCGTGAGCGACCGTCTCATCGTGCCGCGGATCGCGATGCACGCGCTCCTCCTGGGGGCGGTTTTCGTGGGATACTACTGGCTCAAGATCGGGAGGACGCCGTGGGCGTGAGGATTTGGTCTCGCGCGTGGGAAGCGGTCGCGGACGCCATGTGCCTCGGCCTCGCCCTGGGACCCGAGAATTTGGAATCAGGCCGGGAGCTGCCGTGACACATGCCAACTCCGACGTTCCCGTCCTGCCGGAGAGCGAGCTGAAGAGACGCTTCTGGACAATCGTGGGGCGGACCTGTACCTATGGTTCCTTCGCGATTGTCATTCTCGTCGTCCTGTCCTGGATGGTGTGGTCCGGTCCTGGCCTCAGACGTCACCTGAATCGTGTCATTCCCCGCGGCTCCTCGGAGAATGATGTCCTCAGGGAACTGGGGGAGCCACAAGAGCGCATCGCCGATCCCGACGAGTTTGCCCGGCGGCGTCAGGCGCCCCGTGGTGCCACGACTGGAGAAGTGACCTGGGTCTACATCGGACCGATGCACACCTGGAAGAAGGTGTACGTGGTATTCGACGCTGACGGTCGCGTGCGCCAGATTGTCATCAACGATGCCTGACTAGACCGGTGGCGTTTCGCATCTCGGCAGGGGGAAGGCAGAATCTCGGAGGCACGACCCGACCATGGACTTCGACACCTGGGAAGGCGAAACCGACCGCCTGCTGAACTCCGTCGCCCGGACCGACCGCGACCGCGTGCAGGACCTCCTCGACCGCGCGGCCGCCGCGGCGCGCGCGCAGAACCTGCGCCAGGCGGCCCACGAGCTCGGCGAACTCCGCCGGATCACCGTCGGCGCGGAACTGTTCCGCAGCTGGGACGAGGGCATCTGGTGCTTTTCGAGCCTCATCCGCATCGTCCGCGCCCTGTCCGCAGAAACCGCCGTGCCCCCCGAGTACCAGCCGCTCCTCGACGCGATCCCCAGCGCCCGCATGGACGAGCCCATGACCCCCGCGCAGAAGGAGTTCTGGTACGGGTCGCCCAACGCGGAGGTCGGAGGGCAGATTCTGCTGGTGGGGGGAGGGAACGCGGCGCCGGGGAAGGGTTGCGCCGTGCTCCTGGTCATCCTGGCGGCGGTCGCAGCCGTCGCGGCCTGGAATTGAAATGCTGGGCGAGGAGGAGCGCGGACGCGCCGCATTTCCTCAATCGGAGTCCGGGCAAAGAACCCGGATCCCCTCCGCCTTCGCCGCACGGACAAGTTCACCGTCCGTCGCTGCCAGGAACATTCCTCGCCGGCCGGCCGTGGCCGCAAGATGCAGCGTCGTCGCGAGGTGGATGGCGTCGCTTCCCCGCAGCCTGTGCCGTTCGACGGCGGACCTGGCCCGGCGGAGAACGGATTCATCCATCTCGCACCAGTAAAGCGCCTTCGCGACCGCGTCGAAGTCGTCGAGCGTCTCGCGGAGTCTCGCCTTGTCCTGACGGTAGAACCGCACGAGGGCGGAAGCGGTCTCCACACCCAGGAGCGTTGAAGCGGCGTGGCGGACGCGCTGGCGGAGGATTCCCGTCGCGCGGGCATGACCGGGCTCCCGGGACTGAAAGCACCGGACCAGGGCGCTGGTGTCCCAGACGATCAACGCCGGTCGGCCTCCACTTGTGCTGCGAGGCCGCGCGATTTGTCCGAACGGATCCGCGGCAGGGAACCGATCCTGCCGAGCCGGAGCCGTCCTTCTTCGGCCATCCGCCGGAGCTTCCGATCGAGCGCCGATTCCTGCCTCGGAGGACGCGTGACCCTCTGGATCTGCGCGATGGGCCGGTTGTGGGAAGTCACGACGACGCGGCCACCCTCCTGCGCGGTGCGCAGCGCGAGCCCCAGGTGTGCCTGAAGCTCCCGGACGCCGAGAATGAGCTCTTTCATGTGGATGCAATATATACAATTCGCAACGCTGCATCCAGTGCCATCTGACGGACAACTCGTTTCTGGCAAGGGCTGGAGTGCCGGATACCTGGACTTCGACACCTGGGAAGGCGAGACCGACCGCCTGCTGAACTCCGTCGCCCGGACCGACCGCGACCGCCTGCAGGACCTCCTCGACCGCACGGCCGCCGCGAGTCTGATGGCGGTGCGGGTTTTCTCGCTGGCCTGACACGTGGTCCATCTCACAAGTAGTTGACCCGGCAGCATCGTCGCCCTAGCCTCCGTCACATCAGGGATCAGGAAACCAGAATTTCGCGTGAATCTCACGGAGGATGCCTTGAGCCGATTCTTGCGTCTCTTTCCTGTCATCGCCGCCGTTGTTGCCATCGCCGCCGTGACTCGCAGCTCTTCCCGGGACGTCGACCCCGTCCAGATCGATGAAGACGGCCGCGCCCACGCAGTCATCCCAAAGCGTCCCCCAGAAACGCTCGATCTTCCCCAGCGTCTGCGGCCTCCGCGGCGCCGCCACGATGTGCGCCACCCCGCGCAGCTCCAGCTCCCTGGCGAAG
>JACPRD010000091.1 GCA_016190145.1 Planctomycetota bacterium | reverse complement strand
GTCCCACATGCCCACGCCCACGAAGTTCCTGTGGTTCACGAACGTGAACCTCTTCAACAACGCGAAGTGGGCCTACCAGATGCTCATGAAGACCAACACGAAGATCGAGCTGATCTGCTCGACCGACATCGAGATGACGTCGAGCGTCGAGTACTCCGACATCGTGTTCGCCGCGAACTGCTGGATGGAATTCCAGGAGTACGAGGTCACGGCGTCGTGCTCCAACCCGTTCCTGCAGATCTGGGGGCGCGGGATCAAGCCGGTGTACGACACGATGGACGACCCGGTGATCCTCGCGCGCGCCTCCAAGGCGCTGGGCGAGGAGATCGACGAGCCGCGGCTGACGGATCTCTGGAAGTTCACGCACGAGGGGAAGACGGACGTGTACATCCAGCGCCTTCTCGACGCGTCCACGACGGCGCGCGGATACAGGGTGAAGGACATCCTGGACGGGAAGTACGGCGAGCCCGGCGCCGCGCTCTTTCTCTTCCGGACCTACCCCCGCGTCCCGTTCTACGAGCAGATCGCGGACTCGCAGCCGTTCCACACGCCGACGGGGAGGCTGCAGAGTTACAACGACGAAGACGAGGTCATCGAGTACGGGGAGAACTTCATCGTGCACCGGGAAGGGCCGGAGGCGACGCCCTACCTGCCGAACGTGATCGTGAGTTCGAATCCGTATATCCGTCCGCAGTCCTACGGGATTCCGGAGGACGCGATGGGCTGGGACGAGCGGCAGGTGAGGAACATCAGGAAGCCGTGGAGCGAGGTGAAGGAGTCGAAGAATCCGCTCTACGAGGCCGGGTTCAAGTTCTACTGCCTGACGCCGAAGTCGCGGCATTCGACGCACTCGCAGTGGCAGGTGACCGACTGGCAGTTCATCTGGAACAACCAGTTCGGGGACCCGTACCGCCGGGACAAGCGCCAGCCGGGGGTCGGCGAGCACCAGCTTCACATCAATCCCCAGGCCGCCCACGACCTCGGGATTTCGGACGGCGATTACGTCTACGTCGACGCGAACCCCGCGGATCGGCCGTTCATCGGATGGAAACCCGACGATCCGCAGTACAAGGTGAGCCGGCTCATGCTGCGGGCGAAGTTCAACTCCGCGTACCCGTACGCCATCGTGATGATGAAGCACGCGCCGTTCATCGCGACGGAGAAGTCGGTCAAGGCGCACGAGACGCGCGAGGACGGCCGCGCACAGTCGGGCGGGACCGGGTACCAGTCGAGTTTCCGCTACGGCTCCCAGCAGTCGATCACCCGCGGCTGGCTGATGCCGATGCACCAGACGGATTCGCTCTTCCATAAGGCCAAGGCACGGATGGGCTTCCTCTTCGGCGGTGAGGCTGACAACCACGCGGTCAACACGGTTCCGAAGGAGACGATCGTGAAGGTGACGAAGGCGGAGAACGGCGGCCTGAACGGCCAGGGCGTGTGGGCGCCGGGGGCGACGGGATTCGCGCCGGGCGGGGAGAGCGACTGGATGAAGAAGTACCTGCTGGGCGACGTCACGAAAACCTAAAGGGGATCGCGTCATGTCGAAGGAAGAATTCGAAGAAACGGACCCGATGGAATTCATCGGGATGGGCGTGCCCGCGACGGCGCAGGCGGACGAGGACATGGTGCGGGCGGTCGTCGAGGAGTTCCTGCTGCTCGGATTCGACCGGGACCGGCTTCTCCGGCTGTTCCGGGACCCGTTCTACGCGGGCACGCACCGCGTGTTCGTGGAACGGGGGGAGGAGTTCGTGACGGGACTGCTCGACCGGGTCCTGGAGGAGTGGGCACCGGCGGAAGTGGCGGAAGGCGACAACTAAGGAGGCGCGACATGCCCCAGGTCTACAACTGGCAGCTGGGCCGGAAGATGGAGTACCCGTACGAAGAACACCATCCCGACCTCCAGTTCGCCTTCGTGTTCAACACCAACCGCTGCATCGCCTGCCAGACGTGCACGATGGCGTGCAAGTCGACCTGGACCTTCTCGAAGGGTCAGGAGCTGATGTGGTGGAACAACGTCGAGACGAAGCCGTATGGCGGATACCCGCAGAACTGGGACGCGAAGATCCTGAAGCTGCTCGACGAGGCGCACGCGCGCTCGGGCGGCGAGATGAAATGGGGCGGGAAGCCGGGCGAGCGCGCGCCGTACGGCGAGTACCGGGGCATGACGGTCTTCGAAGCCGCGGCCCGCACGATCAACGCCGACTCGCAGCAGCGCGTGCTCGGGTACCTGCCGACGGAAGCGGAGTGGACTTCGCCGAACATCTTCGAGGACAACTCCACTCCGTACGAGGGCGGCCCGTTCGGCCTCTCGAAGGACGGCGCTTCCCTGCCCGAACACAAGTCCTGGTTCTTCTACCTCCAGCGCATCTGCAACCACTGCACGTATCCCGCGTGCCTCGCGGCCTGTCCGCGCAAGGCGATCTACAAGCGCCCCGAGGACGGGATCGTGCTGATCGACCAGGAGCGGTGCCGCGGTTACCGGCGGTGCGTCGAGGCGTGCCCCTACAAGAAGGCGATGTACCGGCCGACGACGCGGGTATCGGAGAAGTGCGTGGGCTGCTATCCGCGCGTCGAGGGACACGAGCCGCTGACGGGGAACGTGCCGACGGAGACGCGCTGCATGGCTTCGTGCGTCGGGCAGATCCGGCTGCAGGGGCTGGTGAGGAAGAACAAGGACGGCACATGGGTCGAGGACCGCAAGAGCCCGCTTTACTACCTCATCCACGTGGCGAAGGTGGCCCTGCCGCTCTACCCGCAGTTCGGGACCGAGCCGAACGGCTACTACATCCCGCCGCGCTGGGTGCCCCGCCCGTACCTCAGGCAGATGTTCGGGCCGGGCGTGGACGAGGCGATCGAGCGCTACACGATCCCGGACCGTGAGCTTCTCGCCGTGCTGCAGCTCTTCCGCAAGGACCAGCGAATCATCTTCAGCTACAAGATCGAAGAGGGGAAGAAGGTGTACGAGACGACGATCCGCGGAAAGAAGTTCGAGATGTTCAACGACACCGCGATCGCCTACGGCAAGGACGGGCAGGAGCTGTTCCGGACGACGGTCGAGGAGCCGTTCCACATCCGCGACGCGAAGCACGCGAATTCGATTTAGGGACCCCGCCATGAACGACACTCTGCCCGGCCTGATCGACCCGACGTTCGCGAGGGCGCTTTACTACCGGTTTCTCGCGCGCGCGTTCTCGTACCCGAAGGCAGGCGCGCTCCAGGCGCTGCGCGACGATCTCCCGCCGGCGGAGACGGCGGCGGCCTGGAGTTCCGAAGCCGTGAGCGCCGCTCTGGAGGAGATCCGCCGCCAGCTCGCGGAGCAGACGGACGCGTCGCTCGAGTCCGCGCACCTCGCCGTCTTCGGCCACACGATCTCGGACAAATGGCCGCCGCACGAGACCCGGTTCGGCAGCTCGCATCCCTTCCAGGAAACGCAGGATATGGCCGACATCGCGGCGTTCTACGAGGCGTTCGGGCTCAAGGTGCGGGCGGGGACGGGCGAGCGGGTGGACCACATCGCGCTCGAGCTGGAGTTCGGGCATTTCCTGGCGGTAAAGGAGCTGGTGGCGCGGGAGAAGGAAGACGGGGAGGGCGCCGCGGTGACGCTGGATGCGGCGAAGAAGTTTTTCAAGGATCATGTCGGGCGCTGGGGACCGGTATTCGGGGAGATTCTGACGCAGAAAGCGCCGATTCCGTGGACGCAGGCTCTGGGCACGCTGTTGACGGCGGTTCTCAGGGCGGATTGCGGCCTGCTGGGGGTGACGCCGGGAAACGTGAGTGCGGAACCGATTCCGCTGCCGCCGGAGCCGGTGGAGGAGGAGGAGGCCGAGGAGTAGGCAAAGGGCCAGTGGCCAGTGGCCAGTGACCAGTGGCCAGTGACCAGTGGCGGAGACTCGCTATGCTTCCGGGTGTCTGCTTTCGCCGGGCCAAATTCCATAGGGGGTGGTGAATTCACGCAAAACCGGGCGCTCTTCAACACCTCAGCCCGATGGGCCACCCGGCCCGAGGCTTGCAGATAGCCTGCCCATGAGTCCCGATCTGATCAGTGAAATCGTCCAGGATCTCAACGCCGGGCGCAGCTTCCAGGAGATCTTCGACTCGATCTACGCGCGCATGACCGGCCTGATCCCTTGCAGCCGGATGGCCGTCGCCCTCTACGACCCCGCCCACGACCTCCTCACCCTCCACTCCTCCCGCTCCGACGGCCCCATGGTCCTCCGCGAGGGCTACTCCGCCCCGCTGCGCGGCTCCAGCCTCGAACCCCTCATGCGCACCGGCGAGCCCCGCATCATCGACGACATCGAGGAGTACCTGAAGGCCCACCCGCAGTCCGAGGCCACCCGCCTGATCTTCCGCGAAGGCATGCTCTCCAGCCTCTCCCTCCCCCTCATCGCCCGCGGAAATCCCTTCGGCGTCCTGTTCTTCTCCTCCCGCAGCCGCAACGCCTACACCCCCGAGCACGCGCGCCTCACGCGCCTCGTCGCAGGTCACATCTCGGTGGCGCTCGAGCGGTCGATGCTCCTGGAAGAGTTGCGGGCGAGCAAGGAGTACCTCGAGAACATCCTCGAGAACTCGGCCGACGCGATCGTGATCGTCGACATGAAGGACCGGATCCGGTCGTGGAACCGCGGGGCGGAGCGGATGTTCGGGTACACGTCGTCGGAGATCCTGGGGAAGGAATTCGACCTCCTGGTCCCCGAAGACCTGCGCGCGCGCGGCGAACTGCGGGACATCCGCAACGCCGTGGAACGCGAGGGCTTCCTCGCCGGCTACGAAACCGTCCGGATCGCGCGCGACGGGCGGCGCCTGACGCTGAACCTCACGACGTCCGCGATCCGGGACCGCGCGGGCCAGACGATCGGACGTTCCGCGATCCTGCGCGACATGACCCGGATCAAGCGCCTCCAGGCGGAACTCGTGCGCACCCAGAGCCTCGCCGCCGTCGGCGAGCTCGCCGCCACCGTCGCCCACGAAATCAAGAACCCCCTCGCCGGAATCAGCGGCGCCATCCAGGTCATCGCCGATGCCATCCCGAAAAACGACCACCGCCGCGAAATCGTCTCCGAAATCCTCGCCCAGGTCCGCCGCCTCGATGAGACCGTGCGCGACCTCCTCATCTTCGCGCGCCCCTGGACCCCCGAACTGCAGGCCACCGAGCTCGTCGACGTCATCGACCGCGTCACACGCATCATCAGCCAGCAGGAACGCATGCGCCGCATCTCCATCCGGCGCGAAACCCCCGAGAAAGTCGAACTCAACGCTGACCCCCGACTCCTCCAGGAAGTCCTCTTCAATATCGTCCAGAACGCCGCCGACGCCATGCCGCGCGGAGGCGTCATCCGGATCGCCGTCGAGGAACTGCCGGGGGAAGTGCTCATGCGGATCATCGACACGGGGACGGGGATCGCCCCCGAACACCAGGCGCGGCTGTTCTCTCCGTTCTTCACCACCAAGACGCGCGGGACCGGCCTCGGCCTGGCCATCTCGCGGAAGATGATCGAAGCGCACGGCGGGAGACTGGAGATCGAGAGCGAGGCGGGCCGCGGGACCGAGGTGCGGATTGCGCTTCCCAGAGACACCGTGAAGCCCGATGCGCCGGAGGCCGGACGCGCCGCGGAACCTCTTCACCTCCGTCACCCCGGGACATGAGCGTGAACTTTCACGGCACCGAGGAAAAGCACCCTGACGACATCCACGAGCCCGCCATCCCTGACACTCGGAGGCGGCAAGGCATTTGCGAGCCGTGTTCCGTGTCCGTTTAGGTCAAAGAGATCCGTACCGGGCGGGCGGCGGGCGAGCGTGGCGGCCGTCCGTCGCCCGGCCCATTTTTGGGGACCGCGGATGTTCGAGAGGATCGTGGTGCCGCTCGACGGTTCGCCGACCGCAGAGACGATTCTCCCGCAGGTGAAACGCCTCCTCTCCAGGGTTTCGGCGGAGGTCGTCCTGGTCCGTGCCGTGCAGGTGCCGCCTCTTTCCGACGCCGATTCCGTGACCCTGATCCGCGGCCTGCGCACCGAGGCCGAACGCTACCTCCGGGAACTCTCGGAGCGTCTGCGGAAGGACGGCGTCCGGATCACGACCTCGGTCTCGACCGGCGAACCGCACCAGGCGATCCTCGACGCCGCAAGCCAATCGGGCGCCTCGATCATCGCAATGTCCACGCACGGCCGCTCCGGCCTCGCCCGCATGGTCTACGGCAGCGTGACGGAAAAGGTCCTGCTCTCGACGAGCGAGGTGCCGCTTCTCGTCTTCCGCTCGATCCCCCCCGAATCCGCGCCGCCGCCCTCCACCGGGGCGGGCAACCGGATCGCCAACATCCTCGTGACCTGCGACGGCAGCGAGGAGTCGCTGGCGATCCTCCCCTGGGTGGAGCGGCTCGCGCAACGCTTCGGCGCGCGCGTCGTCTTCCTCACCGTGACGGAAGACGTCCCGCACTCGCCCACGCCCGCCGACGAGACTTTCCTGGACGCCGCCTGCGCCCGCCTCTCGGCCGCGAGCGTCCCTCACGCGCGCCTCGTCCGCCGCGGCGACCCCGTGGGCGAGATCCTGGACGTGTGCACCGAGATTTCCGCCGACCTGCTCGCCATGACCACCCACGGACGGTCGGGGTTCACGAGGTTCGTGCTGGGAAGCGTGACCGACGCTCTCGTCCGGCGCGCGACGGTCCCGATGCTGCTCCTGCGCTGCAAGCCGAGACCCGCCGAGACGGCGCCCCGGGAGGCGGCAAGCCGATGATTGGGATGCCCCGCGAACATGGAGCCTGGGCGACCGCCATCGGCTGCTGGGCCTGCGGCTGGGCGGTGGCGGGCCGCTGGGCCTGGGAGCCCCTTCTCCTCCCCGTCGCCGCCGTGCTGCTCCTCCAGGCCGCCGCCTGCCTCCGCGGCTCCCTGCGCACCCGCCATGAAAACGAACTCCCATCGCGCCCCGGATGGCTCCGATTCGCGGCATTCACCACTGCCGCCGCCGCCACCGGCCTCGCCGCGCTCCACGATGCCCCGCTTCCCTGGATCGCCGGCCTCGCCCTCCCCGGCCTCGCCTACGGCGCCGTCATCGTCGCCGGCAAGGAGCGCGCCCCCGCCGCCCGCGGCCTCGGCCTCGCCGCCTTTGCCGGCATCGGCCCCGCCGCCTACGGCACCGCCGCGGGCCAGTTCGGTCTGGAAGCGGCGCTCGTCTGGGCCTCTCTCTCCGCCTACTTCGCCCTCGTCGCCGCCCTCCTCGTCGCCCGCCTCCGCGCCTCGATGCCCGTCCTCTGGGGCGCCCGCCTCGCCGCTCCCGCCGCGGCCGCCGGCGCGCTCGCCGCCGCCAGCGGCGGCCACGCCCACTGGCTCCTCGCCGCCGCCTTCGCCATGCTCGCCCTCCGCGCCTGGGCCGAACGGGCGCGCGTGCCGTACGGCGATCCCGTGCGGGCGGGGAAGACGGAGCTGGTGTTCAGCAGCGCGGCCGTGGCGCTCATCTTGGCGGGGTTGGCGATGTAGGTTGCCCTCGGCGCAACGCAGAATCCACGATCCAGCCGACTTGTTCATCAAGCATCTTCACGAATTGATCCTCAGCGCCTCCGCTGTGCTCCTGCCTGGACTCGGCATCCTGGCCGTGCGCTCGCATGACTCGAATCGCGGTTGTGCAACGATACCCTTCCTCCCTGAGCTCTATGTCGAGTGTCCACGCGTACGGCCACGTTGCGCACCTGCCGAGAAGCGGGATAGAATCGGGGTCGATGTCAAACCCGACGCCGGCCGTGCATGAAGCAAGAGCCACGCTCCGTCCCGTCCTGGAACGACTCGTGGAGAAAATGCGCCCCGAGGAGATCTGGCTCTTCGGAAGCCGAGCGGAAGGCCGAGCCCACGCGAACAGCGATTGGGATCTGCTGGTCGTCCTGCCGGACGGCGTCGACCCCGCGCTGCTGGATTCGGTGGCCGCCTGGCGAATGCTCCGGGGGCTCAACATCGCGGTGGATGTGATTCCTTGTACACGGCGCGAGTTTGAGGAGGAGAAAGTCGAAATTGACTCTCTTCCCCGAGCCGCATGGACTCGTGGAATGAGGCTTTATGCCCGAGCCTCGTAGGGTCGCGTCTTTCCTCGACCTTGCCGCGGCAGATGCGACGGCGGCACTTGTCATGGGGGCATCGAAGAATCGCTACGCCGCCTACCACTGCCAGCAGGCCGTAGAGAAACTGGTCAAGGCCGTGCTGCTACATCGCGGAAAGGAAGCCGGTGTGGAACATCACCTCGACATGCTCATCGCCGATGCAAAGGCTATCGAATCCCTCATCCAGTCTGCCCGGCGTGAACTTCTCAAACCGTGACGGGGGAGTTGGCGGAAGTGGAACCCTCCCTGTCTAGAGCGCCCTCTTCGCCGCCGACTCGTGCCTGAGGGCCGGGCCCGTAGCACGTTCGACGCCGGGGCGGCGCAGGCCGAGGCGCGAAGCGAGGAAGCCGGCCATCGCGTCGAAGTCGAGGGGCTGGAAGACGGGGAGGTCGGACTTGCCGCCGCCGACCGGGTCGACCCAGGCCAGGAGGCGCGGATCCGGGGAGCGGGCGGGCAGTTCTTCGCCGGGGCCGAGCACGCGGACCTGGGAGACGGGGGCTTCGTGGAAGCCTTCGAGGAGCACGAGGTCCAGGTCCTTGGGGAAGGTGCGGGCGATGACTTCGAGCGGATCGGCCCCCTCCTCGCGGCGGCGGACGGCGAATTCCTCGGGCCCGACGATGCCGACCACGGCGGCCCCGGCGGTCCAGCAGCGTTCGGAGTCCTTGCCCTCGCGGTCCAACTGGTAGCCCTTGGAGCAGTGTTTGAGCACGCCGACCCGGTAGCCCGCCGTAGTCCAGATGGCGGCCAACTGCTCGATCATGCGGGTCTTGCCGGAATTGGAAGGGCCGACGAAAGAGACCAGTCGCATGCCGTGGGACTCCCTTGAGGGTTCGGTTTTTCCGATGCGAATCGGGTGCCATGCGGCCCCCTGCGAATGGGACTTCTGGGAGGAAGTACCTGCGCGACTTTCCGCACGCCTGCGTGAAGTTCCTCCGGGCCGCGGGAGCTTCGCCCCGGGAGAACCCCGGAACGCGCTTTGCGCGCCAGTGCCAGTACACCTTTGGATGCCCACTGGCCCTCCCCTCACCCCTCACAACTAACCCCTGACTCCTGCCCTCGCTTTTGTCGGAGTAACTCCCATGGCTCATAAGAAAGTCCTCTTCCGCGCCTCCGCCCACGAGAAAATCCTGCGCGGCGCCTCCCAGCTCTCCGAAGCCATCCGCGTGACGCTGGGGCCGAAATCGAAATGCGTCCTGATCCAGAAGTCGTGGGGCACGCCCCTCGTCTGCAACGATGGCGTGACCATCGCCAAGGAGTTCGACCTGCCGGACGCGGACGAGAACCTCGGCGCCCAGATGCTGCGCCAGGCCGCCGAACGCACCGGCAACGCCGTGGGCGACGGGACCAGCACCTCCACCGTGCTCGCCCACCGTATCTTCGCCGAGGGGCTGCGCAACGTCGCGGCGGGAGCGAGCGCGATCGACCTTAAGCACGGGCTGGACCGCGGGCTGAAAGCGGCGGTCGCGGCGATCCGGAAGCTGTCGAAGCCGGTGAAGGACCGGCTGGAGAAAGAGCAGGTGGCGACGATTTCGGCGCACAACGATCCCGAGATGGGAAAACTGGTGGCGGACGCGATCGAGAAGGTCGGCGGCGAGGGCGTCGTCACCGTCGAGGAGTCGAAAACGACGGAGACCGCGCTCGAAGTCGTGGAAGGCATGCAGTTCGACCACGGGTACCTGTCGCCCTACTTCATGACGGACCGGGAGAAAATGGAAGCGGTGCTCGAGGATCCGCTGATCCTCCTGACCGACCGCAAGGTGCCCGCGGCGGCGGATCTCGTGCCGGTCCTGGAAGCTGTCTCGCGGCAGGGGAAGCCGCTTCTCATCGTGGCGGACGACGTCGAAGGCGACGCGCTGGCGACGCTGGTGGTGAACAAGCTGCGCGGGGTGCTGGCGAGCTGCGCGGTGAAGGCGCCGGGGTATGGGGACCGGCGGAAGGAGATGCTGCAGGACATGGCGGTGCTGACGGGGGCGGAAGTCGTGTCGGACGAGCTGGGGATCAAGCTGGAGGAGGTGAAGCCGGAGAGTCTGGGGACGGCCAGGCGCGTCGTGGTGGGGCGTGAGTTCACGACCATCGTCGGCGGCGCGGGCGGGAAGAAGGACATCGAGGCGCGCATCGGGGAAATCCGGCGGCAGATCGAGGCGGCGACGAGCGACTACGACAAGGAGAAGCTGCGCGAACGGCTCGCGAAGCTGTCGGGCGGCGTCGCGGTCATCCGGGTCGGGGCGCCGAGCGAGGCCGAAATGAAGAACCGCAAGGAGGCCTTCGAGGACGCGGTGAGCTCGACCAAGGCGGCGCTCGCGGAGGGCATCGTGGCGGGGGGCGGACTCGCGCTCCTGCGGCTCATTCCGGCGGTGGAGAAGGAGGAGGCCGCTTCCGACGGCGACGAACGGACGGGGCTGCGGATCCTGAAACGCGCGCTCGAAGAACCCACGCGCCAGATCGCGGAGAATTCGGGGGCGGACCCGGGCGTTGTGGTTGACAGGATGCGCTCGGGGATCGGCAACCACGGGTTCGACGCCGCGAAGAACGAGTGGGGCGACCTGTGGAAGGCCGGAATCATCGACGCGACCAAGGTGATCCGCGTCGGACTGGAGAACGCGGTGTCCGTCGCGGGCACGCTGCTCCTCACGCAGGCGACGCTGACGGAAATTCCCGAGCACAAGGACCGGAAGGAACCGGAGCTGGAATAGGAGGAGAGGCCATGGCCGCGGAAAAGGAACGGACGGCGGGCGAGGTGATGTCCTCGCCGGTGAAGACGGTGGGGCTGGATGCGACGATCTGGGAAGCGGCGGACGCGCTTCGCAAGGGAGGCGTGAGCGGCGCGCCGGTGGTGGACGGCCGGGGGAAGCCGGCGGGGGTCTTCACTCTGAGCGACCTGGCGGCATACGTTCTGAGCACGCGGGGCGACTTCCGGGTGCGTGAGTTCATGACGGCGGGCGTGGTGACGGTGTCTCCGGAGGCCACGACCTCGGAGGTGGTGGAGACGATGCGGCGGAACAAGGTCCACCGGGTGTTCGTGGCGGGGGCGGACGGGCAGTTGGCGGGGGTGGTGACGCCGCTCGACCTGCTGGGGCCAGATCTGCTGCCTGCGGCGCCGAGGAAGGGACAGGGGTTGATGAGGATGCCGAGAGGTGGGGGGGGGAGGAAGGCGTGAAGCGGACAGGCAGGCAAGGCAGCCATAAGCCATAAGCTATAAGCGGCGGACTTCAGCGGACGGATGCGGCGATTGTCCCATCGCCTTTGATCCTCCTTTATCGCTGTTCCAAGGTCTTTCTTATCGCCGTTCATCGCTGACAGGTCGTGGCGGTCCGACCTGGCGGAACTGCTGCCTTGGAGAGAAAGGAGACAGCACCAAGAGCATTGAACGGCGAGGGCTTCAGCAGGCTGAAGTCCACGGCGCCCGATGTGGCGCGCGAAGCGCGCCGCTTATGGCTTATGGCTTGCCCTCCGGAGGCTGGCGGCCCCACGATCCACCCATGACCCTTCTCGGCCTCGTCGAACGGCTCTACTACACGGTCCACCGGCGCGGCGACGTCCTGTCCGTCCTCCGGGCGCGCCTCGCGGCGCGCGCGCCGCTCCGGGACGTGCTGGATTTCGGCGGCGGCACCGGCCGCGTGGCGGCGGCACTTGCGCCGGGTCTGGAGGGGACATGGACCGTCGCGGATGTCGACTCGGAATCGCTGGCGCGGGTGACGAAGTCGCCCCGGATCCGCCCGATCCAGATCCCGGAGCGAGGCCCCCTCCCCTTCCCCGATGCCTCATTCGACGCGATCCTTTCCGTAGACGTGCTCCACCATGTGCCGGCGGCGGAAGGAACGCTCGCGGAGTGGAAGCGCTGCCTCCGCCCGGGAGGATTGGTCCTCGCGGTGGAATTCGACGGGGGAAGCGGCGCCGGGCGGTTCCTGGCGCGGGTCGCGCGGTGGAGGCGACAGCCCTGCCGGTTCTGGCGACCCGGCGAACTCGCCGGAGGGCTCGAGCATGCCGGGCTCGCGGCGACCACCGAGCGCATTGACGCACTGCGTTATGTCGCCGAGGGCACGAAGCCTATTTCCTGAAGGAGCGGGCCACCAGCACCGGCAGCCACGAGCCGCGCACCACGCTCTCCGCCACGCTTCCCATCACCAGCCGCGCCAGGCCGGAGCGCCCGTGGGAGGACATCGCGATCGCCGCGATGGGGCGTTGGCGGCACGCGTCCAGGATCTCGGACGCGGCGTCGCCCGTCCGGATCATCGTGTCTTCCACCTTCACCCCCGCCGCCCCGAACGACTTCTTCGCCGCCGCGAAGATCGCATCGGCGTGCTCGAGGGACTCGCTGCGCGCCGGTTCGGGCGGCAGCACGTGGATCAGGATCACCCGCGACCCGCAGGCTTTCGCGATCACGGCGACCCGCGGAGCCACGCCGAGCGCGAGATCGCTGCCGTCCACGGGCACCAGCACCTGCGCGAAGACGTTCTTGTCGCTCCCGCCGTGCGGCGGAGTCCCCTCGACGGAACGGAGCATGAGCACGGGCACGTCGCTCGCGTGAAGCACCTGCTCCGCGACGCTTCCGAACGCCAGTCGCGCCAGCCCGGTGCGGCCGTGCGTCGCCATCGCCACCATCGTCGCCTTCGTCTCCTTGATTCCGTCCAGGATCACCCCGGCCGCGGGGCCGACGCGGACCAGGATCTCCATGTGAAACCCCTGGGGCTGGATCTCGCGCACCAGCCCCTCCAGATACTTCTCCGCGTCCAGCCGGATGTCCTGCCCGACGAAGCCGCTGTTCATGCCCGCGGCGAGAGGGGGTTCGGCGGCATGGAAGAGCACGACCTTTCCGTGCGCGCGCCGGGCGAGCGGGCGGATGACTTCGAGGATGCGCGCGCCCGCGGGAGAACCGTCGAGGGGGACCAGGATCCGTTCGAGCATCGAAGGACTCCTTAGAGTCAGCGTGAGAGAACTCGATCGCAGGAGCGGTCGGGGCGAGCGAGCGAAGCGAGCGAGGTCCGACCGCGCCGGAGATCCAATTTTTCTCACGCTCTCAGATGATGATAGTGGATTTCTTCTTCTTCGCAGGCGCCGCCGCGAGCGGCCTCTTCCCGCCTCTCCACAGTTTCCGGCTCGCCCGGATGGCGAGCACCGGCGTCGGGCCGCGGCGCACCACCTTGTCGGTCACGCCGCCCAGCATCCAGCGGGTGATGCCGCTCGCGCCGTGGGTCGTCATCACGATGAGTCCGCAGCCGGTCTTGATCGCGTATTTTGCGATTTCCTCGGCCGCGTTGTCGCCCTTCTGCACCGATCGCGTCACCCGCACGCCGCGCGCCTCGAGTTTCGACGCCGCGTCCTGCAGGTAGTTGTCCGCGAGATCCTCGGCCGCGCCGCTCGCGTCCTTCGCGACCGTCCGGACGAGGTTGATGCGCGCCTCGCCGCCCGCAAACTGCCCGAGCTCGGCGAGCGAGCGCTCGGCGAGCGGCGAGCCGTCGAGCGGGACGCAGACGTCGCGGAACATACGAAGAGCCGCTGCCTCCGCCATGGCGGGTGTCCGTTTTTCGGGCGGGTGGATCGCGAGGACGGGTACCGGGGAGAGGCGGATCGCCTTGTCGGCCACGCTTCCCATGACCCAGCGATTGATGCCTCCCCTGCCGTGCGTGGTCATGACAATCAGGTCGCTCGTCGCCGCGCCCAGCAGGATCTCCTCCACCGGAAACCCGATGCGCATCCGGACGGAAACCGGCACCTCGGACGACTCGAAGGCTTTCTTGAGCTGCCCCATCTCCGTCTCGGCGATGCGGCGCGAGCTGGCCTGCACGGAGGTCGGGAGATCGGTGACGAGGAGACTGTCGGGAAGCGCCCTGAGGAGGGTGACGGAGCCCCTGTCGCGGCGGGCGATTTCGACGGCGAAGGGGATGGCGTACTCGGAGAGGCTGGAGCCGTCGCAGGGCACGAGGATGGATCGATACATAGGGGGGTCTCCGGATGGAGGATGCGGAAGTGGAGCAGGTGAATCGCAAATGAAGGGCCACCGCTGACATGGGGATTCTCGTGGGAGGCGGGAGTCAAACCGAAAATTCGGGAGGAAAAGGCGCGCAGAATTGCTCAGCATCGCGTAATTTTTCCGCATTCTGTCACGCCATCCAGCAGCTTCTCCCCTTCCTGAAAACGGCACGCCGCGTGCGCTAGACCGCTTCACCTCTTGGAGATACGCCGATGCTCGTCAAGAACTGGATGTCCTCCCCCCCCGTGGTCATCGCCCCCGGAATCCGCGCCCAGACGGCTCTCGACTTCATGGAAAAACACCGCATCCGCCGGCTCCCGGTCGTGCAGTCCGGCGCCCTCGTCGGCATCGTCACACGCAGCGACCTCGAATCCGCGCTCGGCCGGCACGGACGCGCCGCGGCGCACAGCCGGCGCACGGTCGAGGAGTTCATGACGCCCGGCCCCCTCACCGTCAGCCCGATGGACACGCTCGAAAGCGTCTCCCAGCTCATGCTCCGCCACAAGATCTCCGGCGTGCCCGTTGTGAACGGCGAAAAAATCGTCGGCATCCTCACCGAGTCGGACCTCTTCCAGGCCCTCTGTTCCATGATGGGCTTCTCCGAAACCGGCCCGCGCATCGCGCTGGACATCCCCGACCATGAGGATCTCCTCGACGCCGTCCGCCGACGCATCGGCCGCCTGCGCGTCCGCTCCATCGCCACCGTTCACAACGCCCGCTCGCGCCGTTTCTCCGTCGTCGTCCGCGTGCGCGGCCGGCTCCCCGAAGCAACCGTCCCCAGCAAGGAGGACTAGCCATGCTCTTCGACCGCATCCTCATTCCCCTCGACGGCTCGGAAATCGCCGAAGCCATCATGGGACAGGTCTGCCGCCTCCTCCGCCGCAAGGACGGCGACGTCATCCTCTTCCAGGCCGCGACCATCCCCGCCCAGGCCGGTCTCGAGTACGGCGACCTCATTGCGAGCCTGAAGCAGGAGGCTGAGAAGTACATTGCGAGTCTGACGCGCCAGATGGTGAAGGAAGGGGTCCGCGCGCGCGGGATCGTGAAGGTCGGGACCGAGGCCGGGACGATCCTGGACGTGGCCGAGCAGGAGAAGGCGACGCTGATCGCGATGGCCACGCACGGGCGTTCCGGGATGTCGCGGTTCGTATTCGGGAGCGTGGCCGAGAAAGTGCTGCGGGCGAGCCCGGTGCCGGTGCTGATCGTGCGGAGTTTCAAGGAAGTGGGCGCAAAAGCCAGGCGGGCGCCGGTCCAGGAAATCCCGTTCAAGAAGATCCTGGTTCCCGTCGACGGCAGCGAGAACTCGCTCCAGGTGATTCCGCACGCGAAGGAGCTCGCGAAGGCCTACGGCGCGAGCGTGATGGTGCTGGGCATCGTGGATCCGGAGAGCGAGGGATCGAAGAAGAAGGGCGCGGGCGAGCCCCTGGTCCGCATCGCGGTGAAGGACTTCGGCGAAGCCGCGATCCCGGTGGATCCGGTGGTCCGCCTGGGCGATCCGGCGGCGGAAATCCTGGACGCGGCGAAGCGGCACGGCGCCGACCTGATCGCGATGACGACGCACGGCCGGTCGGGCGTGTCGCGGTGGGTGATGGGCAGCGTGACGGAGAAGGTGCTGAGGGCGTCCGTGGTTCCGATGCTGGTTGTGCGCAGCAGGAAGTAGGGGGGCGGAGGGCCTGGAACACAGTAAGGCCAGCCATAAGCCATAAGCGGCGCGCTGCGCGCGCCACAAGCAGTCGGAGCGGACTTCAGTGTTCCCGAATTCCCGACAGCCCGGGAACACTGAAGTCCACTCCGCACTATGTGGCGCGCGCAGCGCGCCGCTTATGGCTTATGGCTGGCTTTACCGGCTTCCCGCCTTCCGACACCCAATACCCCTTCGCCCTCACCTCCTTGCGCAGTACATTCTCCCGGGAGGCGCGAGCGTGACCGGTGGGCACCCGGGAGGGACATCATCATCGGGCCGGACCCCGAGGCCGGGGACGGCGACGGCAGATCTGCATGCCGAGGTCGAAGCCGCGCGGAAGAAACCGGGCCGGTCGGTCGGCAAGCTGGTCATTCTGAACGAGATCGGGCGGGGCGGGATGGGCGTGGTGTACCGCGCCTGGCAGGACGATCTCCAGCGCGTCGTCGCCGTCAAGATGCTCTCACCCGAGGCGAACGACAACATGCGCAAGAGATTTCTGCGCGAAGCGCGCCTCGCTTCGCGCCTCCGCCACCCCCACATCGTCGCGGTCCACGAGCTGGGCGAGCACGGGACGCGCGCGTGGTTCACGATGGACCTGATCGAAGGAACGGGGTTGGACGTGCTGATCAAGAAGCGGCGGGTGACGACGCCGCAGTTCATGCAGATCGCGGGCGCCGTGGCCGGGGCGCTCGACTACGCGCACGGCGTGGGGGTGTTTCACCGGGACATCAAGCCCTCGAACGTCATCGTCGCGCCGGACGGCACGGCCTTCCTCATGGACTTCGGGCTCGCCATCGAGCAGGCGGGGGCTTCGAAGCTCACGATGTCGGGGATGGTCATGGGGACGCCGTTCTACATGTCCCCCGAACAGGCGCGGGGCGAATCCGCGGCGATCGACGCCCGGAGCGACGTGTTTTCGCTGGGCGCCGTGATCTACGAAGGGCTCACAGGGCACACGCCGTTCGCGCGGGCGGACATGATGTCGACGATGAAGGCGGTGGTGGAGGACGAGCCGGAGGCGCCGTCGAGGAAGTCGGCGGGCGTGCCGCGGGACCTCGAGGTCGTGTGCCTCAAGTGCCTCGAAAAGGATCCCTCGCGCCGGTACGCGACGGCGGGGGCGCTCGCGGCCGACATCGAACGCTGGGTCGCCGGGCAGTCGATCGAGGCGAAGGCCGCGGGACTGGGTTCGCGCGCCGTGAAGGCGATCCGCCGCCGCCTCCTCTGGGTCGGCGCCGGCGTCGCGGCGCTCGCCGTCCTCGGGCTCGTCGGGTATTTCGTGGACCAGCAGCGGCGCATGAAGGCGGAACTCGCGGCCCTTCGCGACGAGCTCGCGCGCGAGACCGATCCCGAAAAGCGGCGGGCTCTGGAAGCGGCGATCGCGGCGCGCATGGAAGGACGGGCGCCGCCCGAAGAGAAGCCGGTCGAGAACCCGCCAGCGAAGCCGCCGGAAAAACCACCGGAACAGCCTCCGGTGAAGGCGCCGGACGAGACGAGTCGCGGAGTGCTGGCGGACGAAGCGGGCTGGGAAGTGCTCGCCGGGCGGATAGCGCCGCTCCGCCGGGCCGGCACGCTCGGCGCGGCGCTCCGCGAGGTCGAGGCCTGGAAGGCGGAGACTCCCCAGTACCGCAAGCGGGCCGCCGATCTCGCCGCGTCCATCCGCTTCGATGCGCAGGCCGCGTTCGACCGCGCGCGCACCGAAGCGGCGCGGCTCGAGTCGGAGGGAAAAATCGCCGACGCCCTCCGGTGCTTCGACGCCGTCCTCGCGATGGACCTCCCCGACCTCGCGATGCTCGCCGCCGCCGAAAAACGCCGCCTCGCCCAGGTCCAGCTCGACCGCGACCGCGCGGCGGCACTTCACCTCCTCGACCCCCTCCTCGCGGAAATCCTCGAGTACGGGACGTCGCTGGATTTCGCCGCGGCGCGGCAGGCGGTGGCGCGGGTGCGGCAGGAAGCGCCGTCGCTGTCCGGGGATCTGGAGATCTGGGAGGGGCTGATTTCCGAAGCGGAAGCGGCGCTCGCGTGCGCGGCCGCCGGGGCGGAGAAGTCGAGGGGCGAGGAGCTGGACCTTCCGATCGGCAAGGTGAAGATCGAGGGCGCGACGGAGCAGCGCATCCGGCTCGCGCTCGCCGGGGGAGGGGAGGCGCAGCTCCGGTACGCAGAGCTGCCGGCGGACGACCTGCTGAGGTTCGTGCGGGGCGGAGGCGCGAAACCCGTGGGCCTGGGGCTGCTGAGCCTGTTCTGCGGGCGGGAAGCGGCCGCCCGGCGGGCGTGGGCGGAGTCGCCGCGCCGGGCGGAGCTCGACGCGCTGGCGGACCGGATTTCCGCGCTCGCCGCCGAGACGGAGGCGCGCCGGGCGCTCGCGTCGCTCCTCGAAGCGGCGCGCCGGAAGGACTGGAGGAAATGCCGGGAGGGGCTGGCGCAGCGCGCGAAATTCGCGGAGAGTCCCGCGTGGCGCGCCGCAGCGGCCGAGCTTTCCGAACTGGAGTTCCAGGCCGCGGAAACGGTTGAGGGCGAGCCGTTCGCAGTCCCCGTCCGCCGCTGGGGACTCGGATTCTTCATGACCTGGGACTTCTCCGCCCCGGCGCAGCTCCGCGACTGGCGCGCCGAACTGCACGCGGGCGGCGGCAGCGCGGGCCGGCAGGGACTGCGCCTGGAGGACGGCGCGATCTGGCTGCGCGACGGCACGCTCGAGCTCAACGCCCCCCTGCGCGGCGACGTCGAAATCCGCGCCGACTTCACGCTCCTCGAAGGAGAGCCCGCGGGATTCGGCATCGCCGCCGGAGGCTACCGGTTCGTGCACCGGCCGGGCGCCGCGCGCATCGAGTTCTCCTGCTTCAGCCAGTCCCCCGCGAAGCCCCGCCCCCTGCCGGAGCCGGGCCGGATGATGCACGCCGTCCTCCGCATCGCCGGCGGCAAGGTCGCCGTGATCCTCGACGGCGAGGAAGTCCTGTCCGTTCCTGCCGAAGACCCCGTCTTCACCTCGCCGCCGAGTTTCTTTACCGACCGCGGCACGACCGTCAGGATCGACAACGTCGTCGTGAACGGCCAGCCCCCTAAGGCCTGGGCCGACGAATGGCGCGCGCGCCAGGCCCTTCTCGCCCGCGTCGGCCGCGGCCTCGCCCTCGACAAGCCCCAGCCCCTCACCGACGGCGCCACCGCCGGCCGCTTCCAGACCCCCGATCGCGCCCTCTGGATCACCTCGGACGGCGCCCTCCGCGGCACCGCGTCCGGCGATCGCCCCGTCGCCGAACTCTTCATCAACGAACGCTGGCGCAATTTCCGCCTCCGCCTCCGCTTCCGGTTCGAGTCCGGCCGCAACTCCGGCGTCGACATCCGCACGGCCGGCAACCCGATCCAGATCGCCCTTCCCGGCGACCTCCCGGGAAAGTGGCGCGACCTCGAAGTCGTCGCGCTCGAATCCGCCGTCACCGCCATGGTGGACGGCCAGCTCCCGCTTCTGCCGTACGGATGGCCCGACGACCCCGCGGCCGGCGGGCTCCGCATCACCGTCCAGGACGCCTCCGTCTCGTTCCGCGACGTCGTTCTCGAGGAAATCAAGTCGGCGCCGGCCGAGGAGGAGTGGAGGGAGCTGCTCGCGGGGGCCGAGGCGGCGGGGTTTCGGTTGAAAGGACTGGCGATCGAGGATCGCGTGCTGACCGGCGTCGCCCCCGTCTCGCTCGAGTCCGTCGCCCCGTGCGGCGACGGGACGTGGCGGATCTACGCGGGCGCCTGGGAGCCCACGCCCCTCCGCATCACGCTCCGTGGCGAAACCGTCTTCGACCACGTGATCCCGGGCAGCAACCGCGTGCTCATGCTGCGCATCCGCGGCGACGTCCTGGAGGCGCGTCTGGACCGGACGACGATCGTCGAGGAGCGAAAATTGAAGCGCGGTCCGGGGCCGATGCTGCTCGAGTGGGGGAAGGGGCGGATCGCGCTGAGGTCGTTGAAGGTGCGGTCCGCGAGGTAGGCGGCTGTTTTCAAGGCAGCGTGACCTTGAACGTCGTCCCGGTCTTGCCGTCGCTCTCAACGGCGATGGACCCGCCCAGCACCTGAAGCGCCGACTTGCAGCAGGCGAGGCCGAGGCCGCTGTCGACGCGCAGCCCGGCGTCGCGGAGGGCGGGCGCGCCGAACCGTTCGAAAAGCAGGGGCTGAGCCTCACGCGGGATTCCCGGGCCGTCGTCGGAGACACGGATCTCGACCGCTCCATGGTTGCCCGCCCGCGCCACGACGCGGACGACGGTTCCGCGGGGCGTGTGCCGGAGCGAGTTGCGCAGCAGGTTGTGGAGGACCCGTTTCATCAGAGACTGATCCGTCCTCACGGGCAGTTTCTCGGGCGCCTCGGCCGACACCTTGCGGCCGTCCAGCTCCGCGGGGAGCTCGAAGGCCTTGACGCTTTCGCGGACCAGCTCGGCGAGGTCGACGTTTTCGATGTAGGCCTCGAGCTTCCCGGCTTCGGCCCGGCTCACCTGCAGCACGTTCAGGATCATCTGGCCGAGGTCGTCGCACCGGCGGAGCGCTTCCGCATGGGCTTCCTTCTCCCGCGGCGTCAATCCCTCCGCGCGGGAGCCGAGGAGTTCGAGGAACGACCGGATCCCGGTGAGCGGGTTCTGGAGGTCGTGGACGATCATGTCGGTGAGCTGCTGCTTGGTTGCGTGGAGTTTCTGGAGCTCCGTGTTGGCCGCTTCCAGCTCGACGTTCTTGGACTCGAGTCGCACCTGCGCGCTGTGGATGTACGCATCGATGGCGAGGCTCATGTCGAGGTAGATGATCTTCTTGAGCGCGACGAGGGTGAGGTCGAACCTCTCGTGATCGTCCGCATAGACTTCGCGGAGGACGCCCGAGACGATCTGGAGGTACTTGGCGTAGGCGCCCAGGTACCACTCGGGGGCAAGGCCGACGCGGTCGTGGGCCGCGCCCACGCGGAGGCGTTTCTCGAAGTAGCCCATGCCGTAGTCGCCGGAGGTCAGCTCGCGGAAGTAATCGGCCTGGAGTTTCTTCAGGCGTTCGACGAGGCCGGGTTGGGTGAGCATCCGGCGCGTATGTTCGTGGCCCATGAGGTACACGTAGAACGCGTCGATGATGCGGCCGGAGTGGCGGACGAGGTGCGGGTGGGCCTCCAGCAGTCGGCGCTCGTCCTGTGGGGTGATTTCGAGGTAGGCCTTGCGGCGGATGACCTCGTCGGGGGTAAGGGTGAAGCGTCCGATGGTGAACATTCCTTAGGCGGTCCCGGTGGAGAACTCGATACAGGATGATACCGGAAGGCCGCGCCTGTGTGGAAAATTCCTGACATTAGCGGAACTTTACGACACATTTCCGCGCTTGGGCCGCTGATAAACGAACCAGTAGATCCCGGCTACCATCAACCCGCCCCCGACCACGTTGCCCAGCGTCACCGGCACCAGGTTCCGTACGAAACCCTCCCACCCGAGCGGCGCCAGCGCCTCCGCCGACCACCCCCCCGCCTGCACCAGCGACGGCTCCGCCTTGAGCAGGATCCCCAGCGGAATGAAGTACATGTTCGCGATCGAGTGCTCGAAGCCGAGCGCCACGAACGCGGTGATCGGAAACAGGATCGAGAGAATCTTGTCCGTCGTCGTCCGCGCACTGAAACAGAGCCAGACCGCCAGGCAGACGAGCGCGTTGCAGAGCAAGCCGAGCACGAACGCGATGCCGAATGGAAGCGCCGCCTTGGCGAGCGCGATCCGGATCGCCGTGACGCCGGTCTGCCCGCCCGCGTCCTCCCAGCGGCGCGACAGGTAGACGAGCCCCACCGACGCGAGCGCCCCCGCGAGGTTTCCCAGGTACACCCAGCCCCAGTTCCGGAGCAGCTTCGCCGTGGATACGCGTCCGCTCGCCCAGGCCATCACGACGAGGTTGTTTCCCGTGAAGAGCTCCGCGCCCGCCACGACGACGAGAATCAGCCCGAGCGAAAACGCGAGCCCGCCCAGCAGCTTCGTCGCCCCGTAGCCGAATTTCGAGTCCGTCATCGCGACCGTCGAAAACGCCGCGCCCATCGAGATGAACGCGCCCGCCATCACCGCCAGCGCGAGCATCGACGGCACGTCGAGATTCGCCTTCCTGACCCCGGTCTCCTCCACCCGCCGCGCCATCTCCGCCGGCGCGTACGCGTCGCCGTTCGGAGCCGGCGGCGCCGCCTTCGCCCCCGTCGATTCCTCCAACTCGCAGGACCCCGGAATCATGACCGCCCGACTCCCCTCGAAATGTCGACACGGGAAGCGCGGCAGGTTTTCGAGGCGCTTCCCGGGTCGCTACGCGTGCGTTTCCGTCTTGAGCAGCCCGAACTTCTCCATCCGGTAGCGGATCTGGTCGCGCGTCAGCCCCAGCAGCTCGGCCGCCTTCGTCTGGTTCCCCGCCGTCCGCTCGAGCGACTGCACCACGAGATCCCGCTCCAGGTCCTCGAACACCAGCCCGCGCGGCGGAAGGCGGAGAAGGCGATCCTCCTGCCCCGGCACCGGCGGCGCCGTCCGGCCCAGCGCGATGTCCTCGCCCTGGATCACCGGCGTCGACCCCAGCAGCACCGCGCGCTCGATCACGTTCTTGAGCTCGCGCACGTTCCCCGGCCAGTCGTACGACTGCAGCTTGTCCAGCGCTTCCTTCGCAATGTCCCGCACGTCGCGCTTGAACTCCGTCGCGAATTTCCGGATGAAGTGCGTGACGAGCATCGGCACGTCCTCGCGCCGGCCGCGAAGCGGCGGCGAGATGATCGTGATGATGTTCAGGCGGTAGTAGAGGTCCTCGCGGAACTTGCCTTCCTGGATCAGCTTCTCGAGGTCGCGGTTCGTGGCTGCGATCACGCGCAGGTCCACCTTGATGTCGACCGTTCCGCCGATCCGCTTGAACGCCTTCTCTTCCAGGGAGCGCAGGAGCTTGGCCTGAAGCGACGGCGACATGTCGCCGATTTCGTCGAGGAAGATCGTGCCGCCGTTGGCCAACTCGAACAGCCCCTTCTTCTGCACTTTCGCATCCGTGAACGAGCCGCGTTCGTGGCCGAAGAGTTCGCTTTCGAGGAGGGTGTCCTGGAGGGCGGTGCAGGTGATATTCATGAAGGGCTTGTCGGCGCGGTTGGACTCGTAGTGGATGGCCTTGGCGATGAGGTCCTTGCCGGTGCCGGACTCGCCCCGGATCAGGACGGTGGAGGCGCCGCTCTGGGAGACCTTCTTGACGAGGTCGACGACCTCCTTCATGGCCTTGGTTTTGCCGACCAGGTTATGGACGCCGAAACTGGCCTGGCGCTCGCTGACGTGGGCGCGGACTTCGCGGCGCAAGGTCGAGGTGTCGAGCGCGCGTCGCACGGTGAGGGCGAGTTCGTCCATGTTGAAGGGCTTGGCGACGTAATCGAAGGCGCCGAGTTTCATGGCTTCGACCGCGGTATCGACGGTCGAGTAGGCGGTGATGATGATGACGGGGACTTCGGGGCCGCCCTGGGTTTCCTTCTGGATGGCGCGGAGGATGCTGAGGCCGTCCGAGTCGGGGAGTTTCATATCGAGCAGGACGAGGTCCGGGGGTTCCTGGTGGAAGGCGCTGAGGGCGGACTTTCCGTCCTCGGCTTCCGCGACGGTGAATCCCTCTTTGGTGAGGCGTTCACGGAGGGACCAGCGGATGAGTTTTTCGTCGTCGACGACCAGGATGTTCATGGTTCTCTCCGGGCTCAGGGTGCGCGGGCTGGGGGGAACGGGTGACGTGGGACTGTCTTTGAAGAGCAACTGGGGTGCCGCGGCTTTTTGCCCTAGAAAAGGGGTTTTCATGGGTTCTCATCGTGGATTCTCGCTCGATGGTGCGTGAAATTCCACACCGCATTCCACAAGACCCAGCCAAATCATGCCAGGCAGGCGGTCCCGATTTTGCGTCTCCCATCTCCAAAGGATCCGGATAATCTCATCCGAATATCTAGATCTCTACCTTGGCCCCCGTCCGCCTCTGAATTTCTGCAGGTCGCCATGGAACCCGACCTAAGACCGGAGGTGAGGCCGGTTGCGCCCTACAATGAAGAAGCTCGCTGTCTTCCTGAAAGCCCTCAGGGATCCCTTCACTTGGAATCCCAGGAGGAACCTGTACCTCTGGTTCGGCCTCCTCTGGGGCCTCCCCATCCCCGCCTTCTCGCTCTATCTCGACGCCTCTCTCCTCGGAGGGAACAACCGCTCCCTGCTCGACATGCTGCGCCAGCACCCCGTCCACTTCTTCGCCCTGGCCCACCCCGCCCTGTTCGGCGCCTTTTTCGGCGCGATCGGAACCATCCACCGCGACATCGGGCGGACCCTCGAAGAAATGGCCCGGACCGACCCTCTCACGGGCGTCCGGAACCGGCGCAGCATTCTCGAGTGCCTGGATCTCGCCCTGCACCACGCCGCGCGCTCGTGCGAACCGGTCGCCGTCGTGCTTTTCGACCTCGACAGCTTCAAGGAAGTCAACGACCTCCGCGGGCACCTGGCCGGGGATGACATTCTCAAAAGCACGGCGCTCGCGCTCGCGTGCGCGCTCCGGCGCGAGGAGGCGCTCGGCCGGTACGGAGGCGACGAGTTCCTGGCTGTGGTCCCAGGCGATCGCGCGGCCGCCCTCACGCTCGCGGAGCGCGGCAGTGCGGCGGTGAAAGAGCTGACGGGCCTGTCCATGAGCGCCGGCGTCGCCGTCCGGCCGGAGGATGGAACTTCCTCAAGATCTCTGATTTCCGCGGCAGACAGGGCTTTGTCGGCGCTCAAACAGGCCCGCTACAAGGCTCACCCGGAAACGCGCCGGATTCCGCGCTCTCCCGACAAATCCTGAGGAATTGTCCCCTGCCGGGCCCTCGAGACCCTTGCCGACGCTCCCCCCGGCGCGGTCCCACGTTTGCGACCAAGCCAAGTCGGCGATTCTGCGAATCCACCTATGAAAACGATCGCCACTTTTCTGCGAGCCCTCGGGGATCCTTTCACGTGGAACCCCAGGAAAAACCTGTACCTGTGGTTCGGCCTCCTGTGGGGCGTCCCCGTCCCGCTCTTCTCCTTCTACCTCGACGGATGCCTCTGCGGCTGGGCGGGCCGGTCGGTCTTCGACATGCTCGGCGCGCATCCCGTCCACTACTTCGCCCTGGCACACCCCTTCATCTTCGCCGCCGTCTTCGGCGCTCTCGGCACCATCCGGCGCGACCTGGAAAGCGAAAAAGAGGCGCTGATCGTGCGGCTTCAGGAGATGGCGCTGACCGACCCCCTGACCGGTGTCTGCAACCGGCGTTGCGTGCTGGAAGCACTCGAAGCCGCCCTCCACCGCGCGGACCGTTCGGGGGAGGCACTGTCCGTGGTGCTGTTCGACCTCGACAATTTCAAGGAGGTCAACGACGTCCAGGGACACCTCGCAGGAGACAAAGTCCTCAAGGAAACCGCGCTCGCCCTCAAGAGCGTCCTGCGACGCGGCGACTCGGTGGGCCGCTACGGCGGCGATGAGTTCCTCGCCGTCGTTCCGGGCGACCGGGCCTCCGCAACGACGCTCGCCGAGCGCGCGTGCGCGGCCGTCAAGGACCGGACCGGCCTGACCCTGAGCGCGGGCATCGGCGTCCGCCCCGATAACGGCTCTTCCCCCGCCACCCTCATCGCGGGCGCCGACCGGGCCATGTCCCTTCTCAAACAGGCCCGCTACAAAGCCCACCCGGAAACGCGGCGGATCGCCCTCAGGTAGTCGCGCCCATCTTCCGCAGCCTGAGCTGCCCGCACGCCGCCGCGATCCGGTCGCCGCGCGCCCGCCGCACCGGGCACGGCACCCCCGCCGCCTCCAGAATCCGCGCGAACTCCGCCACCTCGCGCGCCGCCGGCGCCTTGTACGCCAGCCCCTCCACCTCGTTGTACGGGATCAGGTTCACCTTGAGCCCCCTTCCAGACACCCGCTTCGCCAGCTCCCGCGCGTGCTCCGGCCTCGAGTTGACGTCCGCGAGCATCACGTACTCACAGGTGACTTCCTTCCCCGTCTTCTCGCGGTACTTCACTCCTTCCGAAACGAGCTGCGAAACCGTCAGGGCTTTGGTGAAGGGGACGACCGCGCGGCGGATCTCGTCGTTGGGCGCGTGCAGGGAGAGCGCGAGGTTGGGGGCGAGCGGGTGCGCGGCGAGTTTCCCGACGCCGCCCTCGACGCCGACGGTCGAGACGGTGATGCGGTTCAGGCCGATTCCCATTCCCCAGTCCGCGTTCAGGCGCTCGATGGCGCCGATCACGCGCTCCAGGTTGTAGAACGGCTCGCCCATGCCCATGAACACGACGTTCGAGATCGGGTGGTCGATGCCGCCGAAACGGTCGCGCACGAGCCTTCCCTGCCGGGTCACCTGCTCGACGATCTCGCCGGCCGTGAGGTTCCGCGCCAGCCCGGCCAGGCCGCTCGCGCAGAACACGCACCCCACCGGGCACCCCGCCTGCGTCGAGACGCACACGGTCCGCCGCTCCGGCGGCACTTTTCCCGGCGGCTCCGGGATCATCACGCACTCCACCGGCTGCCCGTCGGCGCACGGGACCAGCAGTTTCACTGTCCCGTCCTTCGATTTCTTTTCCTCCGGCCTTCCCGTCGAGAGCAGCGGCAGCGCCGTCTTGAGCCGTTCGCGCAGCTCCGCCGGCAGGTCCGTCATCTCGTCGTACGAGAGCGCGCACCGCCGGTACACGTGCCGCAGGATCTGTCCCGCCCGGAACGCCTTCTCCCCCATCGCGACGAGCGCGTCGCGGAGGCTGGAGGAATCGTGGTCGGTGACGGGGGTGGGGGGCATCGGTTGGAGGTGGCGCGCGGGCGCTGTCGGGCGGCGCATTGTAGCCGCCGGGCGGGGTTCGGCGTTCGGCGTTCGGCGTTTGGCGTTGAACGACCCTCGATGCGACAACTCCGCGCACATCCCTCCGCCGAATCGCGTGCGGCGGTTTCCAGGTTCCTGTTTCTGATCGGCCGGTTCGAGGTGTACCGTCGAGGGATGGACGCGCGCGCCTCGGCCCTCGTCGTCGTCGCCTCGGCGGCCGCCGCCTTCGGGGCGGGGTTCGTGTACGGCTCGCGCGCGCCGGCGGCTGCCGGTGCAGATGCGGAGATTGCCGGACCCGGCGTTCCGGCGGCAGAACCGGCCCGGGCGGCGAAGCCGGGCGCGGCGGCCGCCGGGGGAGACCCGCCCTCCGGACTGGAACCGGCGGCGCCGGCCGCGCCTGACAGGGAAGCGCTGAACCTGCGCGCCCGGGAGCTCAGGGCGCGCGCGCCGGATCTCGTTCGGTCTCGCGACGCTCGGGCACTCCTGAGGCTGTTCCGCGAGCTCGTCGCGCTCGGCGAAGCGGGATACGTCGCCGCGCTCGAAGTGGCGGAGATGCTCCGGGAGGCGGCGGAGGGCCGGGACCCGATGGGCCTGGCGATCGACATGGAGTTCCTCTGGTTCGATCGCGGGCTCGTGGAGTGGTCGGTGAGGCATGCGGCCGAGGCGCCCGCCTGGTACCGCCTGCGCTCCATCGACGCCTTGCTCCGCTTCTTCCCCGACGCCGATCCGCCCGCCCTGATCCGGGAATGCCTCGCGACGGAGGAAGATCCGGTGTGGGTCCTGGAGGCGTGCCGGAGACTCGGCGACCCCGGCGCTTCCGACCTCCCCCTGCTCTCGGGCCTTGCGGTGCGGCACGCGGAGCGGGAGAGCGACGTGACGCTCGACCTCGTGGAGACGATCTCGCGCGCGCCGTCCTCGGCGGCGGCGATGAAAGAGCTGGCGGCTCACCCGGACGCGCGGGTGCGCGAGGCGGTCGCGATCGCACGGCTGCTGCTCGATCCGCCCGAGGCGGGGTTCGTGGTGACCGGCGCGCGGCGCGGCGGTGTCGGCCCGGCTCCCGGCGGCGCGCTGCGGCCGCGGGACATCGTGGTCGAGGTCGGCGGCCAGCCGGCCACCGGCCATGAGTTTGAACTCCAAATGCCGTCGGCTTACGAACCCGGCCGGACGCTCGAACTCATGGTGCGGCGCGACGGGGGGCTCGTCCCCGTAACGGTCACCACCGGCGAACTCGCGGCCATGGGCGCGCTCCGGTACGTGAGGCCCGCCCGATGAGCGGCCGCGCGACCGCCCTTCTCGCGCTCGCTGCGGCGGCCGCCGCCTTCGCCGGCGGCCTCGCGGCCGGAAGCGCCCGCCGCCCGCTCGCGCCCGCGGCTGGAGAAGCAGCCGCGCCCGCCGCTTCCGCGGCGCGCCCTGCGGCGGTCGACCCGACCGCTCCCCGCACTCCCGACGCCGCCGCCGGCACTGCGACCGCCTCCGCCGCTGACCTCCTCCGCGCCCTCCCCGCGCTCGTCGAACGGCGCGACGTCGCGGGACTCGCCGACCTCTTCCGAAAACTCGCCGCCCTCGGCGAGGCCGGCTACCCCGCCGCCATGCAGCTCTACGCCGCCGTCTTCCCGGACGGCGAGGCCAGCCTCGAGGAAGCGCTCGAGCGCGCGCCCTTCCAGGAGGCGCTTCGCCCCTGGCTGTTCCGGGACCCTGCGCTCCTGGCATGGGCCCTCGAACACTCCGAAGCCGCGCCCGCAGGCTTCCGGTTCGAGGCCGCGGAGCGCTTCCCCCGCTGCGCCGGAGCGGACGCGGGGGCGATGTTCCTCCGCCTGATCCTCACGGAGCGCGACGACTCCGTCGCGGAGCGGATGCGCTCCTGGCTCCCGTTCCTCGCCGACGAGTCCATGGCGGATCGGCTCGTCGAGATCGCACGAACCGCCCCTGTGGACGACATCTGGGACGACCACACCGACTCTCTGGTGCAGACGATCGCCTCTTTCTCCACCCCCGCGGGCGAGCGCGCCTTCGACCTCCTCCTGCGCGACGAAAACCCCAGGGTCCGCGAGGCCGCCGCCTTCGAGCGCATCCGCCGGCACCCGCCGGCGACCGGCGCCCTCGTCTGCTACAGCGCGGGCCCGGACGAGTTCTTCTCCGCCGGCCGCGGCGAGGAACAGCCCCTGCGCAGAGGCGACATCCTCCTCTCCATGGAAGGCAGGGAGATCGCCTCGAATGACGACCTGGCCGCACTGCTCGAGTCCCTCCCCGGCGACCGCCTCGTCGGCGTCGTCGTCCACCGCGACGGCTCCAGCTTCACCCTCCAGGTCCCGCGCGAAAAACTCCCGGACCTCGGCCTCGTGCCCGTTCGCAAGGAGCCGTAGGTCCTGAGCGCGTGAGGCCGGCGAGGCCGATCGCTCAGCTCCGCCGCAGCACCCTCACCCCGACCCCGAGACGAAGCCCCTCCCAGGCGCCGTCGGTCGTGACCGCCGTCGCACGGAGCAGACCTGCCGTGGCGAGGCAGGCGCGGTCGCCGAGCGACAGGCCGTGGGCGCGAGTCCCTTGCCTCAGACGCGCCGCCTTGCGCGCCTCCCGCTCCTGAAAGGGCAGAACCTGAAGCGTCTCCGTCAGCGCGCCTCCGCCTCGGATGCGGAAAGCCGTTTCGTCAGGGTCCGCTCCGAAATCCGAGAGCTTCGTCAGGACTTCCGACCAGTTCACCGAGTTGATGGCTGCGGTGCGCCCGAGAAGCCGCTCGACCGCGGCGGCTTCGGGCTCGTCCTGGAGGAGGGCGAGCAGCGCGGAAGCGTCGAGGACGAACTCCGGCCGTCGCTTCACTCCTGCTCCTCGCGGGCCGCTTCCCGGCGGCGCTCGGCGATCAGTTCCCGCGAGAGCGACCGCCCCGGGGCGAGGTGGGCGTACAGGCCCCGGACCCGCCGGACGGCGTCGCGGACGCTCAGGATCCGGAAACTGCCGTCCGGCTCCGGGATGATCGCGATGGCATCGCCGGGCCGGAGTTTCATGCTCCGGCGGATACCGGCGGGCAGTACGAATCGTCCTCGTGCGCCGAGCCGGACCTGGCAGCCCTCGGGAGGCGGGACGGTCGTCTTCTTGAGCATGGGCGGATTATCCCACATTTCTTTGTATCTCCCACAAAAATTAAACTATCCCACAGATCGGGTCATCGGCGCATTTCCTTCCAACTTCTGGCTTCTGGCTTCTGGCGCCCCCGATCTCAGATCCGCTGTCGCACCTCGACGCCCCTTGCCCCGGGCGCCCCGTTCTGATATCCCCTCCCCATGCCCCGCTGGGCCCTCCTCATTCCCGCCGCCGGCTCCGGCCGCCGGATGGGCGGACGGAAAAAGCCGCTTCTCCGATACGGCGGGAAGCCGCTCATCCTCCACGCGCTCGCCGCGTTCCGGGGAATCCGCGACGTCGTCATCGCGGTGCCGCACGGGGAGGTTGCGCGATGGAAGCGGCTCCTGCGCGTGCGCGCGACGTTCGTGGAGGGAGGCGCGCGACGGCAGGACTCGGTCGCGGCCGCGCTCGCAGCGGCCCCCGACGCTACCCACGTCCTCGTCCACGACGCCGCGCGGCCGTTCCCGACGCGGGCGGTCGTGAAACGCGTGATGGAGGCGACGCTCCGCGCGGGGGCGGCGATCCCGGGGCTCGCGGTGACGGACACGCTCAAGAAGGTGCGCGGCGGCGTGATCGTCGGAACCGTGGCGCGCGAAGGCCTGTGGCGCGTGCAGACGCCGCAGGGCGCGCGCGCGGACTGGCTGCGCGAAGCGTTCGCCCGGGCGACGCGGTTCCGGTGGGACGTCACCGACGAGGCCGGACTCCTGGAGCGCTGCGGGCGCGGCGTCGCGATGGTCGAGGGCGACCCCGGGAACGTCAAGGTCACCACGCCGGCGGACTGGAAGCTGTTGCAAGGGCGCGGCGGGCGGTAGATTGGGCCCCAACCTGTTTCCGGAGAGATCCATGCGCTTCGCCCTCGCGGTCCTCGCGGCCCTGGCCGCGCTTCCCGCCCTCGCCGACAACAACGTCAACGCGCCGAGCGCACAGGGCGTGGAACTTTACGGGGATCTCAAGATCAAGACGTTCGGCCGGTCGGGGGCGATGAACGAGGCGCTCGACCGCACGAACATCGGCGGGCCGGACTCGGACTCCGACACCGGGTCGTACCTCACGGCGACGATCGGGCTCAGGCTGCTCCTGGAGAAACGGGTGTCGGTCACGGTCGAGCTGGAGAACCGCGAGCTGGTGCGCGAGGGCGAGGGCACCGCGGCCGTGCGCGGGCTCTGGGGCGGCGAGGACGATCTGGACTTCGACGTGCACTTCGGCCAGGCCTTCATCGAAATCCGCGACATGCTCGTGACGGGCGTGTCGCTCAAGGCGGGGATCCAGGACTTCAAGGTCGACCCCGCGGGGACCGGGCACCCATTCTTCATGGACCTCCGGCGCAGCGAATCGCCGTTCTGGACGAGCGTTCAGGAAGCGCAGCTCGTGCAGGCGAACGCGGCGGCGGGGCTGACGGGGTTGCCGAGCGCGGACGGGCTGATCAAGGACCGGCAGTACGACGCGGGCGGATTCCGGCTCGGGTACGCGCTGAACGAGAACGTCGAGGTGAGCGCGTTCTGGTTCACGACGTTCGAAGGCGGGACGGCGCACGACGACCAGTGGCTCTACGGCGGGCGCCTCGACATGAACCTCCTCGACAAGGACAAGCCGTCGACGCTCACGCTGCTCGCGACCGTCTTCTCGAACGACGGCAACAACCACCGCGTCTACACCTACGGCGGCGGGCTCGGGCTCCGGCTCAAGGCGCTGACGTTCCACCTCGAGGGCTACTGGCAGCACGGCGAGTACGGAGAGTTCACGCAGGTCACCGACGACGACACCGAGGGCCAGCGCGCGTGGTCCGGGATCGTCGGCGTGTACTACCGGCCCGAGGTCGACGCGAAGGAGGCGAAGTTTCTCGTGCCGTTCTTCTCGGTGAGCGGAAGGGCCTACAGCGGCGACCGTGGCGAGAACACGATCGCGGACTCGACGGGGACGCAGCCGGATAAACGGCGCAACCGGGACTTCCTGAGCATGGAAGGGAACAACGAGCTGATGATCCTGGAGGACGACGTGCTCGGGCTCGACGTCGACTCCAATTACTGGTCGGTGCGCGTCGGCGGCGGGCTTCGGCTATCGCTGCTCGAGGCGTCGGACTTCGACATCGGCCTCCTCTACGCGTACTCCCGGACGATGGCGCTGGTGGACTTCGACCTCGCAGGGGCGGACTCGAGCAAGGACCTCGGGCACGAGGTGGACCTGACGGTGCGCTGGCACCAGTCGGAGCTCCTGAGCCTGGGCGCGGGGTTCGGGATCCTGTGGAACGGGGAGATCTGGGGCACGTCGTCCAACAGCCTCGACGACCTCGGCTTCCGGACGGACAGCCAGACGATGTGGATGTGGTCGTTCGACATCTCGGTCACCTTCTAACCCGTGTTCCCGCCTGACCACCGCCGCCCGCCCTTTCCCTTTACCTTCCCCTTTACCTTTACCTTCTTCGCCCTCGCCTCCAGCCTCTTCGCAGAAGAAGCCCCGAAGCCCGCCGACAAACCCTCCCTCTCCATCGAACTCGAAACCTCCCTCTCCGCCGCCGCGCGCAGCGACGCCGTCACGCGCGTGCTCGACCGCGACCCGGACGAAGACAGCGAGGGCTTCCTCGTCCCCGACCTCCGCATCGTCGCCACCGCGCGCCTCCCGAAGAACGTGCAGGTCGCCGCGGCGATCGGCACGCGGCCCCTCTCCGCCGACCTGTTCGACACCGACACCTGGGGCACCGAGGCCAACCGCGACCTCGGCGACGGCGACGACGCCGACGCCCACCTCGTCCTCGCGTACGTCCGCATCGGCGAGCTGTTCCTGCGCGAACTCTCCCTCAAGGCCGGCCTCCAGGATTTCGCGCTCTCGCTCCGCGGTCCGCGCGACGCGTTCTTTGCGGACCTGCGCAACAGCGAGTACGCGCTCGTCTCCCCCGTCACCGAGTCCGTCGTCCAGGGCTCCCTCTACGGCGCCGCGCCCCCCGAGGGCACCGACCCCGCGACCGCCGGACTCTTCCGCGACACCGCGCGCGCCGGCGGATTCCGCCTGACGTGGAACGCCTTCCGCAAGTCCCTCGCGTTCGTCGACGTCTTCTACTTCACGATGCTCGAAGGCGGCGTCCAGCATCGCGACGAGCGTTTCTACGGCGTCAACATCGACCTGCTCCTCCCCATCACCGAGGACGCCCCTTCGCTCGTCAACCTGCTCTTTGCGGGCATCCAGAACGACGACACCGGGACGCTCATCTGGACCACGGGCCTCGGAATCGACTTCCGGCCCGCGAAGCCGATGGGACTTTCGATCTACCTCGAGGCCTACTGGCAGACCGGCCTCTACGCCGAACCCGCCGACCACCGCATCCGCCAGGATGCCTGGGCCGGCCGGATCGGCGCGCGCCTCCCGTTCGCGTCCCTGCCCTTCAAGCCCGCCCTCGACGCCTCGTTCTGGTTCCTGACCGGCGACCGCGGCGACCCCTCCGACCACGTCAACCGCGACTTCGTCTCCTACGAGAACATCGACGATGCCCTCGTCGTCGAGGACGACGTCTTCGGCCTCGACATTGATTCCAACTACTTCGCCCCGAAACTCCGCCTCTCGGGCGAAACCAAGCTCCTGAAAGACGGCGACCTGCGCCTGGAACTCTTTTACGCCTACTTCCGCCTCTGGCGCGAACCCGAAAAGGCCGGCGGCGCGACCGAGCTCGACCCCGGCCGCCGCCTCGGCCACGAACTCGACCTCCGCGTCTCCTGGGACGTGAACGAACAGGCCACGATCTCCATCTTCGGCGGCGCGCTCCTGGACTCGCAATGGCTCGCTTCAAAGGACGCGTACGGAACCGGCCGGCGCGAGGCGTACGTGGGTGGGGTAGAATTGCGTGTCGCGTTCTAGGCAGGCATCAGCGGTAGTGGCGTCGCTGCGACGAGTCAATCCTGGCCTGGGAATGCACCCGACGACGTGCCTCAAGCGGAGGAAGTAAAGATCGCCGTGAGGTTGCTTGCCTCCCCACAGAGGATCGTACTCTTCATCGCGGGCGCGGCGACGGTGCTGATCGTCGCGACGTTGAGCCTTTCATCGCCGAGCGCGACGCCCCCTTCGGAATCCGCTGTGCCGGGGTCTCCCAACCCCCCGGTTCATCGCGAACCTGAACCTCCTGGTTCTCCCGTACGTACCGCAGGCCACGATTCCGACCATGAGATTAACGCAAACCTGGCGTCAACCCTTGCAGCCCTCTCGGATCTCGATCCAGATCGATGGAAGGCGGCCTTCGCCGATCTGCCTGAGGTTCAGCAATTGCAGTTGGGTCGATGCCTTCTTGACGCGGCTCACGTGGAAACGAATCATGATCGGGCAACCCTCTATCTGATCCTCGCGAGGATGTGCGGCATCGGTGAATCTGAATTCCTGGGGTTGCTTCGTTCCGGCAACAGACTCCTCGTGGACGGATCGGCCTTGGCCTATCTGGCAAGGCCGTCTCTCATCGGCAAACTCGACCAGGTCGGTTCCCCGGGTGGCATCGACGCCTGGCAGTTTTGTCGAGCCCTGCTGAATTGCGGCGATTTGTTGCCAGGTCCAGAAGTCGCCCGGAACATGGAAGCCTCCAGGGGCGAGGAAAACCCTGCGTACACAACCGGTTCCTGGCTAAGCGATCTTGGTGTGGTCGAAAAGGGCCTGAGAAACTGCGAGCAGAGTGAGGCCTGTGAGCTGATTTGTCGTGAGCTCGCCAGGAGTCGGTCACCCATCCTGGCGATATGCATTCCCCGGATGCGACGGTTCGGGGAAACCGTGCGGCTTCACCTGCTGCCGTTGCTCCTGGAGTCTGAAGTCACACCTGAGTTCCAGGCGACTCTTCTCGCCTCGGCAGAGGCATTTTTGCGCATCGAGGACATCGGCTGGATGTCGCTCAAGCTGCGCACCGAGAACGATTTCCGCATGATCCGAGCCGTCGCGGTGGCCATGAGAACACTTGGATCCCAGGATGTTCCTCAGGTCCTGCTGGCACGATATGAATCGCTGGATGGGAATGCACAAGCCGAGATTTCGACATTGTTCTCGCTCGACGCGGACAGGAATGACCCTGCCGCATGGCCGGCGCTGGAGTATTGCGCGATACACGCATGCGACACGGAGACGGCGGCGAGCATTTACTCGCTCATCCGAGTGACGATTCCCCCGGGACCGGGAGCCGTTCGGTTTTTCGACATCGGCTTGAATTCCTCAGAGCCCCGTGTCGTCATGGCGGCTCTTGCCGCTCTGGCGCGGGGCTGCCGAATTCCGGAAATGGAGAGCACGCTGCAAGTGCTGCAAAAGCGTGAGGACGCCATCGGTACTTGCGCCGCCTCGCTGCTCCAGTCGTGGTCAGAATGATTCGCTCACGTCCTCGCGCAGTGGCGGTCCGGATGCCGGGAAAGTAACCCCGATGAAGATCTCTCCCTCACTGGCGGGTATCGCCCTGGTCGCGGGCGTCCTCGGCGCCACGGCCGGCTTTCTTGCCGGGCGTCTGCCCGGGGGCGCAAACGAAGAAACGCTCACCGAACGCCAGTTGACGGCAGCCGACGGGAGCGGAGTTGTGGAATCAGGAGAAAGCGAGTCGGCGGCTCTGCAGCAGAAGCTGAAGTCCGCCGAGGCGGAGCTCGAGAGACTCCGCGCCGGAATTTCGCCGCCCGCCACCGAACTGGGGGAGATGCGCCGGCGGATCGATCCGCTCGTGGAGGCGAAGGAGGGGCGAGCTCTCCTGCGGCTGATGGCGAGCTTCGCATCCAGGGGAGAGCCCGGAAGGGCCGATGCGATCGCGATCTGGTTGAAGCTCCTCGACCCCGAGGGCGACTTCGGCCTGAGTTCGGGCGATCTCGAGGAAGCGCTCCATCACTGGATGCCCGATTTCGTCGAGTGGGCGCTTCGGAATCCCTCGCTCGCGCCCTCCGAATGCCGCGAGAGCGCCGCCGCTTCCCTGGAGGAGAGCGAAGCCGACCCTAAGGAGATCCTCCGGCTTCTCAACGCAGAGAAGGACGGGAAGGTCGCCGGAAGCATCGCCAGAGCGCTGGACGCGACCGAGGAAATGATTCCGGAACTCGAAGCCGCGATTCGGGTGCACGCGGAGAATCAACATGCGGTTTACGTCCTCGTGCACCGCATAGCCTGGCTCCGCAAGCCGTCCTCGCTTGCCTCGCTTCGGAAGCTCGCCTCCGATCCGTCGCCGATCGTGCGTGAGGAAGCGCAGGTGCAGATTCAGCGGCATGACCCTCTGGCGACCGGGCTATTCCTCGATTACGCGGTCAAGTACTCCAAAACGCTGGGTCCCATGGGGGTTCTCCGTGGCGATATTCTGGTCGCCATCGGGGACACGCTGCTGACGTCGCTCGAATCCTGGAAGCAGCAAGTCGTCACGCTCCAGAGTTCCGACGAAATTGTCATGGTGACGATCAATCGCGCCGGATCCACGCTTTCGTTTCACATGAAGGGCAGGGACGTGGCGGAGATCAATGAGGCCGAGTTCGTCGTGCGGCGCAGATAGCAGCCTGCTTCTTGCCACTCCCTCCTCCGGCAGAGTAGGCTCTTCCACTCTCATGACCCGCCACGGCCTCGGCTTCGACATTCACCGCCTCCAGCCCGGGCGGCCGTTCGTGCTGGGCGGGCTGGCGTTCGCGCACCCGCGCGGGCCGGTGGGGCACTCGGACGGGGACGTGCTGCTGCACGCGCTCGTGGACGCGATGCTGGGCGCGGCGGCGCTCGGGGACATCGGGGATCATTTCCCGGACGGCGACCCGCAGTGGAAAGGCACGCCGGGGCGGGTGTTCGTGGAGAAGGCGATGGAGCTTCTGGAGAAGCGGGGGTTGCGGCCGGCGCAGGTGGACGCGACGGTGTTTCTGGAGGTGCCGAAGCTGGGGAAGCGGAAGGCGGAGCTGGCGCGGGCGGTGGCGGAGATGCTGGGGATTCCGGAAGACCGAACCAGCGTGAAGGCCAAGACGATGGAGGGGCTGGGGGCGATCGGGGC